>NZ_AP024322.1:2762221-3069135 GCF_018408855.1 Caballeronia sp. NK8 | reverse complement strand
CGAATGCGGTCGTTATGGTTGCTCCGCACCTGCGGGCCGTGCTTGCCGAACGTTCGGACAAGTCCCGGCACAGCCGAGCAGGTATGCTCCGGAGGCTTACGCCGCAAGGGTTTGCGGGCGGACGGCGGGCCGAAGCAGCGGGCGGATATTTGGGAGTAAGGCGAGATTCTAACGCCAAAAGTGGGTGGCGCGCGAGTTATCCACAGGGTCAAATCAACGCGCCGGACGGGCCGAAAATGCGCTGGAATGCGCGTTCGCGAGTGCTAAGCTATTGACGGTCAATAGGAAAACGGTTTAAATAGCGGGTTCCGCGAAAACAGAATTCCTGAACCTCCGGCCATCGCGCTTGCAGTGACCACACTGGAGCCAAGCCCGCGCGGTCAATCAACTCAAGTGAGAGCAACATGAAACGTACTTACCAACCTTCCGTGACGCGCCGCAAGCGCACCCATGGCTTCCGCGTTCGCATGAAGACCGCTGGTGGCCGCAAGGTCATCAACGCTCGCCGCGCGAAGGGCCGCAAGCGCCTGGCAATCTAAGTCTGCCGAGTGTTCGCTCGCGGTTGGATGCTGCACTCGACGGCGAGCCGCTCACGCGCCGCACAGAAGTCTTGAGACAGGACATCGTTCAGTTGCCGGCGCAGGCCGCGTTCCCCAAGGCCGCAAGGCTGCTGAAAACGGATGAGTTCTCATCCGTTTTTCGTTTGCGCCCCTGGCGCCGGTCGCCGCACTTCGTTCTGTACGGCAAGCCGTCCGGAAAGCAAGCGCGGCTCGGACTGGTGATCGGCAAGAAGCAGGCGCCGCGCGCGGTCACGCGCAATCTGATCAAGCGGCTTGCACGCGACGCGTTCAGGCTGCGTCGCGAGCAGCTGAACGGATTCGATATTCTCGTCCGGCTGCACGCGAAGCTCGACCGCAAGGCGATGCCGAGCGCGAGTTCCCCGCCGCTTCGGGCGCTCGTCGGCAGCGAACTGGAAACATTGCTCGACCGTGCCGTGCGCGAAGTTGCGCGCCGAGCGGCCGAAACCGTGGCGGCGCCGCCCGAGGCGCCCGCCGTCGACGACACATCCGGCCCGTCAGGGTCATGAAGCGCGGTTTGCGCCAGATTTGCCTCTCATGGTGAACCCGGCGCGCGGCGCGAAGCTTATGCAAACGGCACTCATCGCGTTGTTGCGCTTCTACAAGGTTGCTGTGAGCCCGCTGCTCGGCAACCGGTGCCGCTTTTATCCTTCCTGTTCCGACTACGCACGCGAGGCAATCCAGTATCATGGCGCCGCGCATGGCACGTATCTCGCCGTGAAGCGGCTGTGCCGCTGCCATCCCCTTTCGGCGGGCGGCGTCGATCTCGTGCCTCCTGCCCGCGGTCACGCCGGCTCCGACGACGCGTCCGAGTCGCGCGCGGATTCTGCGCAAGACAAGCTTTCAACACTAAACGGCGCTGAAGCGCTTTCCGATCGACACTGAGACAACGCATGGATATCAAACGCACCGTCCTATGGGTCATCTTCTTCGTGTCAGTTGTCCTGCTATTCGACAACTGGCAACGCGACCATGGGCGCCCGTCGATGTTCTTCCCGAGCGCGACGCAACCGGCCAAGACCGCCAGCAACCCGGCACCAGGCTCCGCCGCATCCGGCGCACAGCCTTCCGAACTGCCGAACGCGCCTGCCGGCACGGCCGCGCCTGGCACGGCGACGCCGCCCGCCACGGCACAGGCACAGCTCGTCAAGTTCACGACCGACGTCTACTCCGGCGAAATCGACACGCGCGGCGGCACGCTCTCGAAGCTCTCGCTGATCAAGGAAGGCGACGGCAAGCAGCCTGACCTCTACATCACGCTGTTCGATCACACCGCGAACCACACGTACCTCGCGCGCACGGGCCTGCTCGGCGGCGACTTCCCGAACCACAACGACGTCTTCACGCCGGTGCCCGGCCAGACGTCGCTGACGGGCGACGAAAAGACGCTGAAGATCGCGTTCGAGTCGCCGGTGAAGGGTGGCGTGAAGGTCATCAAGACCTACACGTTCACGCGCGGCAGCTACGTGATCAACGTCGATACGAAGATCGAGAACGTCGGCACCGCGCCGGTCTCGCCGAAGCTCTACATGGAACTCGTGCGCGACAACACGCCGGTCGAAACGCCGCGCTTCTCGCATACGTTCATCGGGCCGGCGGTCTACACGGATCAGAAGCACTTCCAGAAGATCGATTTCTCCGACATCGACAAGAACAAGGCCACGTTCGAGCCGTCGTCGGATAACGGCTGGATCGCGATGGTGCAGCATTACTTCGCGTCGGCGTGGATTCCGCAGCAGGGCGTGAAGCGCGATATCTACGTGCAGAAGATCGATCCGGATCTGTATCGCGTCGGCATGACGCTGCCCGCGCAGACGATCGCGCCGGGACAGACCGCGAACGTCGATGCGCGCCTCTTCGCCGGTCCGGAAGAAGAGCGCATGCTCGAAGGCATCGCGCCGGGTCTGGAGCTCGTGAAGGACTACGGCATGGTGACGATCATCGCCAAGCCGCTCTTCTGGCTGCTCGAGAAGATCCACAGCTACGTGCACAACTGGGGTTGGGCGATCGTGCTGCTCACGCTGCTCATCAAGGCCGTGTTCTTCCCGCTGTCGGCGGCGAGCTACAAGTCGATGGCGCGCATGAAGGAAATCACGCCGCGCATGCAGCAGCTTCGCGAGCGCTTCAAGAGCGATCCGCAGAAGATGAACGCCGCGCTGATGGAGCTGTACAAGACCGAAAAGGTCAATCCGTTCGGCGGCTGTCTGCCGGTGGTCGTGCAGATTCCGGTGTTCATCTCGCTGTACTGGGTGCTGCTGTCGTCGGTGGAAATGCGCGGCGCGCCGTGGATCGGCTGGATTCACGATCTGTCGCAACAAGACCCGTACTTCATCCTGCCGGTGCTGATGGCCGTCTCGATGTTCGTGCAGACCAAGCTGAACCCGACGCCGCCGGACCCCGTTCAGGCAAAGATGATGATGTTCATGCCGATCGCGTTCTCGGTCATGTTCTTCTTCTTCCCGGCCGGTCTGGTGCTGTATTACGTGGTGAACAACGTGCTGTCGATCGCGCAGCAGTATTACATCACGCGCATGATGGGGCAGAGGAAGAAGGCGGCGTAAGCGCTTTTTCTTCTCCTTGGACGTGGAAACGCCCGGCTTTTGGCCGGGCGTTTTGCTTTGTGAGTTAGATATCGTCTTCGATGATGCGCGTCGCTTCACGAAGCAATGCGAGAGCCCGTTCTCGTGGAGGAACGTTGCCGTAAGGCCGTACGGGCTCGTTGGCCTCGAGGCTCGTAACGCCATGTCCATGCGCGTCCGAAGCGCCTGTCAGCCAATCACGGGATCTTTCGACGAGCGCAGTCAGAAGTGGCCAGTTCTCCTCGGACGGGAATCCTTGGCCATTGATCCAGCGTTGCGTCGTGGCATCCCTCAGTTGCACGCCGAACTTCGCGTAGATCGCCGTGGCGAGAGCCTTTCCGCTACCCAATTTAAACGGATCGCTGCGAAATGGCCCCAGCTTGTTCAAGTCTGATTGTTTCGCAATGAGCGCTTCTCGGAAGCGCTTCTTGAAGGTGGCGAGAGAATGGATGCGTTTCATGAACCCGAGAATGCGCGAAAGTCGTTCTTGAGTGGCCAAAGGTCTTTTGGCGTACCAAATGCCTTTTGGCCGATGAAGGTGTCCGAACCTGGCTCCAGCCTCACGCAGTAGCGGTTCGTTCAGCGTTTCGATGCGCCGAGGATTTATCTCAAAGTTACGAAAATTCCCCAACAAAGGCGATTCACCGCTTCATCGCCCCATAAAACTGCTCGATCAATTCCTCGAGCAAATACCGATGATGCGGCGACAGCGCTTCGATCTTCGTCGCCAGCTCCAGCGTTTCTTCCGTCGCCGGATAGTGCTCGTCGCGCGCGAGCGGTTTCGGTGTCACCTGCGGATTGCCGCTCGGCGGCGGGCCGTAGTGCAGCCAGTGCTGATCGACCTTGAGCCATTCTGCTAGCGTCTTCAGCTTGTCGACCGTCGGAATCGAGCGCGCGGTCAGCCACTTGTGCGCCGTCTGCGGTGAAACCGGCTCGCCTTGATAGCGCAAGTTGAAATGCAAGGCGAGATCAGTCGCGCCGCGCATCTTTTCGGGTGCGCGGGTCATCGAGAATTTGAGCCGCTCGGAGAAATCGGCTTTTTCTTGTGGTGTAGGCATGGGCAGGATTGTGCGAGGCAATCGCTGCTTACAAGTCAACCATTCGAGTTATATTTTGCGTGTGCATGAATTGTTTTATCTTAAATAAGCGTTCGTCATGGTTGCCTTCGGGCAGCATATATTCACCATCCCACGCGGGCTTTGGCGAGTTATCAGATCGAACTCTCAAGATTTCAGGTCTCGGCAGGTTTCTCCCTGTATCTCAAAAAAGATAGCGGATGCGCTCGCTTTTCGCCATCTCGAATTGGTGAATTGCGGGCACCGCGCGCGATACAATGCCCGCACTTCCGAACCACCCAGTCGCCCTACCGTCATGCTGAGCAACGACACCGATCCGATCGTCGCAATCGCCACCGCGCCGGGGCGCGGCGGCATCGGCGTCGTGCGCCTGTCGTTCGGCCGCGCGGGTGAGGCCGCCGCGCATAAAGCGATGCACGCGCTATGCGGCCAGTCGCTGGCGCCGCGCCACGCGAGCTACGTGCCGTTCGCCGATGGCAACGGTGAAGCGCTCGATCGCGGCATCGCGCTCTATTTCCCCGCGCCGCACTCGTACACCGGCGAGCACGTCCTGGAATTGCAGGGACACGGCGGCCCGATCGTGCTGCAGCTGGTTCTGCAACGCGCCATTGAAGCAGGCCGCGACTTCGGCCTGCGGCTCGCCGAACCCGGCGAATTCACGCGGCGCGCCTTTCTCAACGACAAACTCGATCTCGCGCAGGCGGAAGCCGTCGCCGATCTCATCGAAGCCAGCACCGAAGCCGCCGCGCGTTCGGCGGGCCGCTCATTGGAGGGCGCGTTCTCGCGCGAGATTCACGCGCTCGTGGAAGACGTAATCACCCTGCGCATGCTGGTTGAAGCGACACTGGATTTCCCCGAGGAGGAGATCGATTTCCTCGAAGCGGCCGACGCGCGCGGCAAACTCGCGCGCATCCGCGAGCGGCTGGACACGGTTCTTGCCGATGCCCGTCAGGGCGCTCTGCTGCGCGAAGGTCTGTCAGTCGTGCTCGCGGGTCAGCCGAACGTGGGCAAGTCGTCGCTGTTGAACGCGCTCGCGGGCGCGGAGCTCGCGATCGTCACGCCGATCGCCGGCACGACGCGCGACAAGGTCGCGCAGACGATTCAGGTCGAAGGCATTCCGCTGCATATCATCGACACAGCCGGACTGCGAGAGACGCAGGACGAGGTGGAGCGCATCGGCATCGAGCGTACGTGGGGTGAAATCGAGCGCGCCGATGTGGTGCTGCATCTGCTCGATGCACGCGAGGACGTGACGCCGGAAGACCAGGCCATCGCCGCGCGCTTTCCAGCGGGCGCGCCTGTCGTGCGCGTCAGGAACAAGACGGATCTGGCGGGCGTGCCGGCCGGTACGCGCGACGGCGAAGGTCACGCGCGCGAGGTCAACCTGTCGGCAAAAACCGGCGACGGCATCTCGCTGCTGCGCGCAGAACTGTTGAAGATCGCTGGCTGGCAAGCGGGCGCGGAGAGCGTCTATCTCGCGCGCGAACGTCATCTGATCGCGCTGCGTGAAGCGCACGATCATCTCGCGCTGGCCGCCGAGCACGCCGATCAACGCTCGCAAGTGCTCGATCTTTTCGCGGAAGAATTGCGGCTCGCGCAGGACAACCTAAACGCGATCACGGGAGAATTCACGTCCGATGATCTGTTGGGCGTGATCTTCAGCCGCTTCTGCATCGGAAAATAGGCGCAGCCGACGCTATGCGCCCTCGGGCTTCCCAAGCTCACGCAACTCCGCGCAGAGCCTCTCGCTTTCTTCCGGCCGACCGTGAAACGCGGCCGGCGTGTTCTGGAACAGTTCGATCCGATACGCACCGTCGCACAGCGACAGCACCATCGTCTGCATCGCGTTCAAACCCGGTTCGAGCGCCGTCGCGCCGCGCGGCCACATGCCCGCGACGGCGCGTAACAGCAGCGACTGCCCGCTCGCCATGCGTCTCACCTCGCGCACCTTCGCGACGAAGCGTGGCGTCGGATGCTGCGCGAAGATCGGCTGGAGATGCGCCTCGATGCACGTGCGTCCGTCGATCGCGCTGCCGTCGAAACCGATCAGACTGCCGCGCTCCGTGAAGCGCGCCGCCATTGCGGCTGCGTCCTGCCGGTTCCAGTCGTCGAGCAGCCCGAAATACATACGCCTCGCGCTGGCGCTCCAATCGTCGTGCTGACTCATGTTGCTTTCTTCCAGGCCGCCGCGAAGACGCCCGCGCCCATCAGTAGCGCGCCGCCCGTGCGGTTCACCGCGCGCTGCACGGAAGGCTTGCGGATCGCCTTGCGCGCGCCGGACGCGAGCAGCGCGTAAGCGAATGCGTTGGCCGCCGCCAGTCCGACGAAGGTCGCCTCGAAAATCGCGATCTGCGACACGCTCGCCGCGTGCGGATCGATGAATTGCGGCACGAATGCGACGAAAAAGATGATGCTCTTCGGGTTCAGCGTGGTCACGGCGTAGGCGTGCGCCATGATGCGGCCCGTGCGCAATTCGCCGGTGGGTTGCACAGCGTCCGTATCGATGACGGGCGCGCGCCAAAGCTTGACGCCGAGATACACGAGATACGCCGCGCCGATCCATTTAACAGCCATGAACAGTTCCGCAGAGGCGGCGAGCAGCACACCGAGGCCGAGCATCGATGCCGTCATCGCCGTGAGATCACCGAGCGCAACGCCGAGCGTGGTGGCAAACGCGTACTTGCGGCCGTGGCCGAGCGCGTAGGACACGACGAGCAGTACGGTCGGGCCGGGAATCGCGACGAGAATCGCCGACGCGATCGCGAACGGCAGCCATTGAGCGAGGGTCATGCTGGATCTCCTGGGTGTGATGCGTCGATTTATCCATGAACTCGGGAGTGTGGCAATAGGCCGTTCAGCCACCTTGACGGCGCGGCGTTCCTTTTCTCGATCTGTTTGCTGACCCGCATCGGCATCTCGTGCAGTGCACCAAGATTGATCGGGAGGCGAAATGTCGCAGCCTGATAGGACAATAGTCAGCCTTTCATTTCTCTAAAAGCAGCTTTGCGACGATTTTCATTTGATTCGCGTTAAATAAGATCGGACTTAAAAACCTGCGACATTCTGACGTGTTGCGATCGCACACGACATGTGCTTGCAAGTTTGGCGCACTCAACTAGCATGAGTCTTGCGGTCATCCGCTTTTAAATACATAGCTAATTTCGAATTATTTCGTTTGGGGGCTATATACATGAAGAAACGCGCCAGTGCTCTCTTCGCGGTGATGGGTTTGATTGCAGCCGCTTCCGTGGCGCAAGCCCAGGACAGCGTCGTTCAGCCTCAGCAGACGTTCACCTTCCGGCCCAATTCGTATGGCTGCTTGTCCAAGGACAAGTTCGATTCGGCCGACCAGCACGCGAGAGCCGGCGAGCATCAGAAGATGCAGCAGTTTTTCGAGGGTTTCGAATGCATTTCGACTCCGGTCGATTCGCATTTTCGCGTGATTCGCGTGGTGGGCCATGACGTCGAATTCGTCAATGCCGCGAATAGCGATACGCAAGGCATGTGGACCACGGATCGTTTCATCGATCAATAAACAGGCGGCATTTGCGCTTGAATTAGCTCGGAAAACCGGCGCGATTTTTTGGTTCGCGCCGGCGTTTCGTTTTATCCGCGGATTAATCGTCAGTATTAGTCCAACGCCGCGCCGCTTGATGAGCGATTGCGCGCGTGTCGCTTTTTTCCAAATTTCCCCGGATTCGCCGCACAATGTCGGTCTCGCGCGCGACCTAACCTATCGCGCCACTCGACAATTTTTTGCCGGCTACTCACCGGCTCCCGTGCTGAATGGCTCTCAAATCAACGATCTACAAGGCAGACCTCCAGATTGCCGACATGGATCGCCACTACTACGGCGATCATTCCCTGACCATCGCGCGCCATCCATCGGAAACCGATGAGCGGATGATGGTGCGCGTCGCTGCATTCGGATTGTTCGCCAACGAGCGCCTCGAGTTCTGCAAGGGCCTCTCCGATACGGATGAGCCTGATCTCTGGCAAAAAGATCTCACCGGGCAAATCGAAACCTGGATCGAAGTCGGCCAGCCCGATGAGCGGCGCATCGCGAAGGCGAGCGGCCGTTCGGACCGCGTGATCGTCATCGCTTATGCCGGCAGGACTGCGGATATCTGGTGGAATGGCGTGAAGGGCAAGGTCGAGCGGTTGCAGAACGTGACGGTCTGGTCGCTCGCGGATGGCGTCGCCGGAGCGCTCGGCAAGCTGGCCGAACGCACAATGCGCCTGCAGTTGATGATGCAGGACGGCGAGGCGTCGCTGGGAAGCGAAACCGTCGATGCTGTCGCGATTCGCTGGAACGTGCTCAAGGCGGGCGCGATCTGAGCGTCAGGCTTCGGGCGGCCCTTTCAGTTCGACCATGTTGCCTTCAGGATCGAACAGATAGAGCGATGGTCCGAAGCCCTCGGCGCCGTAACGCCGCGCTTCTTCGCCGATACGGGCGCCGTGCTTTTCGAGGTGCGCGCGCAAGGCATCGGCATCGAACGGCTCGACGCGCACGCAGAGGTGATCCATGTTTCGGCCCTCGCTCGGCTGGCCGCTGTCCGGGCGGTCGATACTTGCGCCGACGGCCAGCAGATCGATCAGCGAGCGGCCGGCGCGCATTTGCACGAGGCCGATGTCGCGCTGTTCCTTCTCGATTGGGCAACCCAGCACGGTGCGATAGAAATTGACCATGTTGTCGAGATCGTCGCAACGGATCACGACGTGATCGATTTCAAGGATCTTGAAGTGCATGGGGGCCTCTTGCGTTCGATGTGAGAGGCAGTTTAGCGCGGTGGGAAGAGAAAACGGCAGAGGCGGGTGGAATGAGAAAGGGCCTGGCGTTTGAGCCAGGCCCTTTTGAATTCGTGGTGAGGAGGGCCCCTGAACTGTTGCGAAAACACCAAAACAATAGTTCGGAATCTCTCGCGGTAACTTTCCTGCATGCCCCACCCCATGCCCCAAAACCGGTGGGGCTGCAAATCCGGCCTTAGCATCCGACCACGACAATTGCAACAGTACGGCGGAGTGGCACCGCAACTTCACGAAGTATCGCCAAATTCGCGCAGTGCAACTGCCTGTTTTTGGTGTAAAGCAGGTCAGATTCGCACAGCCCCTCACCGCGTGACGCTGTTGGCCACGCCCGGCAAAATCCGCCTCGAGTCCTGCTGAGTGCAGCCTAAGTCAGATGTTCTGTACTTGCCAGCCTTTTGGGGGAGGCGCCCATTCATGCCATCAAGCAAACGCAGGCTCAGTCGCCTGCACGATAGGCTTAAGATACGCCCGCTTCAACCAAATAACCTTCGTGCGGCCGCCTCGCGACGTACCCACTTCGGTTTGAATCGGCACCTTGGGGCACGAGAAGCATGCGGCCGCGTGCATCCTGAAGAGCCTGACGTCGAGGAGCGCCAGCTTTGCCCGCAGGCCGCCCTGATTCGCTAGCAAGTTCTTCAGAGCATGTAAATCGCTTCGAATGGCTGCCCGCTCTGAAGTACACTTTCCCGCTTTCACACTCGAAAGTGTTGTAATGCCTGAGGAAAAGCAACCTTATTTGAAACTAATCCATTCAACCGGCGCTCGCCCCTCCGCACGCAACGAAGAAGTGTCGGGGTCAAACGAGAGCTTTTCACGGGTGAGGCGGCTGCTGCGAACCGTGTTGGACGCGCAGCTCACGCCTACTCTGACAGTGGAACAGGCATGTCATCTTCGAATTTATAAAGAAGACGAGGCGATTCCGCGAATGGGGTCTTTGCTCGACGACGTGAGTGCCCTGCGCAAGGCGGGCCTCAATGCCGCCATAGCGCTGAGAGACTTGCCCGAGGCCATCATTCTGGAGGAGCCGGCGCTTTTCAAGGCAAAATTTCCACACTTGGCCGACGCCGTTCCAGTGATGCTCGCGCACGGAGGTGTCCAGCCCTACACCGACGGTTTGCCTCGCCATGGCGCGAAGCCGACGGATGTAACGCGTCCTGTGCCCTAGTAGGGCGGCGCTCCCGAGAAGCTGGCGGATGTGACACGTCGTGCCCTAGTAGGGCACGATTACCCAACGGTCTCCTATGGCCACTGCGCGCAATCGCGGCAGCACAGCCATAGAATTGACAAAATCGTGAGTGGTTGTCGTCCCAACGGCATTTAGCGGGTTGTCGCACACCGGTAAAGGTTTCTCACAAACAGCGGAGGTCGAATTGGCGATATCCGAAGCGCCATCACAGGCAGAACTGTTTGACTTGCTCAAACGTGTGCTTGTCGCACGTATCAGACTCGATGCTGCTGATGTGTTTGACGAAGCGCTGTCTGACTACTGCGAATATGAACTCAAGCTGAGCTTAAGCATTCTCGATTCGATAGTAAGCAAATCACCGAGTTCTCATGCATTTCTGGAGCTACGCCTTGGTGACGCCTAGCGCGTGGCTATGAAAGTCGCCGGAAGCGGTACTGCCAAGGCAGCGCTCGTATGTCCTTCGCTAGCGGACCTGAACTTGGCGTGACCCGACTGCACAACAGGTAAATGGGTGCCGCGTACGTGCGGAATCTTCCCTTGCCTTATGCGAAACTGCCATGGATAAAACCCGCGAAAAATCGCGCTTTTGCACCAAAATAGAGCGTCCGGGAAGGTTTTTTGGCGCTTGTTGTGCCGAATATTCTGTAAGCGCCGTTGAAATAAAAAAATAGGCGATAAAGCCAATGAATAGCGATATTTTTTCCTCCTGCGCGCAACCATGGCAGTTTCGCATAAGGACGAAGCGATTTCTCGGCACGATGACGGTCACGCCGACCCGCCAACGTCGTTCCGAGGTGGCGACCGTCGCCATTCCGAGATATGGCCACAGCGCTTTGTAACGCTCAGTGATTTTGCGCATTTGTGAACTGACGGACGGTCACCGGAATTGTCCGGGTGATGAGGGCCGTGACGACAAGGTCACAATAATTGTCCGGATGACCGCGTCCGCGACGACAAAGTCACCGGAATTGTCCGGATGACTGTGTCCGCGACGACAAAGTCACCGGAATTGTCCGGATGACTGCGTCCGCGACGACAAGGTCACAATAATTGTCCTTAGAGTTCCTGCTGGAGCACCGAAACAATCAAGATTTCGTTCGCGTAGCCGGTTCAACAGGGCGTTTCATCAGAAAAAAATCGCGCTGTCATGCCGCCCGCGCCCAGAATTCCGGACAATCTCGGTGACCTTGTCTTCTCGCGCAAGTCAGAAGTGCTGGTAGCCGGACATTTTGTGTGACCTTGCTGCCCTCCGGTCTCATGCCGCACGGTGGTCGCGATATAGGCGCTCGTTCAAAAGAACAATCTTGTGACTTCCTTGCGCCAGGTCTAACGCGCGGTATCGCATCTTTGCAACAATAAAAACTGCCTCCGTATAGCGTTAAATAAGCAATTTGCCAAGCATTGCGAATTATTTGTTGACGATAATCAATCGAGCTTGCTAGCTTGTTTTTTGTGTACAACTGACGCCATCACTGAAGGCTCGGCCGATGTCCTGTACTTGCCTGAAATCAGACGCGTATTCACACGTCAAAACGAGGAATCACAATGGTGCGGCCCGCTCGTCAAACAGAGGACATCTCGGCGCTCAAAGACGCACGAGTGAACTATGCAATTCGTCGCGCCGTGGTTGCTGCTCTCTTGGTCGACCCGGAAGGCGTCGAGGCATGGCGGGACCTTCCAGCTGCGGAACTCGGGCAAAGATTTAAGAGCGACCTATGGAAAGTCATTGGTGTCGCAACGGTGTACAACCTCGACCTGAGCGCGATGTATGAAGAAGGTGAGGAACTGCGTAAGCGCTTCCGCGACCTTTCGAAAGCTCAAGAATCGGAACTCGAAGGAAAGAATCAAGGTGCGTTGGCAGACC
Source organism: Caballeronia sp. NK8 (assembly GCF_018408855.1). GTDB lineage: Bacteria > Pseudomonadota > Gammaproteobacteria > Burkholderiales > Burkholderiaceae > Caballeronia. The sequence continues at coordinate 3,057,043 of NZ_AP024322.1, read as the reverse complement.
GCCGCGCACTTGTTCGAGCGGGAAAGCTGCTCCGCGAGAAGGACTTTTGTCTCGCCGCGAATATCTCAGTCGAAAAATTGCGACGAGACGTTTCTTTGAGACGAATCTTCAGCGCGAATGCCGGCCGAGCAAGGTACTACCCTGCATTTTTTATTTCAGAAATCATTGACCGAAATGACCTCGCGAAGGTCATACGTCGCCTGCGCGACAAATCAGGGTGGGTCATGTGGGATTTTTTCACCACTGCGACTGAAGAGCTTGATGGCCGTACACCGCTTCAACTTCTTAGGATTGGAGAGGTCAAGACAGCACTGACGGCCGCAGCAGGTTTCGCGAAGGGCCATACTTCACGACTCGCAAAGCCGTGAAGGAAATTCTGGACACCGTTCTCCCAAACCTGCCGCTTCTGTATGTGCCGGCGGTCGGATTCCTTTTCAGCTTGCTTTTATTGCGCATCAAAAGACGCTATGTGAAGGAGGGGAGCTTCCTCAGGCGCTCCCCAGTTTCGTCAAGTGAGCGCCAACTTTCGCTTCCTCGAGGCCGCGATGTGACGTCCGAAAATCAGATTGACCTAGACATTGCACTTCGTAAAATCCATGAACTCGCGCTGGCGGATGGAGATTTAGGCTATGCCTACTGGTACCAAGTCGGGCAGCTCCTTCGACGAGCAGATGGTATGCAAACAGAGATAGACTCGCTCAGGGAAGAGCTGGAAAAATGTCGCGCAACGCGCCGCACGAAACGTGCAAACTCGAACAGCAGATGAAAACGAGAACTCTAGCCCTCTTGGCCCATCAGGCATCGAGGGCGTTTTCTTCGTTCAGCACCCGATGGAAATCGGCCACCGGTTGAGCAAAGCGTGAAGTGTCCTTATAGGACACTTTTTGGTGCGTAGCATTGCCGCGGGCGATGGCTTAAAAATAGCGCTCTTTCAGTCGCTCTACGGCAATCGAATTTCAATACATTTTTTTGCATCGCTGTCACCGTTTGACACGGTAAATGGAGGTAACGCGCGCTTATACTTTATGCAGTCATGTGACTGCAAACAGAAGCGTGACTCATGCAACAACTCATGTCGCCCCACGCATTGGCCGCATTCCTTGGTCTGGCAGTGCAAACCATTTATAACCGCCATTCTTCCGGTGGAGACCTTCCCAGTGCTATCAAACTGGGCAACCGGATTCGCTTTCGGTCCGAAGACGTCGACGCTTGGCTAGATGCCAAACGACAGTCACTTCCCACGCAGACCACGATGCCAACGACCGGTCGTCCCATTCAACGGCGCGAGCGTCGGCGGTCGTCTCTAATTATCCGAACCGTGACCGAGCGGTACGCGGTAGTTCGCAGCTCTTCGCACCCCGCTCCGGCTGGAACCGGAGCGGGGTGCGCGCAAAGCGCGTTGTTACTCACCGACAATCGAGTATAGGCGCGGAATCTTATCCGCCGCACAAGCACGCGGAGGAAATATTTCGTAGCAGTGCAAAGGCATAAATATAGTTAGTTGCTGGTGTGGCACACCCAGAGGTGTGTCATGTCGTCGTCCGCCCTCAGAGACCTGATAGAAGAATACGCGCCGCACAAACCATGGTGCGGCATCGAAAAAAATGCATCAAGAGTACGGCCACTTTCAACAGCGCTGACTCTGCCCTACATGCAAATGAGCAACCCAGCGCTCGCGTGCTGGCTCATTTTTGACATCGACCGGGCAGACGCCGCAAGCGCGTGGACCGACGCTGATTTGCCGCCACCGACCTACGTTGTAACGAATCCGGCAAACGGACATGCACACATCGGCTACGCACTTGCCGCACCCGTGTGCGTGACTGATGCAGCTAGAAAACACCCCCAACGCTATCTGGCAGCGATTGAGCACGCTTACATGTTACGCATGGATGCGGACGTGGCCTTCAATGGCCCTACTGCGAAAAACCCGTTGAATGAACGCTGGAAGCTGTGGGAGCCAGCAAACTGCCCGCAGTACGAACTGGGTCTGCTAGCCGATTACGTTGATTTGCCGTCGTCGTTACCTCGCCGCCCGAAGCCGGAAGGCTTTAGCCGCAATTGCGACTTGTTCGAGATGCTGTCGGCGTGGGCTGTACGAGCCATTCGAGCGTACTGGGGGCCTGGTGCAGAGAATCGGTGGCGTGAAGCCTGTATTCAGCAAGCGTTGTCACTCAATACGTTCGATGACCCCATGGGGCTGAACGAAGTGATAGGTATTGGCCGTAGCGTCAGTAGGTGGACATGGAGGAATACGACTCCGGCAGGCTTTCGAGCTGTGCAGGCAGAACGAGGCCGGCGCGGTGGCGTTGCTTCGGGCGCGGCACGCCGTGCGGCGACGGAAGAACAACGGTCCGTGGCCATTAGTCTTGCGCTGCAAGGACTGTCAAACCGTGCAATTGCCTTACAGCTCGGCGTGTCGCATCCGACGATTGCCGCGTGGCTGCGTGCGAGCGGTGAGTGACGGAGTAAGTGGTAAGTGAAGCCTTATCAGGTAGCAGCGCCAATGGGGCCAATCCGCAGCCTCATGAAACAAAGGCGAACCCGGCTAAGCCGCTGCGGAATTAGGCTTAGCCGGGTTCACTGTATCTCGAGCTCATCGCATGCTGTAGGCGTGAAGCAATCGAAGCTCTGCGCTCAGCGTCTGAGTTCCTCGCTTTCTCATAAGTTTTGGACGGACTAGCCTTTCCGAGCAACTTCAGGTCGATGCGCCAAAAGTCCTGTTCTCATGATTTGAACGCTTTACGCTAAACCCTCCATTCGGTCGACGACACACAACGCTATACCAAATCCCAGCCAATTCTCGCAACACTCTTCCCATCCACGGTGGGAAAAGCGATGAGATTTCGCCGGATGTCAAAGCTTAGACAACGACCAAATAGCATCCCCCTCCGGTGGTTAGACGGTGGATACTTCCCATCGTGCGCTCCTTTCCGGCATCCGCTTTTTGAGTGCTGAGCCGGCACTCTCATCGAGCAAAAGTCAGCTTTCGCTATGCTCTCAGCACCCGCTTTTGGGGGTCGTTGCCACCTGGCAACCGCGATTGCGTTATGCGACATCCATCGTCAAATCGGCCTCCAAAGTCGCCTCGTCTGACTCGTAATCTTCACCCTCCTCACGAGTCTCCCCGGCATACGCACGCTTCCCCATTGCGTCTTCAATCAAAGCCAATAACTGCTTTTGTCGGTCGGACATAAACGCTTCGAACGAATCGCTTCGAAGCAGACTCGAATTGATGAAGTGCGACTCAAGATGCTCGTTCAATCGTTCCCGGTCAATAGGCGGGGTTGTCGAATTACCGCCTTCAAGCTTCGCAAGATACTCGGACGGCGCCACTCCACCGATAATCCGATTTGTTCGGTAGGACAAAGGGGTTTTGTTGATAATCGAATCGTACACGGCCGGCTTGATGCCGTTCGTTTTACACCAGTCTTGTGGAAAGATATGGTGAATATCGACGTTTTCTCCGAAGAACACAGTATGGTCAAATTTCTGCCCAGAGCGAAAATCGCGGGCGCCATCCCGCATAAGCAGGGCGTTAACGCCCTTGTATGCAGCCGATAGGCGCATTCGCATCGTTTTAAGTCGGTCAGCTCGGAAAATAGTTTCGCTGATTGTCGTCGGTTCTGGCCCACCGTTCAGCCATGCAGGCACTTCCAAAAAATCGCGCGCGAAACGCGAGTCGACCGCTGAACCATACAACTCGCCAAAAACACCATTCCAATACCACTGAACCAGTTTTGTGCGAACGGTATCGTGCTCCCATGCAGTTCCTATGTCGGCTAGAATCGCCGCAAGCGGAACGATTTGCGACTGGTAAGGTAAGTCGAACACCCGGTATATATGCAGCATATGAAGAAACTTAGCTGCGTGAGTAAACCCAGTCTCGACTTGTGCCTCATACTTCTTGTAAGCAGCCAAGGGTAGGTTCAGGAGCGCCTGTCGATTTCCACTGACCGACGGTAATTCTTTTCCAGATTTTTTGGCTTGCTCTGCCTCTCGCCGCTTCTCCCGAGTGTAAAAAAGCGAGATTGCTTGCAAGAAGTCCGTATTGGTGACGTTCGCGATGATGCCCGAAGCAGCACCCGCGGGACGCAACGTCTCTGCAAAGCGACTCTGCCGGCCCTTCGTTTTTTCACTACCGAACCAATCCTTTCGAAGTTCGTGCCCTTCGGCGGCATACATCGCCGTAACGAGTTCGAATGCGTCAAGCGGCTTGCCTCCGGTATTGACCTTTTCAAACACGACGCACACTGCTTCCTTAGACGTCGACCTGTCCAGCGCGATAACCGGTACCCGGTAGTCTTTGAAATTCTCGAGAATCGCCTGCTTAAATGCTTTGAACAACTTCCGCGTGTCTGAGTGTTCATCTCCGCGCCAATACTCTTGGAAGCCGTCCTGCCAAGAATCCCAGTCGAATACTTGCGAAACGGGGTACATTAGCGTTTCGTACTCGCGTTCTGGGGTAGTCAGGTCAAGAACCTCAGAGCGCCCGAAATCCGTGCGGACGACCCGGTCTTCCGGCACACCAACAATGGCATCTTCCCGGTCACATGAAGGGTCCATCGCTTTTCTGATATCGATATAGAACCAGCGTTTGACCTTCTTGTTTTTTGGCGTAACGGTCTCGACGACTTTCCCACGAAGTGTTACCTGATAGAGCGACGTCATACGCTGTTGACCGTCAAGGAGAAGTGAACGCGGGGCCGCCGACTGAGCAGAGCTTGGAGCGCCCTCAACCGGCCGAGGCTTAAACTCAACGTCACCTCCCGTCTCCAAGGTCATCAGTGCGCCAACTGGAAAGGCCCGAGAGATGGACGCAATCAGGCTTTTGATGCGGTCTTCATCCCATACCCAACTGCGCTGAAAGTCGGGCAATTGAAGAGCGCCCCTGTCACAGTCGTCGAGTAGCTCTCGCAAGGCGATTGGATTGGTTTGAAACGCGGACCTGGCCATAGTGATAAATGTAGTCTTAATGGATAGCTGTAGTAAGGACGACACACTTGCCGCTATGCTGCACTCGATAGCGACATTCTTCTCATCAATTCATCGTCTAATTCGTCAACCGTTACGGGATATTGCTTGAGCAGATGCTCTAGCTCACCCCTTTCAACCAATTGAACGCGGTTCACGTCCGCTTGGGCATGTGTACCAACGTTAAACCGCCGATTTGTCACACAAATACGCCTGAAGCGTGTCCCCGCGTATGTATTTTGGTATCGCGCAGCACCTGCGGTTACCTCTTTCACCGCATCCCATCCGAGTTCGGCGCTCGCAGATGACTTGCATTGAAGCAACTCACCTTCTTTTCCCTGCAACGCAATCACGTCAATACCGCCGTCACCACGCGTCTTTGTCGTCACGGATGCAACGTATCCGCGCTTTTCCCACAACAGCCTGCAAAAATATTCAAAGCTGGTGCCGTCAAGCCGGTCGATGTCGTCCATCGCGAGATACGTGAGCTCAACACGCGTGGAGCCGGGTATATCTCCCAACAATTCAGACATACGCACATCTTCGATGTTGCCGTTTAGCATGACCTCCATCGTAGAGTTGCTCATGGTTGCACCTGCAAGTTTTCCCTTGCGCTTCAGCATTTCGTCGAGACGCACCTCGAACGTAGGAAAATCGGCCACTACCGTTGGACAATAAACAAATACATCCCTTTCCTGACCGATGCGATACGCCCGGTCGGTCGCCTGGTTTTCTTTTGCTGCGTTCCACGCGCGGGTGTAATGAAACACATGGTTGGCTGCCGTCACGTTCAGGCCGGCGCCGGCAGCCAAAGTTGAAAGAATGATGACGTTGAAGCCATTGCTGCGAGAGAAGCGGTCAATGATGCCCTGTCTCGCCTGAGTATCTCCGTTCACTACCGACGGTTTGATGCCAAATCGCTGATGGATGAAGTAGGCGAGCGCAGCCTGCACCTCACGTAACTCGGTGAAGACGATAGCTTTCTCTGAGCGGCTTGAAACCGATTCGAGCTGCTCGAGGAGCCACCGCATCTTCGGTGAATTTTCAAGATGGGCGTCAGGTCCGCGCTTATCTGGCGCAAATCGGCTTCCCGGCAGGCAATATGGCTCAGCGCACACAGCTTTCATTAAATGCAACGCGCCGAACGAAAGCCTCGCGCGTTGCTTGGCGTCGCGCTCCACGGCAGCGTCTTGCAGCTTTTTGAGTCCCCCCTTGTACAGCACGAGCTGGTGGCCTGAAATGGCGACCTCAAGTCGCTCGCTATCCGCTGGACTAACACTGAGCGAAGAGGTGGATTGGGTTAGTCCCTGCAAGACGAAATATTTCTTCTTAAGTTCGTCGGCAATGTCTTCCTTCGTCCGACGTAAGGTCTGCGGTGCAATGAGCAACTGAAGACGGTTCAGGCTGTCGTGGTGTTCTTCAGTGTTGCACTCAATCGGTCTGCGATAGGTTCGGCCGAACGTCTCCAGTGCACCCAGTAAGCCTGGCTGCACGAAGTCGAAGAGGCACCATAGGTCAGCAAGAGAATTCTCCACCGGCGTTCCGGTGCAACAAATACGAAAGTCCGCTTTTAGCTTTTTGGCAGCTAACGTAACCCGTGTGCCGGGAGTCTTGATACGTTGCGCTTCGTCGCAGATGACGAACGCGAATTCCTGACGGGCGAACGAGAATTCATAACCGGTCAGTACCTCGTAGGTCGTGATGATGACTTTGTGGTTCCCAAGCCACTTAGGTTTGAGGAGTTCTGTGACGCCTCTGGTCTGCAACTGTTCGTCGATGAGGTCTATGGGCTGTTTTCTCGCTCGCAATTCCTCGCCGTGCAAAACGAGATGTGCTGGGAAAGCGGGAGTAAAAAATCGCTCAATCTCCTGAGCCCAGTTTTCCAGCAGACTCTTCGGTGCGACAACCAGTGAAGGCTTTCCTTCAGGCTGCTGTTCGTAGAACCAGCCGAGCAGCGTGAGCAGCTGAAGCGTTTTTCCCAAACCCATATCATCAGCGAGGAGTGCACCCCGGCAGTCTGAAGGACTAAGTGCGACGAGATGCTGGAACCACGCGATGCCTTGCCGTTGGTGAGTCTTGAGCGAAATGGAGGGTCGCAAAGACGCCGGCAGATGGACCTTCGCATCTGCCGGAGGCGTCAGAATAGCCCGTCTCGCTTCCTGATAATCAACTTCGTTGAAGTTGGTTTTGACGAGCAGACTTTCCCGCGTCCTGCGCGGCTTTGACGGTTCGCTGGCTTTTTCCGCCTTGACCTTTTCACTTGCGGCAATCATTGAACTGAAAGCATCCGCAAGCTGCCTCGCCTGGACAGTATCGATGGCCGTTGGCATCTCGGTGTCGCGTACCTCGCTGATTCCTTCCTTTTCTGCCTGCTGAACCGCTTGTTCGAAGTTTTGAACCCACTCTTCGGTCAGCGGGATGAGAACGTGTCCGTCGTGCCCGGACAAGGTGACGGATACCATCGGGGTCAATGTATCGGGCAACCAGCCACCGTCATCGTCTGCTTCTGAAGAAGCCTTTTGCATCACTGGAACATACACGGGCTTGGCTACGCCAATCCCGTGAATTCGGTCGCTGTAGTCGTCCAGCGTGTAGACGTCTGTGAAATCAATGCGCGCGGCCGGCTGAGTTCGCCACAAGAACAAAACCTGTCGAGCGGTCTCGAGCTGTAATGTGGACTCAACGTCGACAGTAAGGTCAAACTCGTTCCACGGAAACTGCTCACGCTCCTCGCATAAAGCTTTCTCCAGAGTCGCTACAAATTCTGCGAGCGATGCCGTGCCGTCAAAATTGCATTCAGACGTTTGGGCCGCGCCATCGGCATAGTGTTCAGTCACAACGAGACTTACTGCATCGATGTGACCGTCTCTCATCCGCGGCGCGACTGAGAAAACCGTCGTGACTGGACCGGCAGAGGCTTTGTCCAGCAGGAAGTCATCCTCGTTGAAGACTTCGGCTGCGCTCTCGCCAAGGAAGGCCCACGGGTTGTGAATGAACTTTTCAGCTAGTGCACCGGCAACGCGGCGCCCCGGCATGTCGCGCTTGATGACCTGGAGAACCTTGCGGACGGGTTCGGACAACACGATGCGCACGCGGCCACCGTCGATGCTCGCAAGGTCGTAATGAGCCTGCACGGCCTCATACTGGTCAAAAGCGCGCAACCATCCGGTCGGCGCACCATCAAACGTTGGCATTACCGTGTGAACACGACCGAAAGCAGTCTCTTCCTTTACCCGAGGAAGGCGCAGTTTGCCTGGTGTAAGAACGTGGGTCGTTGCCAGATACTGCGATTTATAAAGAGCGCCACCAACCTCAGCTTGTGCGCGGATGTTCCCCCAACCTAGTTCGTTGAAATGTTGCGTGCGCTGCTCCGCAGAACGGAGCCGAAACTGTTCAACGATTGCGACCGTCTTCCATGTTGCCGCGGGGAGAAGCATTTCCTCATCATCGACAATCAGCACCGCGCCTATCCGTCGGGCCGTGCGGAGGCTACGCCCGTTCAATTCCCATCCTTCGACAAAAACGTCGAAGGATGAGTCCGAAAGCGTAGCCAAGTGGTCCAACACCGGCTGAGCCGGACGCTCGAGTGGCACGATGATGCTCGAAAGCGAAGACTGATGTTCAGCCATTTCCCGCAGTCGATAGAACTCCGACCAGGACAGAAGGATGGTGTCGACGTCAATTGAAGCGGCGCCCTCCTGCACCAGTTGCAGGAGGTAATGAGCAAGGACGAATTCGTGCTGTTCAACGGCGAACGCTCTCGCCTGCAGCTCATCGACCGTCGGGGTCGGCAGCGGGAAAGCCAGCCTGAATGCAATGCCGTGTTCGGTCCACTCCGGCTGAAAGCTCGAGCGTGCCGCTTTATTCGAGGCATCGCGTTTAAACAGGTTGAAGAAAGCCATTCTTACTCCGCGTAGTACCAAGCCGAACGTGAGTTAGCCCATTTAAAACCCCACGCCTTAAGCTGCCTGCCAAGCGCGATGTCCTGTCGCGGGTCTTCAACCCACAGTCGGCCGCCTGCGGCTTGCCGTCTGTCATCGATGTATGCGCCGATATATTGCTCAACCTGCGCCTCGAGCGCCGCCATGGAAAATGGTGCGTGCTTGTTCGCTCGCGACGGTACGATGGGGGGAGCCCATGCCGGCCCCGCCGGCATAGACTGAGGCGGAGGTGTCGCTTTCATTTGTTGCGCTTCGAAGGGCATAGGATGTGGCCGTCGTAGCGACTTCTTATCGTCGTCGGGACGTATGCCAAGTCGAGCCAGTTCGTGCGCCGCGCTGAACTGCCAGCCTGCGTTATGGATGATTCGGCATCGTGCCCCAGTGCGAAATCCGTAGCGCAAATCCTCAGTGCCACCGTGATAGGTCGTTGAGTATCTGTCGAAGCGGAGTGTCGCCAAGTCATAGACGTACGCAGCGTTGCCCGTTGTACTGAACTCGACAACAATGTATTCGCCAATCTGCATAATGAACGCATCGATGTTCTTGTTTCCGTACAGGGTGGCGTAAGCTCCTGTCTCCCGGGCGATAAGCTCTCGGACCGCCTTGTTGCTTCGCGCCAGCGACACCGTTTCGCTACTGAAAATCAGACGCGTCCAAGAAATCTGCCGCATGTAGCGGCTCCAAAACGCAAGCCGGCCCTCGTCTGCACTATTTCGGGCAGCCAGCACGTCGAAGAAGTCCCGCAGGTTGCCCTCGTTCACCCATTGCAAGACCATTCGCCAAACAGCGTCGGGCACCCGATTCCAAGCGGTCGCAATGCCCGCTGCTTTTAGTTTTGGATTGCGCCATACGTCTTTTCCTACGACGTAGTCCCGAAGTTCGTGATGAACCGGATGCCCAGGAATTCGGTGGTAACGTGCAAGAAGAGCCTCGAGGGCTTCATCCCGAAATACGGGACGAGATTTGATGAGCTCAATCAGGCGCGGTATTACTGCCCTGAATTGTTCGTCGTTGTAGGCAGCACTGGCTTTCACCGCGCTGAAGACCAGTGCATGCCAGAACCAACTACTCTCCGGGATGCCGACGTTCTCAACAATTGAATCAAGGATGGCCCGGTCACCGCCGAGATAATGGTCTGCAAATTCGTCCGCAGCGTTTTCGCCGATAAGTGCAGGGTGCTGACGCAGCGTAGTAATCCAGTCGGGAGCCGTCGCGTTACCACTGGCGCTATTGATATGAGGCCATGTCCTGGCGAGGAGCTTTCTTAGCGAAAGCCAACCCTCGTGCTCCATTCCCTTCGCGGGGAGCGGGTTGTACGAGAAATACGATACCAGCAGGCCAAACCAGGTTAGGCGCCACAACCTTCCACCAACCGCTTCGTCCTCGTAGTATCTGAAAAGTGCCGCGAGCCTGTCACTGCCGATGGGTCTCGCGCCCTGCCGTTCCGCGACCTCTTGATTTAGCGCGCTTGCAACTGTGTCCCTCTGAAATTCATCAAGTTCATGTCCGCGCAGGAAGGCAAGCGCCGACGCATAGGCATCGCGTGCCGAGGGACGCGCACTCGCATATTCCTGGAAAATACGCTTTGCCTGCTCACTCGCTTTTTCAACCAATACTGGCTGCCCCAGTTCCTTCCAGTCGGAACTGAAAGCAGCAAGTTTTCGGTCAAGCGCTGACTTCAGGCGGGCTAGAGCGTCGGTACCTAGCTGCATTGCCCGAATTCCTTCGAGGTGGGCGCGAGAGGCGCGGAAGGTTGCTCGTCAAGCGCCCAGAATTCGACCTTCAGTTCGACCCGGCGACTCGCTTCCTTGGACTCTTTCGTGGAGTTGAACGAATAACCACCAACGAGAAACAGGTCGCGAATCTGCGTCTTTTGCCCGATACTCAGCGGTGTTTCGTCTCTGGTCGGCGTCGCGAATAGTGCGCAAACTACGCGCCGGCTGCGGTCGAGGCTGAGCCCTAGGTTATATAAGTAACTACCGTCCTGGTCGGTGAACCCTTCCACAACAATGCGGCGAATCCATTTGCGGCCAATATCTGTCTGTTGTGCCTTGAGCAGAACCGGTACGTAGTTTCGGAGGAAAGTCGCGCCGTTGGTCGAGATGTCTGACCGTCCGCTATCAAACCGGACGATGTCACCAAGGTCAATTCGATACGTTGTTTCGTTGACCTTTACCTCTGGAAACTGGCGCGATACTTCTTTGATTTGAGCCATCAATTCCCGGATGTCCGTTTCCCGCTGTATTTTCCTCTGCTCAACGGCTGAGACACTCTTGGTTACAGAGATAAGCGTCGCGGCCATTACAACCAGGAACAGGGTCATCAGTGCGGACATCAGGTCCGAAAAGGAAATCCAGAAGGGACTTTCACCTTCAGACTTCCCAGAGCGTTTAACAACGATTCGTGAAAACATGGCGTCACGCGGCGCGCTTCATGCGCTGAAGGGCGATACCAAGCTCCTGGACAACGCCGGTCAGCTGCTGCACGCCATGACCTGAGATTGACCCGCCACAACGGACACCTATCCTTTTGAAAAGGGGGTGTCAAAATGGGCAAGCATCGAGCACCGTACCCGGCGGAGTTCCGGGCTCACATAGTCGAGCTGGTGAAGGCGGGGCGAACACCCGAGGAGCTTGCGCGAGAGTTCGAGCCTAGTGTGCAGACGATAATCAACTGGGTGGCGCAGGCGGATATTGACGCCGGCGCGCGTCAGGAGGGGTTGACCACGGCTGAGCGCCAAGAGCTCACCCGTTTGCGCCGCGAGAATCGGCAATTAAAGACGGAGCGCGACATTCTCTCTCACGCCGCGGCCTGGTTCGCCCGCGAGACAGGAGCCGTGTCCTCGAAGGATACGGATTCATGAGAGCAAACCAGGCCCGTTGGCCCATTGCCACGATGGCGCGGCTGCTGGGAGTCTCGACCAGCGGTTACTACGCGTGGCTGGTGAGGGAGCCATCAAGGCGGTCACGTAGCGATGCTCAGCTACTGACGCGCATTCGTACGCTGCATGCGAGTTCGCGAGGTACGTACGGAGTGCCGCGCATCCATGCGCAACTTGCGCGCGAGGGAGTGCACGTGGGACGCAAACGAGTCGCGCGCCTGATGCGCATCGCGGACCTACGGGGAGCAAGTCGACGGCGCTGGCCGCGTACAACGCGCCAGCGTGCGGGGGCACGGCGTGCGCCGGACCTCGTGCGCCGGCACTTCAATGCTGAAGGGCCCAACATACTGTGGGTCGCAGATGCCACCTACATTCCGACGACAGAAGGCTTTCTCTATCTGGCTGTGGTGCTTGATGTCTTCAGCCGGCGCATCGTCGGCTGGGCGATGTCGAGCCACTTGTACACCGAACTGATGTTGCGCGCGCTCGACATGGCCCTCCAGCAGCGACGTCATGAGGGCGTGATTTTACATTCCGACCAGGGAGCCCAATACACATCCATTGCCTTTGGGCGACGCTGCCGCGAAGCCGGCGTGCAGCCCTCGATGGGTACAGCCGGCGACGCGTACGACAATGCGATGTGCGAATCCTTCTTTGGGACACTCGAAGCAGAACTCCTGTCGCGCGAACACTTCGCGACCCATGAACAAACCCGCAGGCGCATCTTCTCCTTCTTGGAAGGCTGGTACAACGTACGCCGCCTGCATAGCAGCATCGGCTATTGTTCGCCGCTCGAATTCGAAAACCTGAGCGCCAAGAGAAAAACCGTATCACCCTGCGGGTTGCCCACCGACGGGCAGCGTCGTGGTCGTGAGAAGCGACCCGCTGCCCGTCCGTGGACAACCCGCGACTCAACGCTTAACGGAGGCCGGACGACGACAAATCTTTAACTGCAAATCTGTCCGTTGGAGCGGGTCAATCTCAACCAAGGTGGCGGTCTGTCTCGCCGATAGTCTGACGCAGCTGGCTTGTCATCGCGTTTCCAAACTGCTCGAATGATTCGGCGAGCGTCTGATTAACACCGTCCAAATACTCAGCCGCCTGGCGTTCTGCGTCGCGAAGCGTTTGCACAATCTGTTCAAGGTCTGTGAGCATAGAGCGGGTTAGCCCGGCCTCCTTTCCGGCGGACTCGACTAGGCCCTTGAGAATGCCCACATATTCCTGGACTGTCTCACGAGTACGGTCGTACTGCTGAAACGCTTGTGTAACTGTGGTTGACGCCGATTGGAGCGCGGAAGTGGCGCGCTGCAAGTCGCCCGTAACAGCCACCGATTTCTCAAACACAGTGGTAACCGATGCGCCTGCGGTTTCGAAGCGATTCGCAGCAGTGTGCATCGTCGCAGCGCCGTTGTTCATGCCATCGATGGCACGCATACTGACGGCCTGAAGCGCATCGATATTGGCCTGTGTCCGTGCAATCTGACTTGTGACTGCTTCAATCACGGCTTTCAGCTGCGCCGACAGGTGGTCGACAACTTCCTCAGTGCGGCGCGTAAGTGCCTCGTTCCGTGCATTGTCCTGTGTTGCAGCCGCGTCTCGAGTCGCTTGTAACTGCGACACAGATGCAGATACTTCCTGTAGAACTCGGCCTACGGCATCGTTCATCGCCTGACCGTTGGCATCCTGTTGCTTTGCTGCGCCGGCCCCGAGTTCTTCAGCAAACTGGCGCATCTGCGCAGCCAATATTTCTTGGTGGCTCGAAATGCCACTGATGATTTCCTCAGTACGACGTCCCAGCGACTCATTGCGTTGTTGTTCCTGTTGGGCCGACTGGTTCCTGCTATCAGCGAGGCTCTGCAACGTGTCGTTGACTCGCGCCATCACCTGTCCAACGGTGTCATCCAAAACCTGCCTGGACTTGCTCTGCTCGTCGGCAACCAGCTGTCGGAACTCGTTCACGAATTCCCGCATTTGTGTGGTCATCAGTTCCTGATTTGCAGATGCATGCGCGAGAGCTTCTTCTAGCTTCCCGGTAACCTGCGTCGACGCATTCTCATTGGTTTTGGAGATGTCAGCCAACAGCTGCTGCATGGAATCTTGCACCGCCCGCATGGCGCTCAGTGAGTGCTCAATCTGCGCGCTCGCTCCGCGCATCTGACCGCCAAAGGTATCCTCGAGCTTGGCCATAAAGCCCGACAGCATCGATTCGAGCATGCCATTGACAGCTTCACCGTTCCCGCGGCTGGTTTGCTCCATTGCGTCGGTCATCCGTTGCAGTGGCGCAGCGAGCGTGTTGTTAATGGTTTGTCCGATGTGTTCGCCCAGCATAACGGACGCTTTTGCCTGCGCTTCAATCTGGCGCTCAACCAGATTTGCCATCATTCGGCTAAGGTCTTCCACCATTGCATCCTTAAGCTGGGCCGCGTGTGCCTCACTCTTCTCTGATGCATGAACGAGTCGCGCGAGATATTCTTCGCCAGCTCCAGTGTTGTAGAGCGCGTCAATCGCGTGATTCAGCTTTTCAACCAGTCCGTAGAGATACGCCAGCGTCAAGCGACTGAAAAAGGTGACGCCCATCGCGCAGCAAATCGCAACGGCCGATGCGATGAATGCGTGGGAAACGCCTGCGAGAAGTGGTGTAAGACCAGAGACTGCTTTCGTTGGGTTGGATGGGTCAAATCCACTTAAGCCCTGCAGAAGACCAGCGAATGTCCCGATGATGCCGAGACCCGTCAGGATTCCAGGGAGGTGCCGCGCAAAATCATCGAATAAGCGTGCGTCGACCAGCACATCGCGGGTGAAATAGGTCTCCGCGGGGAGCGTTGCGCGGGTCTCAGGAGTTCCGTTTGCGGTGCGACGCAGCGGGTGAAGGGTGTCCCGGTACTCCAGCCAAAGGTGCTTCAGTGGCGCCCGACTAAAGTGTTTGCCGACTTCGTCGGGTTCCGGGCGCAGGCCGGCGGCCCTGACGCCACGGATTACCGTGCGGAGTTGCCACCATACCTGCGTTCCTTTCCATGCGTACCCCGCTATAAACAAAAAGGTAAGCAACAAAACGAGGCAGAAAACGGCAAGAGGGAAGCCGGAAAGCTCGCGCAGAGCCGGATTGAAGCTGGCTAGAAGGTTTACAAGCCGGTCGGTCATTTCACACCCGTAGGGTTGACCCGGACGCCTCTCGGCGGCATCGACGGGTGCAAAGCGTTTGCTTACGCTTCATGCACGGGCGCCCGGTGTCTGGTCTCTCGTTATCCCACACGTCACGGGTGGGCTTTCTTATTCTTGCATCCGCGAACGGTATTCAAATCGGCGAAAAATGTGGTCTTTGTAAGTCAATTCGCGGAATGGATTATAGAGCCGATTGGCTCGGGGTCGTCGAAACTCTGCAGAAGCCAACGAATGTCGACTGAGCAGATGCTTTTTAGACTCGGACCGACCTCATGCACCAGAAGCTTCGCCAGGCGACGTACCGGGCCCAATGCCCAACTTGAAAGTGAGGTCACCCTTGCCGACGCAGAAGGGTTCGAGTCGATATGCTTCGCGGTCGAACGCTTGGGTATGCGGTTGCACGGTAAGGTCGCTGCAATGGGAACATATCGGGCCGCTATCGAGGGTCTTGCGCAAGAGTCGGTCATTCTTAGAGGACTACCTTTACTGTTTCCGCACCTGTTCTTGTCATTTTCGACCCTATTCGAGGCACTTCGTCGGGCTCGGAATGACGCAATGCATACAGGTGTCTATGCTCGCAGCATCACTCACAAGGCGGTCGAGCTATGCCTCGGCCTGGAGGACGCACTTATGGCAAATGGACGCACAAACAACGCGTCAATCGTCTCGCATTTCATGGTTCGCGCTCCCATCGTTGTTGAGGGATGGCAACCCGTCGCGCAGGCAAGGCAGCTCATGCTCGCACATTCGATTTCGTATCTTCCGTGGTGGAAAGACGAAAAATGGATGCTGCTCTCTGAGACGAGTCTCCTCCGGTATCTCCGGTCAGCAAGTACACGGGATGACCACGCTGGTCTCCTGGCAAAGCTTTTGCAAGATGCCAATTTGGACCTCACTGAGGCGGTGACGGTTGAGCCTGACACGAAAATTGACGAGCTGTTGTCGATTCTACCCGTCGACAATGCGACAAAGCTGTGGTTGGTCGTCGACAACGTTCTACCAGAGCGGCTCTTGGGTGTGTTTACTCCGTTTGACTTGCTATAGCAGGTTCGTAGCCCACGGCAAAGTCGCGGGCGTAGTCAAACAGTTCGGCTAACGCGTTGACGCTGTTCAACGTGTGGTCTCTTTCAGTTCGCCGCGGAAGAGCCTTCGCAAACCAGGTGCCGTAGGGCGACTAACTCTGCCGCGCTGAAGGGACGCGGCGATAACTTACTGCTGATGTTCCATGCCCCCCGGTGCCGGGTCTACGCGCATTTCGTCCTGATTTTCCGCCTGCTCGTCGCCGAAATTTTGCGTGCGCAAATACTGCGCGAAGTTATTCAAATTCTGCACGCCTCTCATACCTGCCCGTTGAGCTATACCGAATGCGAGTCACCTTGCCCGACTCCGGTTTTCAGGTATGAGCAGGACAATTTAATGAACCATGGCGCATATCTCATGGCAAGCAGATGTTTGATAAAATCTCCGTATTGTCCTTTTTCGTCAAGGACTTACGACGATGGATAATTTACTCATACCGGTCACTCTTAATAGCTCGCAGAGGCGACCAATTCGTACAGCTCGGGCAGACAAACGGAAAATTCGTATGTCTGCAGTTTCAACTCTAACCTTCCGGGAACTCTCGGAAAAGATGCAACAGCGTGTGGCGAATGGGGAGACCCCGGCTTCAGCGCTGCCCAATTTGAAATCCGCCCTTCGGGCGTTCCTCGCAAACTTCGGCGTTTCAGAAGAAAGCACTATCGGCTCGTTGCTCCGCCGCTCGTACTACCGAAACCTTCGACTTCACGTCGAGAAATTACAAGCCGAGGGGCGCGACAAGAGCTACATAGCAAACCGCAAGAGCTTGATGGGCAAGTGGTGCTCACTAGTAACGCATCTCGACCGCATTGAGGCAGCCGCATCAAACTGTATGTCCCCGTTTCAATCGGCGCTAAATGAGCTGCTCACGCAAACCCAGACGACCGTGGCGGGTTTGGCGCGAGCGGTAGGTATTTCTAAAAGTACCCTTGCGGGTTGGCTCAAAGGAGCGTTACCGAATCCCCGCGCAGTCCCTTCGTTGAAACGACTTGAGCGTTTCTTTGCCCTAGAGTCGAATTCACTCCTGAACATGGCATATGAGCGCCAGTATTTCAGACCGGTCGAAACGGCGCCAGCCACGGTCATCCCATATCGGGAACGTTTGGCTAAGGCTACGAAGGACACGTACCGTCTGAAGCAGGTCTCTGATTCCTTTGCACGGGAATGGTCGGACTTCGTTATGCACAAAACGGAGAAGCTACCTGAGCTTCGACGATATTCGCGCGGAGTTTGGGTCACAACGGACCTAGTTACGGAGGGAGAAACCGACCGCAACTGGTACTGCTTCATGAAGGGCAAATACGTTCCCACGGCAAAGATTGTCTGGATACATGCGATGTCTTTCCTGGGGTGGCTCAATCGCGCGCGGGAGCTAGGCGGAGCAGGGCTCAGCATTGACGAGGTGCAGACGCTCGCGTGGTTCTCAAGCAAGCGGATGGTTCATCGCTACATGAACTGGCGTATTGAGCGTGCTGACGACAAAGTGCATGGCGGTGTGCTCGACTTTGCAGGCTTAGTTGCATCACTCAACCACCCACAGCACGGCTATCTCGCCCAGATGCCCGAACTCCGGGAGGGGCTGCCGGAAAGTCACCGGCCGCAAGTTTGGAAAGACGCTTGCCAAGAGGCCTACGCTTGGGCAGCGGAGACGAAGAAGAATCTCCTTGTGGCTGGTGTTGAGCATTCGAGGGAGCCGATGGCCCCCATTAAGAAAGTGCTGGAGCTTGACGACCCGCTCGAGGCTGTCGCGGACATGATTTCTCGAATGAAAAGTTGCCGACCAGCAACTGGTGGTGCGTACGAAGCCATTTGGGCGCGAGACCTGCTCCTCATCAAAATGATGGCATCGAATCCATTGCGTGCTAAGAACATGAAGTTGCTCACGTACTGCGCTGACAATACAGGCAACCTCTATCGTCGTCCAGATGGGAGCTGGTTCATTCGAATCGAAAAACGTGCATTTAAGAATGCCAAGGGCGCTGCAAAGAGCCGAGACTACGACATGCCCGTCAACCATGTGGTTTGGGGAGACATCGAACGCTATCTGAATGTCTATCGCCCCATGTTGCCGGATGCCGACAAGGTGGACTTTGTCTTCTTGTCTTCAACGGATGAAAAGCAAGAGGGCTACGTCGGCGTATGGAAATCCTTGAACCGACGGGTTTTCTACCTGACTCGTCGCTACTTGTGGGACTGTCCAGGCATCGGAACACACGGCTTTCGCTACATCATTGGCACAGCCACGCTGAAGAAGGCACCAGGTGCCTGGGATGCAGCTGCTGCCGTTCTCCACGATGAGGTCGACACGGTGAAGGCCCACTATGCCCATCTGCGCCCTTCCGATAGCGGGAGCTTCGTACACATGTTGCTGGATTCCGCATTTGCGCGTATGTGACCAGATGTGTACGGCCGGGCGTCGAGCCATGGGCCCGGCGCCCAATTGCGTTACAATTGCGGTACATTCTTCCTCGGCGAGTCGAAACATGGAACGTAAGACCGACACCCTGAACCTTCGGGTTACGCCCGAACTAAAGGAGTTGATTCGACTGGCCGCAGAGAGGGAACACAGAACAATTGCAAATTTCATTGAGGTACTCGTCAGGCAGCATTGTGTCGAGCATGATGTCGCTGTTTCGACTAAGCGGCCGCAGAGCCGTTAAGTTCACGGGGAAAACAGATGGACGTCTTTCAGTTTCGCGAGCACATAGTCGCCGAATACGAGCAGTTCACTCGTAGCTTCACGCGCATCCGAGCCGACGATATTCGGGACTATGTCAATGAGCAATACGCCAGCCAGAGATACTGGCCAGAGCCGCTCATTCAAATCAACCCGAACTTTAAGTCCGGTGGGACAGTTGAGGAGTTGGTCGAAGCCGGGCAGCTGAGCGCCCAGTGCACCGACATTTTCCGCCTTGGCAAGTCGTCTTCATCAGGCGGCGTTTCCTTGCCGCTGCACAAGCATCAAGCGGAAGCCATAAGCCTCGCTGCTGATGGCGAAAGCTATGTGCTGACCACCGGTACAGGCTCAGGCAAATCTCTTAGCTATTTCATTCCCATCGTCGACGCGTGTCTCAAAGCAAAGGCTACAGACCCGACGCCCAAGACTAGGGCAATCGTCATCTATCCGATGAACGCTTTGGCCAACTCGCAGTTGGAGGAACTGAAGAAATTTTTGGGTTCGAATCCTGCGGAACGCGCCGTGACTTTCGGTCGGTACACTGGCCAAGAGTCCGATGAGGAGCGGCAAGCGATGGCGGCCAATCCGCCGGACATTCTGCTGACCAACTTCATGATGCTTGAGCTGCTAATGACCCGGCAGAGCGATATCGACAAGGCGGTCATGCGCAACGCAAAGGGCTTGCGCTTTCTAGTGTTGGACGAGCTTCACACCTACCGGGGGCGACAAGGTGCGGACGTGGCCTTGCTGGTTCGCCGTGTGCGCGAAGCCTTGGCCGAGAACCTTGTCTGCATTGGCACCTCGGCCACGATGGCCACCGAAGGCACCCAAATGGCGAGAAACGCCGTTGTGGCAGATGTTGCTTCAAGGCTGTTCGGTACGCGCATTTATGACCGTAATATCATCACCGAGACGCTTCGCCGTACCACGCCTGAAGAAGAGACTGTAGCGACGGTCGCAACTCTCCTTCGCGACGCCGTTCGTGCGGGCGTTCCCGAGACGGCTGACTTTGCATCACTGGCATCCCATCCGGTGTCGGTCTGGGTGGAGCTGACTCTCGGCCTGACCTATGAGGGTGACAAGCCCAGACGTGCACGCCCACGGACATTGGCGAAGGCCGCCGAGTTGCTGAATGAGACATCAGGAGAACCAGTCGACGCCTGCCGGGACTATCTGCGGAAATTCATGTTGCTTGCCTACGCTGTCCAGGACGAGGCCGGCAAATCGCTGTTCGCCTTCAAGCTTCATCAATTCATTGCTGGCGGCGGCAAAGTCTATGCGACGTTGGAAGCTCCGCGTCATCGCGCCATAACCCTTGACGGTCAGCAGTATGTATCCGGCGATGATAGTCGCGTCCGTCGCTACTACCATGTTCACTTCTGTCGAGATTGCGGCCAGGAGTATATGCCCGTTTGGGACGCCGAGAGTCTGGAAGGGCGCACGTTTGACGTGCGTGGCATTGAAGAGCGGCAGCACGACGACGACGAAGTGAAATTTGGTTTCCTGCTTCCTGGTTTGGAGAGCTGGGACCCTTCTGACCCGGAGCGATACCCTGAGGGCTGGGTGGAGGAGCGTGCGGATGGCGAGTGGCGAGTTAAGTCGGACAAACGCAAGTTCATCCCTCAGGCAATCAACGTGCGTCCTGATGGAGTCGTTACGAATGGTCCGGGCATGAATGCCTGGTTCATTCCGGGGGCCTACCGTTTTTGTCCGGCGTGTGGCACTACCCACACAACTTCTGGCAAGGATGTTCTGCGGCTGACGTCCCTTTCTGGCGAGGGCCGTAGCTCGGCCACCACGATGCTGACTTTGTCAGCATTGCGGTACCTCTATGAGCAAGACCAGCAGTTGGACTTCGAGGCGAAGAAGGTTTTGGGGTTTTCCGACAACCGGCAAGACGCGGCATTGCAGGCGGGGCACTTCAATGACTTCTTGCAAGTGCTCCTGACACGTTCCGCATTGCTCTCAGCGGTCGAAAAGTCCCCGTCGAAGGTGTTGAGCGAGAAGGAAGTCGCCAATGCTGTTTTCGAAGCCTTGGGCTTCCACCGTGACGACCTTGGCGTACGCGCTGAGTATATGCAGCAGCCAGAAGTCAAGGGCAATACAAGACGCCAAGTGCAGGAGGCGATGCGCGGTATCTTGGGCTACCGCAGCTACTTCGACCTTCGCCGAGGCTGGCGATTCAACAACCCCAACCTCGAACAGTTGGGGCTGGTTCGCATCGACTACCAGGACATCGACGACCTCGCTGCCGATGACGATGAATGGGCTGATGCACCACAAGTGTTGCAAGCCGCTCGCCCCGCGGAGCGCGCCATTGTGCTGAGAGCGCTGTTCGACTTCATGAGGCAGGGGCTGTGTATTGCGACGCGGTATTTAGACCGTACCGAACTGGAGCAGTTGCGCACTCAGAGCTACGCCAATCTCTGTGAGCCTTGGGGCTTCACCGAGGACGAGCGCCCGCAGCCGGCCAAGTGGTTCGTCACGGCTCGACCGCGCGAAGAGACGGACCGCAAAGGGCGGCGTTTAGACCTCGATGACTTTCTCGTCATCGGCTCCAGCCGCTCCCGCCTTGGCAGGGAACTTCGGAAAGGCAGCACCTGGGGTGGAGCAAACCCGTATTACAGGCAAATCAACGACCACACTTATCCGGAGGTCCTCACTGCGTTATTGCGAGCCGCTGAGTCCTACGGTCTGGTACGCAAGGAAGAAACCGATGTCGGGCTGACCGGTTGGCAGTTGAATGGGGCCGCTCTTGTTTGGACGGTGGGGTCAGGTCAAAGCGCCCGCCAAGCTGACGACAACATCTTTTTCCGAGGCCTGTATCAGAACATCGCCGCGCTGCTGGAGAGTCCGGTTCACCAGTTGTTTGATTTTGAGGCCCGCGAACACACAGCTCAGGTCGAGCAGGAAGACCGGTTGGAACGGGAGGCGCGGTTTCGCTTCACGGAGAAGGACAAGACCGAATGGCAAACTAAGAATGGCACGGCATTGGAGTGGTTGCCGGTCTTGTTCTGCTCGCCGACCATGGAGCTGGGTGTCGACATTTCTTCACTGAACACCGTTTACATGCGGAATGTGCCACCTACCCCGGCAAACTATGCCCAGCGCAGCGGCCGTGCAGGTAGAGCAGGACAACCAGCGTTAGTTATTACCTACTGCGCGGCGCAGAGCCCGCATGACCAGTATTACTTCCGTGACCCGGTCCGCATGGTTCACGGCCAGGTCAATGCACCTACCCTTGACCTAGCCAATCGCGAGCTTATCAAGAGCCACATGCACGCCATCTGGCTCGCAGAGACAGGCAAGAAGCTCGGCAACAGCGTACGCGACCTGCTGGACATGAATCAGCCGGAGAAGCTACCCATCACAATGGAGATGGCGTTCGACCTGGACAAGCCGGAGGCGAAGCTGAGTGCTCACAAGCGCGGCCTCAAGGTGCTGGGCATGCTGAAGGACGAGCTGACGTCACAAAAGGCACCATGGTTCAAGGAGGAATGGGCCGAGACTGTTTTCCAGCGCGCATACATCGAGTTCGATGAGTCGCTGCAACGCTGGCGAGACCTCTATCGGGCCACAGCCCGGGCCATCGACCTGAACTTCAAGATTGAGAACAACCCTGCGGCAAGCGAACGCGAACGGCGTGAAGCTCAGCAGCGGCACAATGAGGCGCGCAAACAGCGCGACCTGCTGCTGGCCGGCGACAGCGCTTTCAATAGCGATTTCTACACTTACCGCTACATGGCCAGCCAAGGCTTCTTGCCAGGCTATAACTTTCCGCGCCTCCCGCTGTTGGCTTACCTGCCGGCGCGCCGTGGTCACATCGGGCGCGAGAGCTTTCTGTCCCGCCCTCGCTTCCTCGCGCTTGGAGAATTTGGGCCCTACAGTCTTATCTATCACGAGGGCAGTCAATATCGAGTGACCAAGGCGTTGTTGACTATCACCGGTAAGGACCAAGTCAGCGACGGCTCGCGCCTACCTACAGAAGTAGCTCGGCTATGTCCATCGTGTGGCTACGGTCACTTCCGGTCTCAGCGCGATGCCGACCGCTGCATTTCCTGCGGGGCATCGCTAGACGGCGCGCAAGAGGTCAAGAACCTCTATCGAATCGAAAATGTATCCACGAAGCGTGCAGAGCGCATTACAGCAAACGAAGAAGAGCGCGTCCGCCAAGGCTACGAGATGCAAACCACGCTGCAGTTTGCTGAGGCTGAGAGCAAGCTGCAGATGGTCACCACGGTCGCGAGTGACGAGCAGGGGCCTTTGCTCGAGCTGCAATATGGACCTGCCGCTACGGTATGGCGCATGAACTTCGGTTGGCGCCGACGCAAGGAAAAAGCCATCCAAGGCTTCATGATGCACCCCGTCACTGGTCATTGGGTCGGCGGTGTGGACGATGGCAATGGTGAGTCTGAAAGAGAATCGGAGCCCCCCCCGGACAAGACGCCCCCGCAGCGTATTGTTCCTTATGTCGAAGACCGGAGGAACATCCTTATCGTTCGCCCGCATTCCCTCATGGGAGAGGTTTCAGCTGAAACGCTGACCACGCTGCAGTACGCGCTCAAACGTGGCATCGAAGCGGTTTATCAACTGGAAGAAAGCGAGTTAATGGCCGAGCCCTTGCCAACCCGCGACAATAGGCAGTCCATTCTCTTCTTCGAGGCGGCCGAAGGCGGCGCTGGCGTGCTGACACGAATCGCTACGGAACCGACCGCCATGGCGACCGTAGCTGCAAAGGCCTTGGAGGTGATGCACTTTCTTCCACCCACGGAAGGCGACCGTTGGCAACGGGAGTTACTAGTTGAAGAACTGAACCACGAAGGCAACCCGATTTGCGAGGCGGGTTGCTACCGCTGTCTGCTGTCATATTACAACCAGCCGGACCACTCGCTAATCGACCGCAAGGACAGGGATACTGGCGGCTTGTTGCTTGACGTCCTCTGCCGCCTGACACGGGCCAATACGGTACAAGGCTCGCAAGGTCGTACGCCGGAGCAGCATGACGCTGAACTATCACGCACGGCAGGCAGCAGCTTGGAGACGGCTTGGCTAGCTCATGTCGCTGAGAACGCTTATCGCAAGCCGGACCGCGGCCAACACGCCATCGCCGCTGCACGGGCTTGTGCGGATTTTTTTTACGACGACCTCCATCTGGCAGTCTTCATCGACGGTCCCCACCACGATGGTGACGCGCAGAAGCAGAACGACGCCGAAATCAATCGCAGGCTTGATGAATTGGGCTACTTGGTTGTGCGGTTCCCAAAAGAGACTGCTGCCTGGCCTGGCATTTTCAAGAAAAACTCGGACCTGTTCGGTCCTGGCAAGACGAAGACAACATGAACGCACCTCTGCCGGAATTTTTGCCGGGAAGCCTGATTTCTGCGCGCGGCCGCGAGTGGATAGTGCTGCCCGAATCCGACGCTACCACGTTGCACCTACGCCCTTTGGGCGGCGGCGAGCGTGACGAAATTCTCATCTTCCTTCCGCTAGAACGCCAGCCGATTCGACCGGCAACATTCCCTTGGCCGACGGTCAGCCAAGCTCGCAACCACTCGGCCAGCCAGTTGCTGCTCGACGCCTTGCAGCTCAAATTGCGAAGCGGCGCGGGACCCTTCCGTAGTTTCGGCAACATCGCGGTTGAGCCTCGTGCGTACCAACTGGTGCCGCTGTTGATGGCTTTAAAGCTGCCCACGGTGCGCCTGCTGATTGCCGACGACGTCGGTATCGGCAAGACCATCGAGGGGGCTCTCATTGCCCGCGAGTTGCTCGACCGCGGTGAGGTCCAGCGTCTGGTTGTCCTCTGCCCGCCCCATCTGTGCGAGCAATGGCAGCGTGAATTAGCCGAGCGCTTTCACATCCATGCAGTGGTTGTACGTTCGAACACCGCAGACCGGCTAGAGCGTGACCTGCCACCCGGCACCTCCGTGTTTGACGCGCACCCATTCACTGTAGTGAGTCTGGACTACATCAAGTCCGAACGGAGACGGGAAGCCTTTCAACGCTTTTGTCCTGAGTTCGTCATCGTAGACGAAGCCCACACTTGCACCCAGGGCGGCAAAGGGAGGCAACAACGCTACCAGTTGCTTAAGGGCTTGGCCGAAGATGCCAATCGTCACATGGTGCTACTGACTGCGACGCCGCACAGTGGCAACGAGGATGCGTTCTTCAATCTACTAGGCCTGCTGCGCACTGAGTTTGCGCAACTGAAAGACCTGCCAAGCACCCAGCGGAGTGATTTACGCGAAGAGCTGTCGCGCCACTTCGTTCAGCGGCGGCGTCCCGACATCGCCGAATGGCAAGACACCTCTATGTTTCCAGACCGCAAGACGGCTGAGGTGACCTACCGCTTGACAGGCGGGTGGGGCCAATTGTTCAACAACGTGCTGGTCTACGCTCGTGAACTTGTCGAACGTGCTGAGGGAAAAGGGCTTCGTGAACAGCGCATGAACTGGTGGGCAGCGCTGGCCTTGCTGCGCTGCATTTCATCGTCGCCTGCGGCCGCTGTCAATTCTTTGCGCACGCGGCTGCATGGCGTCCAGTCAGGCGATGGTGAATCTGAGACACTGTCCCTCGAAGACCTAGAACTTCAGGCGAGTGACCGTGTGTTGGACGGGGCGGACGATGCACTCTCGACCGACGACATTGAACCGGGAGCACAGACTGAAGATTCTCAGCGGCTCCAAGAGTTAATTGCTGCCGCTGATGCACTGGCCGGCAATCAGAACGACCCTAAGCTGGCCAAGCTTCAGGAACACCTAGCACTGCTGCTGAAAGAAGGCTTTCAGCCAGTCGTGTTTTGCCGCTATATCGCTACGGCGCACTACTTGGCTGCTTTTCTGCGTGCCCAATTCAAGGCCGCTACGGTCGAAGCTGTGACTGGGGAACTCACGCCCGGCGAGCGCGAATCGGCCGTTGAACAATTGGGCGAGAGCGAGTGCCGCATCCTTGTGGCTACGGACTGCTTATCAGAAGGTGTCAATCTCCAGAATCTCTTCACTGCGGTCGTCCACTATGACCTCAGTTGGAATCCCACACGCCACGAACAGCGGGAAGGCCGTGTGGACCGCTTCGGCCAGAAGGCGCGTGAAGTTCGCAGCACCATGTTGTACGGCGAAGATAATCCGGTGGACGGTGCCGTGCTCCAGGTCATTTTGCGCAAGGCAGAAAGCATCCGCAAGGAACTGGGCGTCATGGTACCGATGCCCGATGACGAAGGTAAGCTAACACAGGCGCTGCTGAATGCTGTACTGCTGCGCAAAGGCGAAGCCTTCAATGCACAGTCACAACTCGACCTCTTCGGAGAGCCCGTCAAGCAGATTGAGCTGGCATGGCAGAGCGCAAAAGACAGAGCCAAGCAGAACCGTTCCATCTTTGCGCAACGTCGCCTGAAGCCTGAAGACGTGCTTCCCGAGTGGCACAAGTCGGCCGCAGTATTGGGCGGCGAAGATGACGTTGCGCGATTTGTCAATCGTGCAGCCGCCAAGTTAGGAGCACCGCTGGAGCACGTCCATGAGCACTTCAAGCTCATGACCGAGCACCTGCCACTACCCATTCGCGAGCGCCTCAGCGTCGAGGGCATTGAAGGCACGTTACGCATAGATTTCCATCAACCTGCGGCGCAGGGCGCGCTGTTCATTCACCGCACGCACCCGCTGGTTGTAGTGTTGGCGGATGTTCTCCTCGAACGAGCGCTAGATGCCACAAACGGTGCCGATGATGACCGCGCCGTCGCTCGTGCAGGTGCTGCGTTCGTTGGGAACGTTCAGCGCAAGACCACGGTTCTGCTGTTACGCATGCGTCACCAACTCAGCGTTACGCATGGCAGTGAGACGCGACTCATTCTCTGTGAAGAATCCGTTGCAGTGGCCACGGAGGGAGCAGGCGCTTTCGAACTACTTTCTGCCAGCCAGGCTCGTGAGTTGTTGGGCACCGAAGCCACTCGAAATATGCCGAACGTGCTGCGTGACCGCCAACTACAATCGGCGTTGGACGCGCTGGTTTCATGGCAGCCGCAACTGGAAGGCATAGCCAAAACGCGTGCTCAGGAACTGCTG
Source organism: Caballeronia sp. NK8 (assembly GCF_018408855.1). Taxonomy (GTDB): domain Bacteria; phylum Pseudomonadota; class Gammaproteobacteria; order Burkholderiales; family Burkholderiaceae; genus Caballeronia. Next base: position 3,030,277 of record NZ_AP024322.1, on the reverse strand, counting down.
CAAGACCACCGTCGCGTGCGCGAGGCTGCCGATGCGAAAGGAACGTATCAGGTCACCGCCAGCCTGCCTGTGGATGTCATGGGGATATACACACTGGTCCCAGGCGCTGCCGCGCCAGGCGAGGGACTCTAACACTATGGCACGCAAGAAAATTACCACCTTGGCATACAGCGCCATTCGTATCGAGGGCGGGCTTATCCCAGCAGATGAACTCGCACACTTGACCACGTTGGTAGACCCAGAGTCGACCGAGCAGACCGAGACGCAGTACCGAATCCCCAAAGGATTAAAGCTTCGCGACGAGGTTGGTCGCGACTTCAAGATTGCCCTTACCCTTTGGACAGATTTCCAGGCGCTACGCAAGCGTAGCGATGTCAACGCATACGAAGTCACCGTGCGAGAGTTTTTGGTGCCCTTGATGCGGGACGTGCTGCACTTCTCAGACATCACCCGATGCGCACCAATCGAGAGCGGCGGCCACAGCTATGCGATTGGGTATGTCGCCGAGGGTGGGCACGTGCCTCTCGTGTTTGCAGGACACGACCAGTCGTTAGACGCGCCTGCAGAGCGATTCGGGGAGACCAACCCCGACACGGGCAAGGTCCGTCGACGCAGCCCCCACATGCTGGCCCAAGAGGCGCTCAACGCTTCCGATGCCGCCCTGTGGGCCATTGTCACGAACGGATTGACGCTACGTATCCTGCGCGACAATCCCAGCCTGACTCGCCCAGCTTACGTCGAAGTGGACTTGGACGCGCTCTTTACAGAAGAGCTCTTCCCCGATTTCACCGCGCTTTGGCTGCTCGCTCACGCCAGCCGATTTGGCAGCCCTACTGGTGAGCCCACCAACTGCGTATGGGAGCGCTGGAGAGCCGCCGGGCAGGAAGCGGGAGTTACGGTCCAGAAGAACCTGCGGTATCAGGTAGCCGATGCCCTGCGAGCGCTGGGCACGGGCTTTCTCTCGCACCCCGCCAATGTCGAGCTACGGGCAGCGTTGCAGCGCCTGGATAGCGAAGATGGCGCGTTGAGCCGCCAAGCCTTCTTTGAGGAGCTGCTGCGACTTGTCTACCGGCTCATTTTCCTGTCGACTGTCGAAGACCGAATCGACAAGGGCAACGGGCACCGCCTTATCTTCACGCCTAATGCCTCACCCGAGGTCCAGCAGCGTTACCTGTCCGGCTATTCGATGACTTGGCTGCGGGAGCGAGCCGCACGGCGTAGCCAGCACGACCGGCACTCGGACCTCTGGCAAGCGCTCACAATCACGTTCGGCGCATTGACGACAGGTGAGCCACATCTTGGGTTGCCTGCCCTTGGAGGGCTTTTCGATGAGGACCAGTGCGCGTGGCTCGATGATGCGCAGCTGGAAAACCGCTGGCTGCTGGCGGCGGTTTTCCAATTGGGATGGTTCAAGGCAGACGGCGGCTTGACCCGTGTCAACTACCGAGACATGGGTCCAGAAGAGCTGGGTAGCGTGTACGAAAGCTTGCTGGAACTGGTGCCTGACCTGCAGATGCTTTCCCAACCAGCAATGGCCCGTCTGGCTTTTGTTGGAGATGAAGACACCGAAGGCAGTACCAAAGGCAACACCCGTAAGTTGACCGGCAGCTACTACACGCCAGACAGCCTAGTTCAGGAACTTATCAAGACGGCCCTTGAGCCAGTCATTGAGGACACAGTTCGTGCGAACCCTAGGCGCCCTGTCGAGGCTCTACTAGGTCTGACCATTTGCGACCCCGCATGCGGTAGCGGCCACTTCCTGCTTTCCGCGGCACGACGCTTGGCTGATGAAGTGGCCATTCATCGTGCAGCCATTGAGCGAGAGGGCGGTGCCCCTACGCCCGCGGACTTCCGTCATGCTCTGCGCGACGTAGTCAGTCACTGCATCTTTGGCGTGGACAAAAACCCGATGGCTATTCAATTAGCCAAGACAGCGCTATGGCTCGAGGCCTACTCTGCTGACCGCCCGCTGTCCTTTGTGGACCATCACCTGCAGGTCGGCGATGCATTGCTGGGCGTCCTGGACCCCAAGGTGCTAGAGCACGGTATCCCGGACGACGCCTACACCGCCCTCTCCGGCGACGATAAGGCCGTAGCTTCCGCTTTGAAGAAGCAGAATAAAGCCGACCTCAAGAGCTGGAAGACCATCGCTTCGGGCGATTTATTCACTCAAGCAGGGCTCGCAGTCAGAGCGGTAGAAGTGGAAACGTTGCCGGACGACACACCGGAGAAAATCTCCGCCAAACGAGCCGCATGGCGTGACGCGCAGGCAGGTGCTAAGCGCTCGACCTTGGCGCGCTTGGCGGACACCTATGTAGCCGCTTTTCTCGCACCCAAACTCGCGAACGCGGGTGAGCTGGTCCCTTTATCAGGGTATTTGTGGGGAGTGCTCAGCGGCCAACCGCCTAAAGCTGACGTGGAGGAAGCAGCGCAGTATCTGTGTCGCATGCACGGCGTATTTCACTGGTGGCTGGCGTTCCCCCAAGTCGCGGCTAACGGTGGATTTTCGGTCATGTTAGGCAATCCTCCGTGGGAACGCATCAAGCTACAAGAAGAAGAGTTCTTTGCCAGCCGCAGTCCGCTAGTGGCTATGGCAAGGAACAAAGCCGAGCGTAGCAAGCGCATTGAATGGTTGCGTGAGGGGGTACTGCTACACAACCTGAATCCAGACCTTGAACGAGCAGAGGGGCTGACACCGCCGAACAAAGCAGAGATGGTGCTTTACGAGGCCTTTATTGCGGCCCGTCGAGGGGCGGAGGCAGCCAGCCTTTACGCACACGAAGGTGGAAGGTACCCCCTAACCGGCACTGGCGACGTAAACACCTATGCTTTGTTTGCCGAGACATTCTTGCAGACAACGGCCCCAATGGGGCGAGCAGGGTTCATCGTCCCCACCGGCATTGCAACCGACGACTCAACAAAAGGCTATTTCGAGCGGCTTGCAGTAGGTGGTTTCCTGCGAAGCCTGCTGTGCCTCGAGAACGAGGAGTTCGTATTTCCTTCGGTACATCACGCATTCCGTTTCGCGCTGCTCACTTTGGGCGGGAGCCCGTCTGACGAGCCGGCTAGCTTGGTGTTTTTTGCTCGCCAACCTCAGCAGATTCATGACACTCGCCGTCAGTTTCGGCTTACGCCCGAAGAGTTCGAGCTCATCAACCCAAACACCCGCACATGTCCGGTGTTCCGGAGCGAGCGCGATGCCGAGCTGACCAAAAAGCTCTATCGCGCCGCACCGGTGCTCATCCGCGAGTCACAATTTAACAACGAAGGAAAACTACTAGAAGCCGAAGCTAATCCTTGGGGTATCCGCTTTCAGGCGATGCTGCACATGTCAGCCGACAGTGGCCTGTTCCTCGACCGGCCAGACGGTGAGACAGAGTCGCCCGACGCGCCGCACTGCTTGCCGCTGTACGAGGCCAAGATGATTCACCAGTTCGACCATCGCTGGGCCACCTATGTGGACGCGCCCGAAAAGCCAGGCGGGCTCGATACGGCAGAGGTAAGTTCCGTGCAAAAGGCCAACCCTGCCTATTCTGTGCGCCCGCGCTATTGGGTGCCTGAATCCGAGGTCCTAGCCCGCATCGCGCGCGTGCCCATGCGTGTGGCTAGAGACTGGCTCGCGCTGCATGCGACTGGTGGCGACGTAGTCTCCGCGCGGGCTGATGAAGCATTAGCCGACTTGCTGTCGGCGTTGGCGACTTGGGTGGCCGGCGAACTCTTCATCCGCGCCGCCGGCCCCCAGGCATCAGGGGGCGGCTGGACGCAACAACATGCCCTGCCGCACATTGCGCCGACGGAAGACGCGTTGCGCACGCGCTTCCCTCGCCTCTACGAACTGTTGCAGGGTACTGGCCTGACGACAAAGAAGGCACTCGCTGAGTTTCCTAAATGGGCCGCACAGACCGTCGATGCAAGATTGGACGACGCCGAACTTAACGCCCTTGCCGCAGCGCTGCAGGCTCAAAGCCTGGCGCATGCGCTGCTCGACCTGCTCAACGAGTGGATGGAACGGCGCAGTCCACAGTGGTTGATGGGGTGGCGAGACATCACGGGTGTCGAGAAGGTCCGCACGGTCATAGGGACAGTTATGCCTCGTGTAGCAGTTGGACACACAATGCCGCTATATTTCAGCGGGACGTCTGCGCCCCTGCAAGCTGCCATGCTTGCAAACTGGCAGTCAATCGTCTTCGATTATGTGGCACGGCAAAAGGTGGGGGGCACACACCTGACCTATGGCTACCTCAAGCAGCTCCCCGTTCTTCCCCCCGACCGTTATACACCAAAGACCTTGGAGTTCATCGTTCCTCGCGTTCTCGAACTAACTTACACCGCGCACGACATGCAAGCTTGGGGCAATGACCTCGCCGCCTACGACGCGCGCCCAGTGCTCGAGCGCGGCCGACCTTTTTCCTGGGACCCCTCGCGCCGCGCACAGCTGCGCGCCGAACTCGATGCCTATTACGCCCGCCTTTATGGCCTCAATCGGGACGAACTGCGTTACATCCTCGACCCCTCAGATGTGACCGGAGCTGACTATCCCAGCGAAACATTCCGCGTGCTGAAGAACAGCGAGACGAAGGAGTTCGGGGAGTACCGCACGCGACGCCTTGTGCTATCGGCGTGGGATAGTCTTGAACACGAATGGGTTCACTGACATGCTTACCCATCTGACGCTCAATAATTTCAAGATTTGGCGTGGCACGGGCCAGATGCAGCTCGCACCGCTGACGCTGGTGTTCGGTACAAACTCCTCCGGAAAATCCAGTCTCATCCAGAGTCTGTTGCTCTTACGTCAAACCGTAAAAAGCGCGGACCCAAATGTAGACCTGAACTTCGGCAATCCAGATAGCGGCGACTCCGTCGTGCTCGGGCAGTTTGCAGACGTTTTGTGTCGCCACGGAGCTGCCACCGAGACGGTCAAGGCCAAACAGATTGGTATTGAGTTTGGCTGGCGGCCTATGGTACCCGGCGCAGAAGCCGGCACATTTACAGCCCGTTATGTGCAAGGTCGTGGTGGTAGCGCAGATTTAGCCTATCTGCGCATTGGCAGCGCCGGGCGGGGTTTTACGGCGCAGTTGGGGCGGCATGGCGCCTACAAGTTGCTGCCGGAGAGCGCAAGGTACTGGTCCAAACAATCGCCGACATTCAAGCCGCAACGTTCGTTCTCGTTCTCGGATGCAGCAGTGCAAACGCTTGGTGCTGAGGCAGACCGCATCTTGTCGGTAGGCCCAATGTTGCTGGATGAACTGACACGCGTCATCTACCTGGGGCCGGTTCGACGTTTAGCGCAACGCGACTACATCTGGAATGGCCGTTCGCCCGGGTCTATCGGTGATGAAGGTGCTCAGGCCGTCGACGCCTTGATTGCTAGCGGTGTGGCAAAACAAGATGCGACCAAACGTGGCCTGCCTTCTCCCGCCGCGGCTGAACTGTTCAACGGCACCGTCCAATGGCTGGCCCGCATGGGCTTAGCGGACGACCTGCAGGTGCGCCAGCTAGGCCGGTCTGCGCGCTATGAATTGCTGGTAGTGAGCAACGGCGAGGCGTCCAACTTGAAAGATGTGGGTGTTGGCGTTTCTCAAGTGTTGCCGGTGGTCGTGGCGGCATTATTTGCCAAGCGAGGCAGCATCGTGATTGTGGAAGAGCCTGAGAGCCACTTACACCCCGTAGCGCAAGCAGAATTGGCGGAAATGCTGGCCTCGGTTAGTCATGACCGAGGCGTCCAGTTCATCGTTGAGACCCACTCTGAACAACTTCTACGCCGTGTTCAGACATTGGTAGCGCGCGAAACGGTAAAAACCAATGACCTACGCATGTATTTCGTTGAACGAGAGGGAAAGATGGCCAAGCTCCAGCGGCTGGAGGTAGACCCATTTGGAACCATCAGGCCTTGGCCAGAACATTTTTTCGGGGATTCGGCTGGCGAGGCAAGAGAGCAGGCCAAAGCACGCGCGGAGCGCATGAGGAGGGGCGCGAGCAATGCCTGAAAGTCGCGTGGTCGATACCAACGTTCTGATAGTGGCCAGCGCTGCGCATGCCACATCACCTTTTCCAGAAGACGAAACCCCCGTCAAGGAGGGACAGCTACGACACCAAGTGCTAAGCTGGATGGAGGCGTTCGAGGGTGACCCGGGGCGCCATGTCGTGCTGGATTATGATTGGCATATCTGTCGTGAGTACCAGAACAAGCTGACCGAGCAGGATTATGGCTGGCTTGCAATCATGCACAAGTACGATAAGAATGAAGTGGTTTGGGTCGGTATCGAAGTCGATGAGCACGGCCACGCCGTGCTTCCACCCGCCTTGAGTGCGGCGGTGACTGACCTGGCGGACCGTAAGATGGTCGCGTCTGCCATGGCTGTGAGTGAAGATGTTCGCCCGTGCAAGCTCGCCAATGCCTGCGATACCGATTGGCTAGACTGTGCCGACGCCTTGAAGGCGGTGGGGGTGGAAACGGAACATCTCCTTGAAGATTGGTTGCGCGAGAAGTGGAACCAAAAGAAGGCTAAGCGACCGTGAACGGACTGTTCCGCTTCCCACACACTCCGCATCTGACTTGGCTTGGTCGCGGGGAGCCGAGAGACGACAAGGTTCTCACGACTGCTGAGGCGCGCGAGCTGTTGGCGTCGGACGTGGTCGTCGAAGAGAAAGTTGACGGTGCCAACGTAGGATTCTCGGTCTCAGCTGAGGGAAATCTTCTTGCTCAGAACCGCGGACACTACTTGGCGGCGCCATACGCAGGCCAGTTCAGCCGTTTGCGGTCTTGGATGCCTGCGCATGAGGAAGCGTTCGTCGAAGCATTGGGTTCAGAGCTCATTGCCTTCGGCGAATGGTGTGCAGCACGGCATTCACTCAGCTACGACCGGCTACCGGATTGGTGGCTGCTCTTTGATATTTACGACCGCAATGAACGGCGCTTCTGGTCAACAGTGAGGCGCAACCAGTGGGCAACCGACCTAGGCATACCCACAGTGCCGACATTGGAGCGAGGAAAATTGTCACTAGGATGCCTAAAGAAAATGATGCAGGAAAGCAGGAGCGCGTTTTCAACGGGTCCGCTTGAAGGGGTAGTGATTCGTTGTGAGGATGACGCCTGGCTCCGTACTCGGGCCAAGCTGGTTCGCGCAGACTTCATACAGCATATCGAGAGCCACTGGCGCAACCGTGCGCTCGAGTGGAACGGACTGAGTGACATTGAATGACCGATACAGGTTATCAGGGGACATGGCATGACGCCGCTAGAACGCCTGCGACTTGAGAAGGCTGCCACAGATTGCGGCTTCGAGCGCACGCCGGTTCTACTAAAAGATGGCGGTCTGGAGCTGCGGTCTGCGCAGTTTCCCGAAGCGCTAACTGTGCATGCCGAGGAAGGCGGATTTCGGATTTCGGCATCGGTTCCGGCCCTATTTGGTAGCGGTGATGGCAATATTGTCGCAGTGCCTGACCTTGACCAGCTCTACGCCACACTGCAACGCGCTTCAGCCATTGCAACTACTATGCCCAACCGTGTGGCGGACCAGTTCCGACGCGCAAAGGAGCATCTGCCGCAGTCCACCGAGGCCGAACGCCTAGTAATACAACGTGTGGGGCAAGAACTTTTTAGAAATGCGCAGATGGATTATTGGCAGGGGCGTTGTTGCGTCACGGGCCTCGCCGTACTTCCTTTGCTCCGCGCCTCACACATCAAACCTTGGGCCAAATGTGTGAACGACGACGAGAGACTCGACGTATTCAACGGACTCCTGCTTGCGCCGCACATTGATGCATTGTTCGATGGTGGCTGGATTTCTTTCTCGGGCCAAGGGACCCTGCTCGTATCGGAGTTACTCCCCCTTTCCGCGAGAGCTCAATTGGGAGTTTCGGAAAACTGGGCAATTCGTGACCTAAGGACATCCCACGCACCCTACTTGGCGTTTCACCACAACAACGAATTTCGCAAAGCCGACTCTTCTAAAGTACGCATGCCTTGATTTACGCCGCAGGACGCCACAAGCATTCAATTTACGACGGCCGCGCGCAGTTCGCTACGGATAACGTAAATCTTTCTGTCCTGGTTGAAGTGGTAGGTCGCTACTCTGCTACACAGAGGCGTTTCCCTGCCATTGAGTTTCTCCAACGCACGAATACGGCTAGCCTTGAAATTGCGCCTGTGTGACTCATAGCCGGAGAGTGCATAAAGCCGCTCGGCCACATCGCGTTGTTTGTACGCGACATCGCGCAAATTACACCCGTTAGAGCGACCGCGGCAAACCGTCTGCCCAAATATCTCCCTTTACCGAATTACGCCGAACTTCAGATACCTGCGCCGCTTGCTTCATCAAAGCGCCGTGAGCAGCTATTCTCGTATTTTCGAGCAGACTCGGCAGTTGATAACAGGACTGAACGCAACGACGGAATCGACGTCCAGTCCCACGGCATCGAAACATACTAGTCCGCTGAGGAAGCGTCCCGCGCACCTCGTGTAACCAGTTGCTGAATTTCGCTCGCCTTCCACGCGACACACCGCGGGCCGAGTGAAACAGGCTTGGGATAGCGGCCACTTTTCACCCCTGCGTACCAGGTTGCACGTGAAACTGGAATGCGCGCCAGCACTTCCGGCAGACGCAATAGTAAGTCATGCTGAGTTTGCATAAATCAACTCCAAAAAAATTTGCACCCGAGGCAATACCTCAATCCACGAGTCGGTCGCGAAGTGACTGCCTTGCTTTTTGCTCAAGCTGCCGGAGGCGGGCTTACCGGCAGCTGTTATTCAATCAAACCCCGAGATGAGTCACCTGCCCTCGCGGGGCCCGATAAGCAGCCGGGGTTCGGCCGCCGCTTCCGGCTCGACACCGTCGCGTAGCCGGTCCAGGTAGTCTGCCCACTGCTGCATCATTTTTTTGCGGGCGTTCAGAAACTGTGTGCGGTTATACGCTCGCCCCAACACATCAGGGACACGGTGTGCCAGCTGGAGCTCAATGACGTCTGACTCGACGCCCAAACATTCATGGAGTATGGTGCGAGCCATCGCACGGAATCCATGTCCGGTGTGCTCTTCCCGAGTGTTAATACCAGCGCGCTGCAAAGCCCTATTCATGCTGGCATTCGACATTGGTTGCGATTTATCGTCCCTACCGGGAAAGACAAACTCCCCTCGCCCCGTCAAGGGATATAGCTCGCGCAGGAGAGCTACCGCCTGCTTCGGAAGCGCGACGATATGGTCTGTCCCGGTTTTACTCGCAACGTACCGCCATTGGGCTGCGTCGAGATGGACTTCGTTCCACCGCATTGCCCGCAGTTCTCCTGGCCGGCAGAACAGATATGGGACTAGCCGCAGCGCACACTTGACTGGAAGCGTGGCGCTAACCGCATCCATCCTACGCAGCAGCTGGCCCACGTCGCTCGGTTCCGTGATGGCGGCAAAGTGGCCGGGCTTTGCTGGTCGCAACGCACCTTTCATGTGAGCGGCGGGATTGTCCCGGGCCAGACCAGTCGATATAGCGTATGAAAACACCGCGGAGCAATTCTGTAGCGCACGGTGTGCCGTATCTCGTGCGCCCCGGTCCTCGATACGTCGCAGGCACGCCAGAATGTCGGGCGCCGTAATGTCCGTAACCGCCTGCTTGCCTAGCCATGGAATGAGGTCGTTCTCCAGTCGCGCCTTGACCTTCACTCGGTGGGACTCGGCTTTTTCCGACATCCTCTTTTCGTACCAGTCGCGGGCAACAGCCTCGAAAGTGCTAGCTGCCTCAAGTTTCCTCGCGGTCGCGACCAGCCGTTTGTTTGCATTGGGGTCAATGCCAGTTCTCAGCAGCTTGCGTGCGTCGTCTCGCCTTGCGCGTGCATCGCTCAGCCCGACACTTGCGTCCGACGTTCCATATGCTCCCAGCGCCAGCCGCTTTTCCTTGCCTTGAAAGCGATACTTCCAGCGCCAAAGCTTCGAACCGTTCGGAAAGACTTCGAGATACAGGCTGCCGGTATCGTACAGGCGATAGCTCTTGCCACGCGGCTTCGCGTTCTTGATGGCGATGTCCGTGAGCTGTAGATTGTCAATTACGATGGCCGCCCGGGCGACAACTATCTTGGCCGGTCGACGGGGTTAGTTGTCGCTGCTCAGCTCGGCATAGTTGTCGCTCCTTCCGATTCGGGGTGGGGTAATTGACGCCGCCGCGCGCGCTTGTTGTCATCGGCACTGCGACGCCGGTAGCTCTCCACGTTCAGCTCGAAGATCGTCGAGTGATGCACCAGTCGGTCGATGGCGGCGACCGTCATTGAGGGATCGGGGAAGACATCATTCCAGCCGGAGAACGCGGCGTTGGCCGTGATGAGAAGGCTTCGACGCTCGTATCTTTCCGCAATCAATTCGAACAGCACGCTCGTTTCGGCCTGGTCCTTTCTGACGTACGACAGGTCATCGAGGATGATCAGATCGAAGTGATCGAGCTTGGCGAGCATCGATGGCAACTGCAGGCTTTGGCGTGCCGCCTGCAGCTTCTGCACGATTTCGCCGGTGCGTGTGAACAGCACCCGGTACCCGGCGTCGATCAGCGCATGACCAATGCCGGAGCCTAAATGGCTCTTCCCGGCACCCGGTGGCCCAAACAGCAGGATCGTGGCGCCTTTCTCGAGCCACGAGTCGCCGCTCGCGAGCGCCATTACATGTGCCTTGGACACCATTGGTACCAAGCCGAAGTCGAAGGCCTCGAGCGTCTTGCTTGGGTCCAAATGCGATTCGACGCGATGCCGCTCGATGCGCCGTTTCGCGCGCTCGGCCAGTTCGTGCTCGAGCAGCGCGCCGAGCAGGCGCGTCGATGGCCAGCCTTCCTTGTCGGAGCGCTGTGTGAACTCGGACCATAGCCGCGCGATCGTCGGCAAGCGCAACTCGGTGAGCATCAGCCCCATACGGGCGGCATCGTAAATTGCGGGCGCGTTCATACCGATGCCTCCTCGCCAAGCAGCGTGTCATAGAGAGCGGCCGTCGGCATGTCCACAGCCACGTCTGGGCATTGCGCCTGCCGCGGCGCAAATTCATTCTGTAGTTGCTCGAGATCGGGCAGCTCGCCAGCGGCGAGCAACGCCTCGAGCCGCTCAGCAAGAACGGCCTCGACTCCGTGATTCGCGGCCAGTTCCAGTAAGCCGACCATGGTCTTGCAGGCTTCGCGCTGCGTGAGCCGAGCCTCAAGCCGCTCCCACGTCCGGCGGTACGCCTCGCGCGGAAACAAGTCGTCGCGAAACGCTAGCCCCTTGAACGCCTGGGGCTTGCGCTTGAGCGCCTCAATGAAGTGCCGGTAGTCGAGCTTGCGACGGCGGCTATTGGCCGCATGCGAGCCCCGTGCTGTGCTGTGCACGAGCGCGCCGGACAGATAGCAGTCGAGGTGATCGGCATAGACGCGCACCTTCAGACGGTGACCAATCAGGCGCGACGGCGCGCTGTAGAGAATGCCCCGCACGGTGAAGGTGCCACAGCGTGTCACGCGTGCTTCCTCTTCGATGAAGTCGGTCGTGCGATGTGCGGGCAAATCCTGCAAATGTTCGCGCTCAGCGTTAAACGCCGCTGCGTTACGGCGGTTACGGCGCATGACGACGTCGCGAACAAACGCGTCATAGGCAGCCCGATCGTCGAAGTCGCGATGGCCACGCAGCATCAGCGCTTGGTCGATCGCCTCCTTCAGATGGCGGTGCGAGGATTCCACACTACCGTTCTCATGGGCCACGCCGACGTTATTGCGCGTGCCGGCCATGCCGTAATGCACCAGCAGTGCGTCATAGCGAGCCGTGAAGTCCTCTTCAGTCTGCAAATTCTTGAACGCTGCCGATAGGCTGTCGGTGCGATGCTCATGCGGGCAGCCGCCGGCTTGCCACAGCGCGTTCTGTAATCCGGTGGAGAGGGCCTCGAAGCTCTCGCCACCTTCGACGACATAGGCATATTCCCAGTGCGAGAACGCGAGCACGAAGTGATAGAGCCGGTGATCGAGGGGCGCACCGGCGACCGTCACGCGCAGATCCCGCATGTCGGTAAAGTCCGAGAGCCCCTGCACGCCGGGCAAGTGCTGCTGCGGGAAGAAGATCTCCTTGCCAGGGCCCTCGAGTGCGCGCCATTGGCTGACGCGCCGCTCGAGCGTACGCCGCATGCTGTCAGGGAAGAGGCCCGGATGCGCCTCCTGCAGCTTGCACAGCAACGTGATGGCCTTGAGCCGGGGCGCGTGGCGCAGCAATGGCACGACCTCGCTCTCCCAAACTTCCGCGAACGGATCGTGACGTGTACGCCACGCGCGTGATGGCTTCTGCGACGGCAGACGGCCCTCATGCTCGATGCGCCGGGCCGTGCGAACGCTCATGCCCGCCATCGCCGCGGCGACTTCCTGAGTGTGATGTTTGCGCTTACTCATATAGAGTCGGACCTGCTGGTCCGTCACGTAGGTTCCAGGCATGGCTGTTCGCTTCTTGTTCGACGCGATCAGCCATCGTAAAACCCCGTTACTCCGGCGCCGCCGGTAGTTCGTCGTCTCCGGCGGCTACGCCGCCTTCGACTCCTCACCACCGGCCAAGGTAACTGTCAAAGGACCGGCCAAGATAATTGTCGTTCTCTAGTGAGCTGACTGTGAGCACGGCGCTCAATCGCAACCGGATGCTGAACAGGAAAAAGCGCCACCACATTGGGCTGGCGAACAACAAAGTCACGCTGATTTTGCATGTGACCATCTCCAAATAACGCCCCTGGAGATATGTCCTCAATCCACACCTGAGCGTGGGGATACTGCCTCAATAGATTCCTCAAACAAAGCTGCCGGGGCAGGGCTTGCCGGCAGCTGTCGTACATCGACGACGGACGAAGTATTGCTTGCCTTTAAATGCGTCGTCAAGCACTTTTTTGGCAATTAATTGCGCAACCGTTCTAGTTTTCGCGCAACTTATCCAAATAGTCCGCCCATTCCTGCATCATTTTTCTCCGTTCATCTAAAAACTTCGTCCGGTTGTAGGCCGTACCGAGCGGGTCTGGGACGCTGTGCGCGAGCTGGTGTTCAATGACTTCCGGCCGGATACCCAGCCGCTCGTGCAGGATGGTCCGAGCCATCGCCCTGAAGCCGTGTCCCGTCTGCTCATCACGGGTGCTGATGCCAGCCCGCTTCAACGCCACATTCACCGTGTTGCTCGACATCGGCTGCTTCTTGTCGTGTCTGCCCGGAAAAACGTAGTCCCATCGTCCCGTCATCGGCTGCAGTTCACGCAGGATGGCAACGGCTTGGGATGCGAGCGGGACAAGATGGGGTGTTTGCGTCTTGCCAACGATGTAGCGCCATTCTGCTTCGTCGAGATGCACCTCATTCCAGCGCATCGTCCGTAACTCGACTGGCCGGCAGAACAGATATGGCGCAAGCCTGAGCGCGCACTGAACAGGAAAGGTCGCATTCACTTCATCCATTTTGCGCAACAGCGGCCCGACTTTCTCGGGTTCCGTGACAGCTGCAAAGTGGCCTGGCCTCGCCGGCGGCAGGGCACCTCTGAGATGCTCAGTGGGATTACTGACGGCCTTGCCGGTAATCACCGCGTACCGGAAGACTGCCGAGCAGTTCTGCAGCGCACGGTGGGCCGTATCACGCGCGCCGCGTGCCTCAATGCGCCGCAGGCAGGCGAGCATTTCGGGCGCCGTGATGTCCGCGATGGGCCGCCTGCCGAGCCATGGAAAAATGTCGTTCTCCAGTCGCGCGATAACCTTGTCTTTGTGCGACTTGGCTTTGTCGGCCATCATGCGCTCGAACCACTCACGCGCAATTGCTTCGAAGTTGTTGGCTGCACTGACGAGTCTGGCGGTCCTGGCTGCCTTGCGGTGTTCGCTGGGGTCCGTATCGTTCGCCAACAGCTTGCGCGCCTCGTCGCGCTTTTCCCGTGCATCTTTCAGACTGACTTCCGGATACCGTCCAAAGGACAGCCGCTTCTCCCTGCCATCGAACCGGTACTTCAGACGCCAGAGCTTCGACCCGCTGGTGGTAATCTCGAGATACAGCCCACCAGCGTCCCAGAGACGCCGCGTTTTCTCTGTCGGCCGTGCATTCCTGATAGCAACGTCGGTGAGGGGCATGGGGGCATCCTGAGTTGGAGGCAGAGGCCGATGCCCCATATGCTGCCCCGAAAAATCTCAGGATTCCATTGGATGTCTTTGGACGACCGTGGACGTAAAAAAGGCCAGAAGCCTTATGGGATAAGGGTTTTCCGGCCTTCGCTGGACTTAACCAGACTTGAATTTGGTGGAGAGGAGGAGGATCGAACTCCCGACCTTCGCATTGCGAACGCGACGCTCTCCCAGCTGAGCTACCCCCCCAACGAGATAAAATTCTACCACAGCCAAATCGCCCACACGCAAGCCTCCCGGACGATCCAGCTCGACGCCTACTTCTCCGGCGCCCCCGTCAAAACCCACGCGACGACGGTCCTGATATCCGCATCGCTCATTCTGGGATGCGACGGCATAGGAATCGCCCCCCACACCCCCGCACCGCCATTCTTCACCTTCTTTTCCAGCTTCGCGCTAGCCTGCGGATCGGCCTTGTACTTCTCCGCGATCTGCTGAAACGACGGCCCCACGAGCTTGCGATCGATCGCGTGACAGCCCATGCATGCATTGCTGCGCGCGATCGCCATCGCATTGGCCGGCGAAACGGGCTGCTCCGCGGCCGACACGCCCAAAGACACGGCGATACACAACGCGCCGAAAATCACACGCACCATATTTATTTCACCGCTGGAGCCGGAGCCGCAGCCGGATTCGGATTGCCCGGATGCACATCCGAGTTCTTCACAGGCGCGGGCGACTGCATATCCAGCGGACGCGACGTCACACCCGAATCCGGCACCGTACCGACCGTCGCCTCCGCCGGCGCGCTCGCCGCCGACACCGCGCTCGCATCAGATGCGGCCGCCGCTTCCAGTGCCTTGGCCTCTTCAGGCTTGATGTACTGGAACACCTTCACCACCTGCTCGACGCCCGGAACGCGCGCGGCCACATCCGCACCATGCGCGCCCTCGTCCTGCGTGACGAGGCCCATCAGATAGACCACGCCGCGCTCGCACACCACCTTGTAGTAGTTCGCGCGCAAGTCCTTCTCGCCGACCATCGCGGTCTTCACGCGGCCTTCGAGATACGAGTCGTTGGCACGCGAAGAAATCGAACTCGCGCCCTGAACCGCCAGTTCGTTGACGATGCTCCCCACGTTGTTGATGTCGCGCACGACCGCCTCGGCCTTCTGCTTCGACGCTTCGTCGGGCACTTCGCCGGTCAGCAGCACGCGCCGGTTGAACACCGTCACGTTGACATGCGCCGTATCGGGCACGTTCTCGTTGATCCGCGAAAGCGCCTTCACCTGAATCTCGCGGTCTTCCGTCTGCGCGCCGAGCGTGCGACGATCCGTGGCAATCAACGTTCCGCCAGCCGCCGCGCCGACGACCGCGAGGGCGCAGCCCTGCAACGTCAATGCAACTCCCGACAGCATGCTCACCACGAGCGTGGCCTGGGCCAATGTCGCCTTGACGCGTGTCTTGTTCATCAACTCCGTTCCCCCTTGTCAGTTTCAGTCGTCTCCGAGCAGCATCGCATCGATGCCGTCGCACAGACAGTGAATGGTCAGCAGATGGACTTCCTGAATGCGCGCCGTTCGATCGGACGGCACGCAGATATGGATGTCGGTATCGGCGAGTACGTCGGACATCGCGCCGCCGCCCTTGCCCAACAGCGCGATCACGATCATCTCGCGCTCGTGCGCTTCCTGAATCGCCGCGAGCACGTTGACGGAGTTCCCCGACGTGCTGATCGCAAGCAACACGTCGCCCGCCTGACCGAGCGCGCGGACCTGGTTCGAGAAGATCTGCTCGAACGCATAGTCATTGCCGATGGCCGTGAGAATCGATGTATCAGTCGTAAGCGCAATGGCCGGCAAGCCGGGACGCTCGCGCTCGAAGCGGCCGATCAGTTGCGCGGCGAAGCGTTGCGCGTCGGCAGCCGAGCCGCCGTTGCCGCATACGAGAATCTTGTTGCCATTGGCGAGTGCGCCGAACAGCGTGTCGATGGCGGCCGCGATCGGAACCGCCAGCGCGTCGAGTGCTTCGAGTGTGAGTGCCGCGTTGTCGCGGAATTGCTGTTGAATACGTTCGACTGACATCGACTCTCGATCATAGGCCGCGGCGCGCGGCGGTATGTGGCTTGAACGCTCAAAGCGTCGGTTGTTGCGCAGTTTACCGCATGCACCCTGCGATGAACCGCGCTCATGCTTCGTCGGCGCGAAAGGCATCGGGCATCCAGTGGATGCGGCCCGCATCGAACGCGACGACATCGAAGCGGCACGCGGGCAACGCGCCGCGCCACGTCGCGAGAAAATGCTGCGCGGCATGCACGAGACGCGCGCGCTTTCTCGCATCGATGCTCGCGGCGGCGTTCGCATAACGGCGGCTCGTCCTCGAACGCACTTCGACGAATACGAGCGCGCCGCGTTCATCGAGCATGACGAGATCGATCTCTCCGCCGCGGCACGTCACGTTGCGCGCGACGAGGCGCATGCGTCGCCGCTGCAGGAATTCGAGCGCGTGAGCCTCGAAAGCATCGCCGAGCGTTTTGGACAAGGCGCCTCCATAAAAGTTGTCGACTGGCCGCAGGGATCGCGCATGGCAAAATGACGTCCTTTCCTCCGACGCCCGCGCTCATGCTTCAGATCTTCGAACTCGCCGCCGGGCAGCACTATCCGACTGGCGCGCTATACGTCGTCGCCACGCCCATCGGCAATGCGGCGGACATCACCGTGCGCGCGCTGCATGTGCTCGAACTCGCGGATCGCATCGCCGCGGAAGACACGCGCAACACCGCGCAACTGCTCGCGCGCTACGGCATCTCGAAGCCGTCGATCGCCGTGCACGAGCACAACGAGCGCAGCGCCGCCGAACGCGTGATCCAGCATCTGAAGAACGGCGAGCGCATCGCATGCGTATCCGACGCAGGCACGCCCGGCATCTCCGATCCCGGCGCGCGTCTCGTCGATGCCGTGCGCGATGCCGGGCTGCCCGTCATCCCGCTGCCGGGCGCAAGCGCGCTCACGACAGCGTTGAGCGCGGCGGGCGCATGGGTCAGCGGCTTTTCGTTCGCGGGCTTTCTGCCGACGAAGACGAAGCAGCGCGCCGCGCAACTGCGTTCGCTCGCGAATCATCCGATGGCGCTGGTCTTCTACGAGGCGCCGCATCGCATCGTCGAGACAACGCGCGCGCTTGCCGAAGCCTTCGGCGGCGAACGGCAACTGCTGATCGCGCGCGAGTTGACGAAGTTACATGAGAGCCTGCATCGCTGCACCCTGGCCGAAGGGCCAGCGTGGCTCGAAGCGGATGCCAATCGGCAGCGCGGAGAATTCGTTCTGGTGGTGGAAGGCGCGCCCGAAGCGCAGGATGCCGACGACGCGCACGACGCGCTGCTCACGATGCTGCTGGACGAGTTGTCGGTGAAGAGCGCCGCGCGCATCGCCGCGACGTTGACGGGCGCATCGCGCAGCGGACTTTACGAGCGCGCGCTGAAGCTCGCCAAACGCGACGAATCGGAAGAGGAATAGAAAACGGGCCGTCGCGAGACGGCCCGTCATGGTTCTGCGGAATGCAGCGTGAGATCAGTTCACGTTGTCGTCGGCGAGCGCCTGAGCCTGTTCTTCACGCGCGGCACGCGCTTCCTGCTGCGTGAGACCTTCGATCTTCACCTTCTGCGTGCCGGCGCCGCGCATGCCGAGCACCGCCGCGGCAGCGTACGACAAGTCGATCACGCGACCGTGCACGTAAGGACCGCGGTCGTTGATCTTCACGACCACCGTCTTGTGGTTGGACTCGTTCGTCACACGCACCCACGATGCGAGCGGCAGCGTCCGGTGCGCCGCGGTCATCGCGTTCATGTTGAACTTCTCGCCGCTGGCAGTCTTGCGGCCATGGAACATGCGGCCGTACCACGACGCCTTGCCCTTCTGCTCGAACTCGCCGACGTTCGGTCCGGTCGTGATCGGCTGGGCGTCGGAGAGCGACTGAGCCGGCTGCGCGGGCTTGTCGGCTGGAAGCGCGGACAGGTGCGAATCGAAGGCGAGCGGCGCCGTCGAGCGGGCACTGCTCGTGCTGGAGAGGTTCGTAGTCTGAGGATTGGATGCGACATCGCCCGAACCCGGCGTGGCGCAACCGGCCAGCACGCCAACTGCTAGCAGGCTCCCGACATGTCGAATAAATCGAGCTTTCATAGGTTTACCAACGTAAAAGGAGCGGCCGCGCTGCGCTGGTCGGCGCGCGCAAGGCTGCTCGAGGCTTTGCCGCGCAAAGCACAACGCCGTTCGGTCAAGCGAACGGCGAGCCTTGCTCGGACGCGGCGTACTCGTGCCGCAAATGCCCGGTTATTGTTCACGTCTGGCGCAACCTGTCCCCGGCAGCCTGACCAGACCCCACATGCCGCCATCGAACGTGGCATCACGTTCGTGCGCTGGAAAACCAACTGCGAGCGCAGGAACGGCGGCGTAGGCCCCATCCGGCGTGATGACTGTAAAAGCCATCTGACAGACGCGCGGCGTCTGGCCGGACAAGACGTGTGCACCCAACTGATGGATGCTTGAGTTGCAATTGCGAGGCTTTTGGCCCCCAACAGCGTACTGACGGCGATTGTAAAAACGCACTAGCGTTTCGGCAGTCGCCTATTGACGGCATGGTTAGCTCCATGCACAAGTAGTGCCATTATACAAAAAAACCGGGGTCCGTCTCATCGGACTGCATGAATCGTCATTGATTTTCGCTATGAGCGTAAGAATTGCCGTTTTTTGGCATTTTTTGAACGCCTCGTCGACCTTCTTCGCGCGTGATGCGACACCGGTACAATGGACGTTTTTACAGCCCGACTTGCACCGGCGACAGTCATATGAAAGTCATTCTCGTTCCCGTGACGCCCTTTCAGCAGAACTGTTCCATCGTCATCTGCGAGGCGACGAGGCGCGCCGCCGTCGTCGATCCGGGCGGCGACATCGAACGCATCATCGCTGAAGTGGAGCGCCAGGGTGTGACTGTCGAAAAGATTCTTCTGACGCACGGGCATCTCGATCACTGCGGAGGCGCGAAGGCGCTCGCCACGCATTACGGCATACAAATAGAGGGACCGCATCGCGAAGATGCGTTCTGGATCGACCAGTTGCCCGCGCAGACCGAACGCTTCGGCTTCTCGAACGCCGAAGCGTTCACGCCCGAGCGCTGGCTCGCCGATGGCGACACCGTGCAGTTCGGAAATGAATCGATGGACGTCTATTTCTGCCCGGGCCACACGCCGGGCCACGTCGTGTTCTTCAGCCGCGAGCACAAGCTGGCGTTTGTCGGCGACGTGCTGTTTGCCGGCTCGATCGGCCGCACGGATTTCCCGCGCGGCAATCACGCCGATCTCATCCGCTCGATCCGCGAAAAGCTCTGGCCGCTCGGCGACGACGTCACGTTCGTTCCCGGTCACGGTCCGGCGTCCACATTCGGCGAGGAACGGCGCAGCAATCCATACGTGCGCGACGGAGTGACGGCGTGAACGCGATTCCTGAAATCTACGTCAGCACGGACGTCGAAGCCGACGGACCGATCCCCGGCCCGCATTCGATGCTGAGCTTTGCGTCGGCGGCATACACGGCCGACAAGCAGCTCATCGGCACCTTCTCTGCCAATCTCGAAACGCTCGAAGGCGCGGCGCCGCATCCGGTGCAGGCCGCGTGGTGGAAGACGCAGCCCGACGCGTGGGCCGCGTGCCGCAAGGATCTGCAGAAAGCCGAGATTGCGCTGCCGGCCTATGTCGAATGGGTGGAGGCGCTGCCCGGCAAGCCGGTGTTCGTCGCCTATCCGGCGGGCTTCGACTTCACCTATATGTTCTGGTACATGATGCGCTTCGCGGAACGTTGCCCGTTCTCGTGGTCGGCGCTCGACATCAAGACGCTCGCCTTTGCGATGACCGGCCTGCCGTATCGCAAGGCGATCAAGCCGCGTCTGCCGAAGCACTGGTTCGACGAACTGCCGCATACGCACGTCGCACTCGATGACGCGATCGAGCAAGGCGCGCTCTTTTGCAACATGCTCGCCGAGCTGCGGACCTCGCAGGCGAAGCTGGCGCAGACATCGGCCGAGCCGAGCGAAGGCATCGAAGGTAAAAACGCGCCGTCAGGCCAGTGAGTTAGGGAAACTCCCTCAGTGTGGGCGCATTGCATTGCGTTTCTTTTCTGGCGCCTCTACCATTAGAGTCAGATCGCGACCGAACGGAGGCGCAGTTGACTCTCGATACATTCTCACAAAAAATCTTGCGTCTTCTGCAGCTGGACGCGCGGCGCTCCGTTCAGGAAATATCCGACCAGGTCGGCTTGTCGAGCACGCCTTGCTGGCGTCGCATCAAGGACATGGAGCAATCGGGTGTCATTCAGCGCTATACCGCGCTGCTCGATCGCGAGAAGCTCGGCCTCCATGTCTGCGCGCTCGCGCATATCCATCTCACGCGGCACACCGAGGGCGGGGTCGAGCAGTTCGAGCGTGAAATCTCGACCTGCCCCGAAGTGACCGAGTGCTACAGCACGACCGGCGAATCCGACTACATCCTCAAGATCGTCGCGCCGGATATCAAGGCGTACGACGCCTTTCTGCACGATCGCATCTTCAAGATTCCTGCCGTCGCGCAGGTGCGAACGAGCGTCGTGCTGCGCGAAATCAAGTTCGACACGCAGCTGCCGCTCTGACGGGCGGCTGTCAGCGCGACGCATCGATCACGCGCGTCGGCGTCGAGGTCTGCGTGACGCCGAGTTCCTGCGTCACGCGGATCTCGCGCGCGCCGATCTTTCGCTTCAGCGCGTCGAAATCGATCGTCTTCAGAATGGCGGCTGTATCGGTCGCGTTCGATGCCGGCAGCACGACATCGACATTGAAACCGCTGCTCAGGTAGTGCAGATTCAGCGCCGCGACCGGCAAGCCGTTGTGCGCAAAGGCTGCGCGCACCGCGTCGCTCACGGTCGAACGCAATGGAAAGTTGCCCGGCAGCGGATTGAGCGCGTCGCTCTCGGGATCGACGTGAATGAGCGCATCGATGACGCGCTGATCGGCCAGCACATTTGCGCGCGCCGATTCCGCAATGTAGTGCCCTTCCGAAACCGAAATGAGTGGATCGACGAGAATATGCGCGTCGACGATCGCGAGATCGCCCATTTTCCGGGTGCGGAGTTCGTGAACTTCACGCACGCCCGGCGTGTTTAGCAAAATGTTGCGCAAATCGTCCGTGGTCGCTTGATCGAGTGCACGATCGGAAAGATCCTGTAAAGCGTCCCACGCGAACGTCCACCCCATTTTCCCGATCAAGAAACCGACGAGTGCAGCGGCGATCGGGTCCAGAATTCGAAATCCCGCCAGACTGCCGATAATCCCCAGCGCGACGACCAGTGAAGACGCCGCATCCGACCGTGCATGCCACGCGTTTGCGACGAGCATCGCCGAGCGCACCCGTTCAGCGGCGCGCAGCATATAGCGAAACAGCGCTTCCTTCGAAACCAGTACGATTATCGCGACCGCGAGCGCGCCCACCTTTACTTGCGGAATATTCTGAAGGTCGACGATGCGCGTTCCGGCGCGCCACAACATTCCAACGCCGACCGCGATCAACAATCCACCGAGGAATAATGAGGCAACGGTTTCATAACGGCTGTGACCATAGTTATGGTCGACGTCGGGTGCGGCGCCCGCGTGCCGGTTGGCAATCAGAACGATAAAATCCGACACGATGTCCGCAATCGAATGAATGCCGTCCGCAATCAGTGCCTGAGAGTGCGCAACGATCCCCACCACGAGTTGCGCCGTGGCAAGCATGCTATTTAGCGCTATGCTGGTCCAGGTGGTCCTTCGCGCAACGTCCTGCTTTTCCGTCACGCGCGTCGTCGAAAGCGACATGTAATATCTCTCGGCTCATGCAGCCTGCATTTTATCAGCCGACACTGCGCTTCTTTCGAGCGCCGATGCTTCGCCAAATGAAAAAGGCCGCGTCGTCGACGCGGCCTTTTTAATACAGGACTCGGCTCAGAACTTACTTGCCGATCAGGAAACTGTCGCGATCCTGCCCAGCGATCCACTTCGGCGGCTTTCCGCGGCCCGACCAAGTGCTGCCGCTGTCCGGGTCACGGTATTTCGGCGCCACGCCCGAGCGGCTGCGTGCCGCCTTCGCGCCTTTCGCGCCACGGCCGCCAGCCAGTTCCGCAAGCGTGATGCCGTAATCCGCCATTTTCTGCTTGATCTCATTAAGCACTTCGGCGTATTCGCGCGACTTCGCTTCTTCAATCTGGCGCTCAAGGGACTCGCGTTGTGCGAGAAGTTCTTTGTATGAAGGCATGGCAATTCCCTAAGTGGTTTGCTGACTTGCGAATCGATGCGCTCGCTTTCAGTTATGAGTATAACCTCGGACTGGCACGCAGATTAACACACTTCGTATTATCGCGGCATGTGCGTATTGCCACTTAAAAGGAGATCTGCAAATTTCTTCGTAACATTTGCCGATAATTCCGAAGTCTGGAGCGCTCCGCATGCCGACGTAAAATCTGCGGGCACGACGTACGCCAGGACTGAGCAATGGCATCGGATGAAAACACGCAATACCGTTTCACTGCAAAGTTTCATGAAATGACAACTTTGCCACGGTTCGTCCCGAAATTACCTGACCCAAGGCAAAATCGGGCCGTAACGTTCATCGCTATTGCGCCGGAATGCCGCCCTCGCGCTCAAAACAATCGGTAAGCGCAGCCTTTAAATCCTTGTTCGTCAGCTTGGGGTAATCGAATGTAAAACGATTGCGCGCGCCAGCAAGCAGCAGATCGCAGCCATACCGGTCTATCCCCAATAATCGGAGATTCTCCGGACGGCCCGGGTAAGCATCGCAATATTCGCAAAGCGCGGTTTCATCCGCTGCGCAAAGCGGATCGAGCGAATCGAGTTCGTCGCCGCCGAGCCATCCCATCGCGCCGAAACCGCCGATATATCGCATGCGTTCCAGCGACATCACCCAGAAAGAAAAATCGCCGAGTGCGAGATAGCGCTCCGCATCGGGGTGGTAGCGCAGATATCGCCGCGCCAGGTCATCGCTTTCACTGGCGGCCGCAGGTGTGAAACTGCCGAGCATCGTCAGGCGCTGGCCCTCCAGCACGCCACCGTCCGCCACGTGCGCCACCAGGAATCCGGCGCGGGCATCGGCGTGAAGATTGCGCGTGTGCTCGGCGAGATGGCTGATGAGCAGCATCGGCATGTGCTGCGCGGTGAGCGCGAACGGCAATGCCGTCGGATAAGGAAAGCCGCGCGGCTCGCGCGAATGCGTCGCGAGCGTGCCTTCCGATACGCGATGCAGCAAATGAAGCGGCGCTTGCGGCGGAATATTCATCCGGGCCTCGTGAATTCGTTAAAGGTCGAACGATGGTAATGCAGCGGCTCCGAGCGTGTCTCCTGGCCGTTGGATAGAATCGAAAGCCTTCGCGTCCGATGGCATCATCTCCGGTTGCCTTGCCTGCAACCTTTCGCGCAACTTCCCAGAACGGCTTCTTTCGTGTCCGACTCGACTACTGCCTCCTCCGCCCGCGAGTCCAATCCGACGCTCGCGCTGCATCGCAGCCTTCCGCGCGCCACGCGCGCCCGCGCCCGCTACGCGACGATGGCGGTGTTCTTCATCGCGGGCATGATGTACGCGTCGTGGGGCGTGCACGTGCCGACCGTGCGCGACAAGTTCGAGCTGAGCCCGGGCATGCTCTCGCTCGCGCTGCTCGCGGTGGCGGGCGGCTCGATCTTCGCGATGCTCACCGCCGGATCGTGGATCGCGCGCGCCGGCACGCGCACCGCATGCATGGCCGGCGGTATCACGATGATGCTCTCCGGCTCGCTGATTCTCGTGACGCCTTACTACTGGATGCTGCTGATCGTCCTCGCGATGTTCGGCTTCGGCATGGCGACGCTCGATGTCGCGATGAACGCCGAGGCCAGCGCGGTCGAGGAGGCATTGGGGCAGCCGATCATGTCGTCGCTGCACGGCATGTTCAGCATCGGCGGCATGGCGGGCGCGGCGGCAGGCGGCGCGCTGCTCGCACACGGACTCGCGCCCGCCGTGCATCTCGCGCTGGCGTCGGGCGTGAGTCTGCTGGTTCTGCTCGTGTCGATGCCCGCTGTATTGCCGCACGTGCCGCACCACGACGAACACGCGAAAGCATCGTCGTCGAATCGCTGGCGCTCGGGCGCGCTGTGGGCGCTCGGCGGCCTCGCGCTCGTCGCGCTGATCGCGGAAGGCGCGATGTACGACTGGGCCACCGTCTACATGCGCGATATCGTCGAGGCGACGCCTTCGGTATCGAGCGCGGCTTACGCGGCGTTTTCCGGCGGCATGGCGGCTGGACGCTTCGGCGGCGACGCGGTGCGCGCGCGCTTCGGCGCGCCGCAACTGATTTTCGGCAGCGCGGGACTCGCGTTCATCGGCATGGTCATGGCGCTCGTCTTGCCGAACACCATCGTCACGATGACCGGCTTCACGCTGATGGGTCTCGGTCTCGCGAACATGATGCCGGTGCTGTTCGCGGCGGCGGCGCGCGTCGAAGGCGTGACGGCGGCCGAAGGGCTCGCGCAGGTTGCGGGTCTCGCTTACTTCGGCTTGCTGCTCGGCCCGGTGCTGATCGGCGGCGTCGCGCAAATCAGCAATCTGCCGATCGGGCTATGCGTCGTCGCGGCGTGCTGCGCGGTGATCACGCTCATCGGGCCGAAAATCCTCCGGCGCCTGAAGATATAAAAAAACGCGCGGATCTTGCGAATCCGCGCGTTCCTCAGGACCGGGGTCCGACGTTACTTACATCTTCACGACGTCGAGCAGCGTCTTCTTGCCCTTCTTGTAGTCGTACAGCGAGATCACGCCGTGCTTCAGATCGCCCTTCGAATCGAAGGAGGTCTGGCCGATCACACCCTTGTAGTCCGTGTTCGGCATCGCGGCGAGAATCTTGGCCGGATCGGTCGAGTTGGCGCGCTTCATCGCGTCGGCGACGATGTACACCGCGTCATACGTGAACGGCGCGTAGATCTGGATCGGCTGGCCGAAGCGCTTCTCGAACTTGGCCGCGAATGCCTTGCCGCCGTCCATCTTCTCGAGCGCCATGCCTGCTTCCGAGCACACGACGTTGTCGGTCGCGTCGCCTGCGAGGTCAGCCAGCTTTTCCGTGCAGACGCCGTCGCCCGCGAGGACCTTCGCGCGCAGGCCAAGCTGCTTCGCCTGCTTGGCGAACGGGCCGCCGGTCGCGTCCATGCCGCCGTACATCACGGCGTCCGGATTCTCACCCTTGATCTTCGTGAGAATCGCGCGGAAGTCGACAGCCTTGTCGTTCGTCGCGTCGTGCGAGATCACCTTCAGGCCGAGCGACTTGGCGGTCTTCTCGAACTCGTTCGCGAGACCCTGGCCGTAAGCGGTCGAGTCGTCGACGACAGCGACCGTCTTCACCTTCAGGTTCTTTGCCGCGTAGTTGGCGAGCGCCGGACCTTGCTGCGCATCGGTCGCAACGACGCGGTACGTCGTCTTGAAGCCTTGCTGCGTGTAGGCCGGGTTCGTTGCCGACGGGGAAATCTGCACGATGCCCGCATCGCTATAGATCTTCGATGCCGGGATCGACGTGCCGGAGTTCAGGTGACCGACGACCGCAACGACCTTGTCGTCGACGAGCTTCTGCGCGACCTGAGTGGCGGTACGCGGGTCAGCAGCGTCGTCTTGCGGGTCCAGTTGCAGCGTGATCTTCTCGCCGCCGATCGTGAGACCCTTTGCGTTGATCTCTTCGACTGCAAGCCGCGCGCCGTTTTCGTTATCCTTGCCCAGGTGAGCAATGCCGCCGGTCAGCGGAGCGACGTGACCGATCTTGACGACCTGGTCGGCTGCTGCGGACGTTGCCAACGTAGCGAACAGCACGGCTGCAGCGCTGATCGGCAACAGTTTGTGAAGCTTGGTGTTCATGTAAGTCTCCAGTTTCGGTCCCAAAAACAACGTAATCGCCCTGTGCCCCGTCTTTCATCACGATCGCTCAGTCCCGTGGACGACCACGCCGGATGCATCGTCATGCACTTGGCAAGTCCTTCCGGCAGGCCGTTCGTGGCAGCCGCCATCCGCACTGCGCGCAAGTGTAGGGTTGTCAAATTAATTTAGGGAAGTTTTTTAAGATACTGGTGTCACTACCAATTAGCGGCCAGTTGTGATGCGCCGCCGTTTGTGGTGCGTTTCTTCGAAGACGCCCTGTGCATGCGGGTTTCCGAGACATCGGCGCGCAAAGGTTTGGGCGTCATTCAAGTCCGGCGGGCGTGTGCCGATAATCCCTGCCCACCGACATCATTAAGCTGTTTTTTTAAGCTCGTTTCAGCTTGCGTTTAGACCAGCGCCTCTAAAAATCCCATCGCGCGTCAAGCGGCGTGCCAAGCCTGGCCGTGGGCGTTCAGGGCGACTGAAAGGGAAAGCTGGCAAACTCACTCGCCTGCGATTTCACAAACACAAGGAGCTTTGACGTGACCGTATCCGTGACTTCACGCTGGATCGACATTCCCGCCGATGGCGACAGCTTCCAGGGCTATCTCGCGCTACCCAAAACCGGCACCGGGCCCGCCGTGATCATCCTGCAGGAGATCTTCGGCGTGAACGGCCATATCCGCAGCGTCGCCGATCAATACGCCGCCGATGGCTATGTCGCGCTCGCGCCGGACGTCTTCTGGCGCACGCAGCCGCGCGTCGAGCTGGGCTACGAAGGCGCGGATCGCGAGAAGGCGATGGAACTGCTGCAAAAGACTCAGCTCGATGCCGCGGTCGCCGATGTCGGCGCGGCCGCGAAGGCGCTGCGCGCGTTGCCCGAAGTGACGGGCAAGGTTGCGGCGATCGGCTATTGCTTCGGCGGCCGGCTCGCATATCTCGCGGCGGCGCAAGGTTCGGTGGATGTGGCTGTGGCCTACTACGGCGGCGGCATTCAGAACGCGCTCGACAAGGCCGATCAGGTCAAGGTGCCGATGCAGTTCCACTACGGCGAACTCGACGCACACATTCCGGCCGACGCGGTCGACGCCGTGCGCCAGAAGTTCGCGGGCCGCAAGGATTCCGCGCTGTACGTTTATCCGCAAGCCGACCACGGCTTCAACTGTGGCGATCGCGCGTCATACAACGCCAAGGCGTCAGCGCTCGCGCACGGACGCACGCTGACCTTCCTCGGCGAATATCTGTAATCGAAGCCTGCCTGGGCGAGCGTGCCTGAATGGCGCGCTCGCTATATCAGCGCCGGCAATCCTTCAACGAGAAGAAACGCGGCGAGCACGCCGAGCAGCGCGCCGAACACACGCAGCACGTTGTTCTTGAAATGCGTCGCGCAGGGAATGGCCCCGAGGAACAGGGCGCCGGCCAGCGCCATCGGGATGATCAGAATGAAGTCGCCGATCGTGAAGTACGTCGTCATTGTGCGTCTCCCATCGTCCTGCTTCTAACTTCGAGTGTCGCGCGCAAAAGCTGCATCGACGATTCGAGTATAGGCTGCTCCATGCGATGCGTCGGCCGAACTTCGTGCGGCGGGAGACGGTGGCGTGACGCAAAACCTTATGGCACAAGGCATTGCGCGCAGCATTTTTAAGCAGACGCGTAAAAACCCTTATCTTCTTCTCATTTCAATCGGCTTTCTATCAGGCGGCCGTGGCGCGTTCGCGCCGGTTCAGCCAGGCCGCGCCCGCCAGCCCGAAGAGCAATAGCACGCCGATCAGTCCCGCGACGCCCGGCCATCCGAACGCGGTCCAGAAATGACCGCCATACGAGCCGATCAGACTCGATCCGATGTAATACGCGAGCAGATAAAGCGCGGCTGCCTGCCCTTTCGCCTGGGCGGCGAGACGTCCGACCCAGCCGCTCGCGACCGAATGTCCCGAGAAGAAGCCGAAAGTCAGACACGCGATGCCGGCGATGATCACCGTCAGCGAGTTCGACAAGGTGAGCGCGATGCCGAGCATCATCAGGATGAGACTCGCGATCAGCACGCGGCCGCGCCCGAATGCATCGGCCATCTTGCCGGACCACGGCGACGCGACCACGCCCGTCAGATACACCGTGAAGATCGCGCCGATCTGCGTCTGATTGAGCAGGAACGGCGCGCCGAGCAGCCGGTAGCCGACGTAGTTGTAGAGCGTGACGAAGCTGCCCATCAGCACGAAGCCGATCAGAAACAGAAACGGCAGACCGCCGTGCCGCAGATGCCCGGCGAGCGAGCGCCGATGATGCGCAAACCCGACGCCACGCCGCGGCTCGAAGCGCCGCGACGGCGGCAGCAGCGAGCGAAACGCGAGCGTGGCGAGCAAGCCCAGCAAGCCGATTCCGCCGATCGCGATACGCCAGCCGAACAGATCCGCGAGTACGCCGCTGATCACGCGACCCGCCATCCCGCCGATGGCCGTCCCGCCGACATATAGGCCCATCGCGAGGCCGAGGCCTTCGGGATGCACTTCCTCCGCGAGATACGCCATCGCGACCGCGGGCACGCCGCCGAGCGCGAAGCCTTCGAGCGCGCGCACGACGAGCAGCGCGTGCCAGTCCGGCAACATGGCGGCGACGACCGTCAGCACCGATGACGCCAGCAGCGAAAGCGTCATCAACCGATGACGGCTCCAGCTTTCCGAAACGAATCCCGCGATGAATATCGCGACGGCCAGCGCCGCCGTGCTCACGGACACGGCAAGCGCGCTCACCGCCGGACTGACGCCGAACGCCTTCGTGAACTCGGGAAGCAGCGGCTGCACGCAGTACAGCAGTGAGAAGGTCGCGTAACCGGCGAACAGCAGCGCAAGCGAAGCGCGCCAGTACGCGCGCGAGCCCCGTTCGAGATACGGCGCTGCGTCGGCGGTGCGTTGCGCGTTACCTTTGGAGGTCGGGCGCTGCGGCGCCGGTGAAGCATTCACGAATGAAGTCTCCGCTGAAAAATTCTCAACGATACGCCGAACCTAAGGGTTTCGCCTAATACGGTACGCACTTTTCGGCGACGATGAATACGTAATTACTGCTTCGCGTCTGCGATCGGCAACACAACGCGGCGATTGGCGTCACGCTGAAGCGCCGCGATGCGCTAAAGTAAGAGCACAGTCGTTCATGAAGACCGCGCATGTCGCGCCTCTCGAAACAATGAAGCGGCGAAAAGTCTGGTGCACGAGCCGTGAAAAGCCTGTGCTTGGTGAAATACATTTGACCGGCGCTTCAATCCTCAGCCGGCGCTGAAACGGGGATTCATCATGCAAATCGGTTCGATTGTCCGCTCAGTGCATATTGCCGTGCCTCAGGGAGCGCGCGGTATCGTCATGCGTATTCTCGGCGACATGGCGATGGTCGCATGGTACGAGGGCGAGCCCGGCGTGACCAAACTGCTCAATACGGAGCCGTTCTTTCTCGAAGACCTGATCGATACGGGCGATATCGTTCGCCCGGCGAACACGGTCGTGCATTGAGAAAGCCGCGCGTTACGTCGATGCAGTGATGCCGTCCGCGCGAAGGCGCGGCACAATGCCGGGATGAACTCGATCCATCCCGATTCCCAGGGCGCGCCCGCAGCTGACGCGCCGCCCTTCTCCGGCCTCACGCCCGAACGCGTCCTCGATGCGCTCGACAGCGTGCTGATTCCCGCAGGCGAGCGCACCGACGGCCGCCAGCTGGCGCTCAACAGCTACGAAAATCGCGTCTATCAGGTTGGCGTCGAAGACGGTCCGCCCGTCGTCGCGAAGTTTTATCGGCCACAGCGCTGGTCGAGCGCCGCAATTCTCGAAGAACACGCGTTCGTCGCGAGCCTCGTCGCGCTCGAGATTCCGGCGGTGCCGGCGCGCGTGCTCGAAGGCACGACGCTGCACGAGTTCGATGGTTTTCGCTTTTCCATCTTCGAGCGGCGCGGCGGACGCGCGCCCGATCTCGATCGCAGCGACACGCTCGAATGGCTCGGGCGATTCATCGGGCGGATTCACGCGGTGGGCGCGATCGAGCCGTATCGCGAGCGGCCGACGCTCGATATCCACACTTTCGGCCACGAGCCGCGCGAGTTCCTGCTGACACACGGCTTCGTTCCAGCCGACGTGCGCGAAGCCTGGGAAGCCGTCGTGTCGATGGCGCTCGAAGGCGTCGCGCAATGCTTCGAGCGCGCGGGCGACGTGCGGCATCTGCGTCTGCACGGCGACTGTCACCCGAGCAACGTACTGTGGACCGACGCGGGCCCGCATTTCGTCGATTTCGACGACAGCCGCATGGGCCCGGCGATTCAGGATCTGTGGCTGCTGCTGCCGGCGGGCCGCCCGGACGCATCGCGCGCGCTGACGGATCTGCTCGCCGGATACGAAGATTTCTGCGATTTCGATCCGCGCGAATTGCATCTCGTCGAGGCCCTGCGCACGTTGCGGCTGATTCACTACTCGGCGTGGCTCGCACGCCGCTGGCACGATCCGGCGTTTCCCGCCGCCTTCCCCTGGTTCAACACACAGCGTTATTGGGAAGAGCGCATTCTGGAGTTGCGCGAGCAAGTCGGCGCGATGCAGGAAGGCCCGCTCTGGCCGGTGTGAAATTTTTTGTGACAAACGCGTGCGACTGCGCAGGCGCAAAAAGTTGAAAAGCGCTTAACCGCATGTAATGATAACGATTCTCATTCGCCCGCCTTCTGTCGATCACCACGCTTTTCCACGCGTCTAGCCGATCGAGGGCGTGGCTTTGCATGCCAACGCCCGAATCCTGGAGAGACGCGTGAACGCGCCCGACACCCTGAATCCGCAGCCGCCCGCGACGAGCGGCTCGACGCAATATCGTCCGCATGGGCGCCTCATCGACGATGCCGAGCAGTTCGTGCGCAAGAACCGCTCGCGCCGCTCGACCTTCCTCAAGTGGCTGCGCAAGGTGCATGGCTGGATCGGCCTGTGGGGCGCGCTGCTCGGTTTGCTGTTCGGAGCGACCGGTTTTCTGCTGAATCATCGCGCCACATTGCGCATTCCTACCGGCGAGCCACAGGTCACGCAAATGCAGATGCCGCTGCCCGCCGAAGGCTTCAAGACGCCGCGCGACATGGGCACATGGCTCAAGAAGGAATTGAAGATCGAGGGCAATCTCGGACGAACACGCCGCGAACCGGCGCATCCGGTCGGCTGGGGCGACAAGAGCACGATGCAGCCGGAACAATGGTCGGCGATGGTGGCGTCGCCGGGCGGCAGCGTGATGGCCGAGTACTGGGTGGGCAACAACTTCGTGTCTGTGAAGCGCACCGAGAACACCTTCCTCGCGATGATGACCAACCTGCACAAGGGCGTGGGACTGAGCGCGGGCTGGGTGCTGCTCATCGATACGTTCGCGGGCAGCATCGTCCTGTTGTCACTGACGGGCGTGCTGTTGTGGACCGAGCTCAACAAGAAGCGCACGGCGGGGGTGGTGATCGTGGCGGCGTCGATGATTGCGGCGGTTGTTTGCGGGGTGATTTGACGCGTAGGAAGCCAAGGCCACGCATTTGCGTGTTCTCCGCTTGTCTGGCCGAGAACCGCTTCTTCATCAATTCGTCAGCTTGCGTTGAGCGCGCTCGATCTGCCGGATGCTCGTTTCCGGCGTCGGCAACGCTTCCGGCATGGTCCCACCGAGCTCGTGAATGGTTTGACGGACTTTCGTTCCGACGTCGAAGTGAGTCTGGTTCGCCCTCTGCTTGCCACTTACTTCGTCGCGTCTCAGTTTCTCTTCTGTCTGGGTTGCGCGAAACAGATTCGCGGCTAGTTCGGTACTGCCCATGTGGTCCAGAATTTTCTGGCTCTTTTTGAGCCCTTTCCTGGCGTGAATGTCTTTGGCTCCCAGGCCGCCATACAGCCCTTTGT
The DNA here is from genome assembly GCF_018408855.1 of Caballeronia sp. NK8. Classification (GTDB taxonomy): domain Bacteria; phylum Pseudomonadota; class Gammaproteobacteria; order Burkholderiales; family Burkholderiaceae; genus Caballeronia. The sequence continues at coordinate 2,998,420 of NZ_AP024322.1, read as the reverse complement.
ATCCGTGATCCTGGAATATCGCGTAGTCCAGCGTGGTTTCCACTCCCGCAGTGCGTGCCGCCGCGCTGAGCGTCTTGTTGTGATGCGACAGCTCGCCACGAAGCATCAAGCGACGCTGATCCTCCGACATACCTGAAAACGCCTTCTCGTCGCCGAGTTCCTGACGGCGCGTTTGAAGCGCAAAGTACGTTTGACCATTGGCGATCACCAGCTTGGACGGATCGCCGTTCTGAACGATCAAATAGCATGCGTATCGCGAAAGAGTGAAATCGGCCACTGGTCGCTTCGCACCGGAGCCGAGCTGGACCATTTTGGTGAATTCACCGAAATGGTCGGCGATTCGGTGGTTCGAGCGATCGCAGGCCACCTTCGCCTTGTCGATCACTTGCAGAAAGTTGCGCCAGTCCTGATATTCCAGCAACGGCGCAAGATCGCGAGCGAACCAGAATTCGCCGTCGGCCTCATTTGTCTGCTTGATGCTTTCGAATGTTCGGTGATGGTTTGCGACAATGGTTCTGCTCACGGACATCTTTTGTCTCCCAGTGGTTGCGGCCGCGTCCAAGGCCCCGTGGGCCTCGCAGCGAGACGGCTAGCTTACGCACCGAGAGCATTTACTTCTTGTGAAGGAATCCGAATTTTTTGCGAACCTGCTCGAAAGCGATAACCCTGCCACTCATCGCAAAGTCAAACGCCCCTCCCCTTCCGCGGGTTATGCCGCGTGAGCCACAAATAAAGCCCGCTCCCCAGCACCATGATCGTCAGCAGATCAAACGCTGCCCAGAAGATCTTGAGCGGCATTCCGCCGAAATCCCCGAAATGCAGCGGCTGCGAGCCGAGCAGCACCTTCAGGTACCACGGCAGTTCGCGTGAATCGGTGAGCGCGCCCGTCGATGCATCGACGAGCACCGGCCGCATGATCCGCTCGTCAGAATGCCGTCGCCGCGCATCCATACGGCATAGTGATGCGGGCTCGCGAAGCGCGTCCCCGGAAACGCGACGAACGAAGGAATCATGTCCGGCGCGACGCCTCGCGCGGTCTTCACGGCATCGTCGATGGACGCGCCCACCGTCACCGGCGGCTGACCCTGATACGGCGCAACCATCTGCGCGAGCTGATCGTTGCGCCACGCCTCGAGCATCAGATCGGCGAGCGTGTTGATCGAACCTGTCGCGCCGACGAGCAACGCCCACACGAGCGTCAACATGCCGATCGCGTTGTGCCAGTCGAGCCATACGATGCGACGCTTCTTCTTCAGCCGCACGCGCCCGAGCCCGACCTTGCGCCAGAACGGCAGTTACACGACGATGCCCGACACGATCGCCGCCAGAAACACGACACCCATCGCGCCGAGAAAGAGCTTGCCGAAAAGCCCCGCGAACATGTCGACATGCAGTTTCAGCAGAACGAACTTGAGCGAGCCCTTGCCAGGCGGCATGCCGAGCGGCTGCGCGGTGCGGGCGTCGACGGTGGTGCTGAGCGTGTCGTCGGGCGGCGTGTCGGCGCGAGGCGCGGTCACGACGACCGGCAAGAGCGGCTCGTCCGGCTCCCAGATCATGTATTGCGGTACGTGGCCAGGATGCGTCTTCAGCGCGGCGCGCAGGACCGCGTCGTAGCTCGCGCGCGCATCCGCTTGCGATGCGGGCAACGCGGGTGCTTCGATCGCATCGCCGGTCAGAATGTCGAGTTCGTGGCCGAACACGAGTGGCAAACCGGTGAGACAAAGCAGCAGCATGAACGCCGTGCAGACGAGACTCGTCCAGCGATGCACGATCGACCACACGCGCAACGCGCGCTGGCTCATGTGACGCTTGTCCGCGGGCGTGCGCGTATCGGGCGACGCATCGGCGCGTGCGGTCGCGCGCCGGTCGTCGCCGGTCAAAAACTTGCCGGGCATTCGATGATTCAGCGGAAAGAAGGGCTCGCGTCAGCCGCAATGGCCGCGCAAATGAGAACGATTATTATATAGCCGCACGATGCACGCAGACCGTGCATAGAATTCGAACGCGCTCAAACGCCGCACACTTCGCCCTTCCCCTCGATCTCGCGCGCCGCCTTCGCGCCCTCGACCTGCAACAGCTCGGGCAGCGAAACGCCGTTCTTCGCCGCCGTCACTTCCGCGAGAATCGACACGGCGATCTCCGGCGGCGTCCTGCTGCCGATGTAGATACCCACTGGCCCATGCAGGCGCGCGAGTTCAGCCTCGCTCAGATCGAACTCTTTCAGCCGCTCGCGACGCGCCGCGTTATTGCGCCGCGAACCGAGCGCGCCGACATAGAACGCCGGCGTCTTCAACGCTTCCATCAGCGCGAGATCGTCGAGCTTGGGATCGTGCGTGAGCGCGATCACCGCGCAGCGTTCGTCGAGCTTCATGTCCATGACGGTGTCGTCGGGCATGGTGCGCACGATCGTCGTGCCCGGCACGTCCCACTCTTCCGTGTATTCCTCGCGCGGATCGCAGACGGTCACCTGATAGTCGAGCCCGACCGCGATACTGCACAGATACCGCGACAACTGCCCCGCGCCGATCACCAGCATCCGATAACGCGGACCGTGAATGGTCAAAAGCCGCGCGTCGTCAAACAGCACCCCGTCGGTGGCCTGTGCGGGTTCGAGGCGCGCGGCGCCCGTCGCCATGTCGAGCGTGCGCGCGACGAGCTGGCCGCTTTCCACCGCCGCGCACAGTTGCGCGACACCGCTCGCCATCGTCAAAGGTTCCAGCACGAGCTGGATCGTGCCGCCGCACGGCAAGCCGAAACGATGCGCCTCCTCCGCGCTGATGCCGTACTTCACCGCTTCCGGTCTGGTCTGCTCGATGCCCCGCTGCCGCACCCGCTCGATGAGATCGTCCTCGATACACCCGCCCGACACCGAGCCGACGACGTGGCCATCGCCACGCACGGCGAGCATGGCGCCTTCGGGTCTCGGCGACGAGCCCCACGTTTTCACCACCGTCACGAGCAGCACGCGATGCCCGTCTTCGAGCCATCGCGCGCTGTTCTTCAGGACTTCGAGATCCACGCTGTCCATGATTTCTTTCCTTTCTCCTGCCCTTCTCCGCCGCTTTCACCGTCGGCGGCTGCGTCCTGTGATTCCTGCCCGCCTTGCAACTGCGCGCTGAACCGCTTGAAAAATTCTCCCGCAATCTTACGCGCCGCGCCGTCGACGAGCCGCGAGCCGATCTGCGCGAGCTTGCCGCCCACCTGCGCGTTCGCGCTGTAGGTGAGCGTGGTCGTGTCGGCATCGGCGCCGGGTTCGAGGTTCACGGTCGCGCTGCCCTTGCTGAAACCGGCCGCGCCGCCCTGCCCCTCGAACACGATCGTATAAGTATTCGGGGCGTCGATATTCGTGAGCTCCATTCTGCCCTTGAAGCGCGCCTTCACCGGGCCGACCGCCGCCGTCATCGCGACGTTGTACGCATTTTCCCCGTCCGCGTCGATGCTGTCGCAGCCCGGAATGCAGACCTTCAGCATCGAAGTGTCGTTGAGCGCTTCCCACGCGCGCGCCTGCGATACGGGCAACGTGTGCGTTTCGGTCAGTTCCATGGAGCAGCTCCTAAGGGCTTGGGTTGCGACAGGGCGGCGAGTTCCCGGCCAACGGCGCCGAGGCTGTCGAGGTTGTGCGCCGCGAGCATCGCGTCGACGTGAGGCAGGATCGCGCGCACGCCTCGCGCGCGCGGCGTGAAATCGGCAAAGCGCAACAGCGGATTCAGCCACACGAGCCGATGCGCGAAGCGCTTGAGCCTGCGCATCTCGGCATCGAGCACGTCAATGGCGTCGTGATCGAGGCCATCGGTGACGAGCAGCACCGTCGCCCGGCCGGCCAGCACGCGGCGCGCCCAGCGTCGATTGAACTCGGCGAGCGCCGCGCCGATGCGCGTGCCGCCCGACCAGTCGGCGACCTGTGTGCCGAGCGTCGCGATGGCGACATCGGGATCGCGTTCGCGCAATGCGCGCGTCGCGTTGGTCAGGCGCGTGCCGAACAGGAACACTTGCAGGCGTTCGCGCGATTGCAGCAGCGCGTGGCAGAAATAGAGTACGGCGCGCGAATACGCGCTCATCGAACCGGAGATGTCGAGCAGCAATACGAGCGGCGGCCGACGCTCGACCGCCGCGCGGTACTTCCACACGGTCCAGTCGCCGCCGGAGCGCACGGCATGGCGCGCGCTCGCCTTGAGATCGGCGTGCGTGCCGCGCGACGCCGCCTTCAGCCTGCGCGTCGGCTCGGTCGCGAGCGGCATCCGGTGCGCGCGGATCTGATGCCGCAGCGTGCGCCATTCGTCGGCGCTGAGCGTGTCGAAATCGCGATGACTCAGGCGCTCCTGCGAACTGAACGTGATGCGCGCGTGCGCCTCCTCGGGCTTCGATTCCGACGCCTGCGCCTTCGATGCCGCCGCGCGCGTCGCCAATGCGTCGGCGAGACGGTTGTTGCGTTTGGGCGGCGGCATGCCGTTCGTCACCTTCGGCAGCAACAGCGCGCGCAACTTGCCTTCCCAATCGGGATCGCGCCAGAAGAGATCGAAGGCCGCGTCGAAGATCTCGCGTTCGTCGCTGGCATGAACGAGCAGGCACGCAAGCGTCGCGCGCACGTCGTCGCGACGGTTCAGATCGACGAAGCGCAGCGCGTCGAGCGCATCGACCGCATGCGCGGGCGACATGCCGAGGCCCGCGCCCCGCAAGAGCCTCACGAAATGCACGACATTGCGGGCGAGCGGTTCCATCGTCATGGCGTGGCGGTCAGGCATTGCGCGAGCGTGTCGGCGTCCATGCGCGCGAGATCGTCCTGATACTTCAGCAGCACGCCGAGCGTGTTCTGCACCGATTGCGGATCGAGTTCCGACACCGACAACGCCGCCAGCGCGCGACACCAGTCGATCGTCTCCGCGACGCCCGGCGCCTTGAACAGGTCCAGCGTGCGCAGCGCATGCACGAACGCGACGGCGCGTTGCTGCAACGCGCGCCCCGCTTCAGGCGCGCGCGCCGCGACGATCGCCAGTTCGACATCGCGCTCGGGATAGCCGATCCATTGATAGAGACAGCGGCGTTTGAGCGCGTCGTGCACTTCGCGCGTGCGATTCGACGTCATCACGACGAGCGGCGGCCGCGCGGCCCGCACCGTGCCGTACTCCGGAATCGATACCTGAAAATCCGACAGCAGTTCGAGCAGGAACGCTTCGAACGGCTCGTCGGCGCGATCGATTTCGTCGATCAGCAAGACACGGCGCGCGTCCGGATTCACGGGATCGGGCAGCAGAGCCTGAAGCAAGGGACGCTTCAGCAGAAACTCGCCGCGATACAGCGAATCGTTCGACGGCGTTTCGCCCGATGCCTCGGCCAGCCGCAGCGCCATGATCTGGCGCGGATAGTCCCATTCGTACAGCGCGCTCGCGGTATCGAGCCCTTCGTAGCATTGCAGGCGCAGCAGCGTAGTGCCGCACAGGCCCGCCGCCGCCTTCGCGAGTTCCGTCTTGCCGACGCCCGGCTCACCCTCGAGAAAGAGCGGCCGCTGCATTTTGAGCGCGAGAAAGAGCGCCGTCGCGAGCTCGCGGTTCGCGAAGTACTGATGCTCGCGCAGGCGCGCGAGCGTCTCGTCGATGGAAGCGGGCTCGCCCTGCATCGCGATCAGAACGACATCGCGCGCTCGATCGCGCGTCCTGTGAGCACCGGAATCAGATGCGCGCGGTACGCGGCGCTCGCGTGCATGTCGTCGTTCAACTGGTCGGGCGAAATCGTCACGCCGCGCGCCGACGCGACCGAGAAGTCCTTCGACAACGCCGCTTCCAGTTCGGCCGGACGAAACACCGAAGAAGCCGCGCCCGTCACGCCGACGCGCACGCCATCCTTGAACTTCGCGACGAATACGCCGACCAGCGCGAAGTGCGACGCCGGATTGCGAAACTTCTCGTAGCCCGCGCGTTCGGCGAGCGGGAACTCCACTGCCGTGATGAGTTCGTCGGGTTCGAGCGCGGTCTGGTACATGTCGATGAAGAAATCGTCCGCCGCGATGCGCCTTCTATCCGTCACGACCGTCGCGTTGAGCGCGAGCACGGCGGACGGATAACACGCCGCCGGATCGTCGTTGGCGAGCGAGCCGCCGATGGTGCCGCGCTCGCGCACCTGCCGGTCGCCGATGCGGCTCGCGAGGTCCGCGAGGCCCGGCAGCGCGCGCTTCACATCGGCGTTCGATGCGACCTGCGCATGACACACCGCGCCGCCGATGGTGAGCGTGTCGCCGGCGAGCGTGACGCTTTTCATTGATGCGACGCGCGTCACGTCGATCAGCTTCGATGGCTGCGCGAGGCGCAGGCGCATCGTCGGCAAGAGGCTCTGGCCGCCCGCGAGGAACTTGGCGTCGGCGTCGCCGGAAAACGCCGCGACCGCCGCCTTCGCTTCACCCAGACGCTCATATTCGAATGTGTACATGGCCGGTCTCCTCAGGCGTGTTGGGCGTTGTGCATCGCGGTCCAGACGCGATGCGGCGTGGCGGGCATCTGCAGATCCTTCACGCCGAGGTGGCTGAGCGCATCGAGAATCGCGTTGATGACGGCGGGCGGCGAGCCGATCGCGCCCGCTTCGCCGCAGCCCTTCACGCCGAGCGGATTGTGCGTGCACGGCGTGCCCTTCGCGGTTTCGACCGTGAAGTTCGGCAGGTCGATCGCGTGCGGCATCGCGTAATCCATGAACGAGCCGGAAAGCAACTGGCCGGTGCTGTTGTCGTACACGCAGCGTTCGAGCATCGCCTGACCGATGCCCTGCCCCAGCCCGCCGTGCACCTGGCCTTCGACGATCATCGGATTGATCACGTTGCCGAAATCATCGACTGCCGTGAATTTCTGGATGCGCGTCTCGCCCGTGTCCTGATCCACTTCGACTTCGCACACATACGCGCCCGACGGATACGTGAAGTTGGTCGGATCGTAGAACGCGTTTTCGTTGAGGCCCGGCTCCATGGTTTCGAGCGGGAAGTTGTGCGGCACGTACGCGGCGAGCGATACATCGACGAAGGTCTTCGTGCGGTCCGTGCCCGCGACGCGGAACACGCCGTTCTTGAACTCGATGTCCTCCGCCGCCGCTTCGAGCAGATGCGCGGCGATCTTCTTCGCCTTCGCTTCGACCTTGTCGAGCGCCTTCATGATCGCCGAGCCGCCGACCGAAATCGAACGCGAGCCGTACGTGCCCATGCCGAACGGAATGCGCCCGGTATCGCCGTGAATGACTTCGATGTTCTCGATCGCGATGCCGAGCCGGTCCGCGACGACTTGCGCGAAGGTCGTTTCGTGCCCTTGCCCGTGGCTGTGCGAGCCGGTGAAGACGGTGACGGAGCCGGTCGGATGCACGCGCACTTCGCCCGCCTCGAACAGGCCCGCACGCGCGCCCAGCGCGCCCGCGACATTCGACGGCGCGAGCCCGCACGCCTCGATGTAGCACGAGTAACCGATGCCGCGCAGCTTGCCGCTCTTCTTCGATTCTTCCTTGCGCGCCGCGAAGCCTTTCACGTCGGCGAGTTCGAGCGCGCGGTTCAGGCACGCGTCGTAATCGCCGGTGTCGTAGGTGAGACCGACCGGCGTCGCGTACGGAAACTCGCGGATGAAGTTGCGCCGGCGCAGTTCGACCGGATCGATGTTCAACTCGCGCGCCGCGGTTTCGACGAGGCGCTCGACGACGTAGGTTGCTTCCGGACGGCCCGCGCCGCGATACGCATCGACCGGCACCGTGTTCGTGAACACCGCTTTCACTTCCGCATAGATCGCGGGCGTCGTGTACTGGCCGGCGAGCAGCGTCGCGTAGAGCACGGTCGGAATCGACGATGCGAACGTCGACAGATACGCGCCCATGTTCGCCGTCGTATGCACGCGCATGCCGATGAACTTGCCGTCCTTGTCGAGCGCGAGTTCGGCCTTGGTGACGTGATCGCGGCCGTGCGCGTCGGAGAGGAATGCTTCGGAGCGCTCCGCCGTCCACTTGATCGGCCGCCCAACTTTCTTCGACGCCCACGTCAGCGCGACATCCTCCGGATACAGAAAGATCTTCGAGCCGAAGCCGCCGCCCACGTCCGGCGCGATCACGCGCAGCTTCGATTCCGGCAGCGACAGCACGAACGCCGCCATCAGCAGACGCTCGACGTGCGGATTCTGATTCGCGACGTACACCGTGTAGCTCTCGTCGTGCTTCGAATAGCTCGCGTTCACGGCGCGCGGCTCGATCGCGTTCGGCACGAGGCGCTGGTTCACGATATCGAGCGTGGTCACGTGCGCGGCCTGCGCGAAAGCGGCGTCGGTCTTCGCCTTGTCGCCGTGGCCCCAGTTGTAGCAGACGTTGTTCGGCACGCTGTCGTGCACGAGCGACTGACCGGCATCCGATGCGCTCCCGGTATCGACGGTCGCGGGAAGTTCGTCGTAATCCACCTCGATCAGTTCGAGCGCGTCTTTCGCCTCCTTCACCGATTCCGCGACGACCAGCGCGACCTGATCGCCCACATGCAGCACCTTGTCGTGCGCGATGACGGGATGCGGCGGCTCGTGCATCGGCGAGCCGTCGGTGCTGTGGATGAGCCAGCCGCACGGCAGGCCGCCGACGTTCTCGCCCGCCATGTCCTTGCCGGTGAAGATGCCGATCACGCCCGGCGACTTCCTCGCGGCTTCAATATCGATGCGCGCGATCTTCGCGTGCGCGTGCGGCGAGCGCAGGAATACGCCGAAGCTCTGCTGCGGCAGGACGACATCGTCGGTGTACTGGCCCGCGCCCGTCAGGAAGCGGTAATCTTCCTTGCGTTTGACGCCGGCGCCGATCAATTTCTGTTGCTCAGGGGCATTCATCGCGGTCTCCTTTTCAAGGCGCGATTCATCGTTTCGAATGGAAGGGGCGCAACGCGCGCGTATCAGGCGCTGGTTTTCATGGCCTGCGCGCCCTGGAGAACCGCTTTGACGATGTTGTGATAGCCCGTACAGCGGCACAGGTTGCCGTCGAGCTGCTCGCGCACTTCTTCTTCGGAGAGATTGGGCGATTGCGCCGCCAGCGCGCTCGCGCTCATCACCATGCCCGGCGTGCAGAATCCGCACTGAAGGCCGTGACATTCCTTGAACGCCGCCTGCATCGGATGAAGCTGGCCGTCTTTCGCCATGCCTTCGATGGTCGTCACTTCCATGCCGTCTGCCTGCGCGGCGAGGATGTTGCAAGACTTGATCGCGCGGCCATCGAGATGAACCGTGCACGCGCCGCACTGCGCAGTGTCGCAGCCGATATGCGTGCCGGTGAGTCTGAGTTGTTCGCGGAGAAACTGGACGAGCAGAAGATGCGGTTCGACGGTGGCGGTCACAGGTTTCCCGTTGACCGTCAGGCTGATGCTGAGCGCCATTTCACTGTCTCCTTGGTGAGGACGGTCCAGCTTCACGCCGTTGCACCTGCCTTACTGCCGCCGTGAGCGTTCAGCTGGGTTTGGTGTTATCTGTTTGTAGCAGCGAGTAAAACATAATTCCGCGCACGTCGCCATCCGCGCGAACGCCCGTCCCAAATTTGCGCGCGTTGGGTCTTTAAACGCAAAAGCGCCGCCTCTCGGGCGGCGCTTTTTACTCGCGATGACGACGCTCAGTGCGTCACGGTTTCTCGTTGCTTCGCGCTGGCCGCAGGCGCTTCGAGCGGCGCGCGCCCGAGCACCGCGTAGCGGCGCGAATACAGGAAGTAGATCGCGAGGCCGATCACGAGCCACACCCCGAACGCGATCCACGTCATCGCCTGAAGATTGATCATCAGGAACAGGCACGACGCCACCGCAAGAACCGGCACGACGGGCACGCCCGGGCAACGGAACGCGCGCGGCAGATCGGGATGCGTGCGGCGCAGGATCAGCACGGCGATCGACACCATCGAGAACGCGGCCAGCGTGCCGATGTTGATCAGTTCCGCGAGCACGTTGAGCGGCACGAGCGCGCCGATCAGGCCGAAGAAAATGCCGACGAGCCAGGTCGTCAGGAACGGCGTCGCGAAACGCGGATGCACGCTCGAAAGGCGCTTGGGCAGCAGACCGTCACGCGACATCGCGTAGATGATGCGCGTCTGGCCGTAGCTCATCACCAGAATCACGGTGAGCATGCCGAGCACTGCGCCGAGGTCGATGAAGCCCGCGACCCAGTTCTGTCCCGCCACCTGCAGCGCGAACGACACCGGATGCGGATTGTTCGCGAACTGCGCCGCCGGCACGATGCCCGTCACGACCGCCGCGACCGCGACGTACAGCACCGCGCACACCGCGAGCGACGAGATGATGCCGATCGGCAGATCGCGCTTCGGATTCTTCACCTCCTCTGCCGCCGAGGACACTGAATCGAAGCCGATGAACGCGAAGAACATCACCGCCGCGGCGCCGAACACGCCGGACCAGCCGTTCGGCATGAACGGATGCCAGTTCGCCGGCTTGACATGGAACACGCCGACCGCGATCACGAGCAGCACGACGGTCACCTTGATCGCGACCATGAGGTTGTTCACGCGCGTCGATTCCTTCACGCCGACCGACAGCAGCGACGTGATCGCCATCATCACGAGAAACGCGGGCAGGTTGAAGAAGGTGACGTGGCCCGGCAGCGCGCCGGGCGCGGCGGTGAGCGCCATCGGCAGGGAAACGCCGAAGCCCGACAGCAGCGATTGCAGATAGCCCGACCAGCCGACCGACACCGCGGAAGTCGCGAGCCCGTATTCGAGCATCAGGTCCCAGCCGATGATCCACGCGGCGAGTTCGCCGAGTGTGGCGTACGAATAGGTGTAGATGGAACCGGCAACAGGAATGGTCGACGAGAATTCGGCGTAGGCGAGGGCGGCGAAACAGCACGCGATCGCCGCGACGAGGAACGAGATCATCAGCGCCGGACCGGCCTGCACGGCGCCGGTGCCGGTCAGCACGAAAATCCCCGTGCCGATGATGGCCCCGATGCCGAGAAAGGTCAGATCGAGGGCGCCGAGCGTCTTCTTGAGCGACGTGCTGTGCGCGCCGGCCAGCATGTGCTCGATATTTTTCTTGCGGAACAACGACATTGCGGTGAGTCTCCTTCTGGCGCGTGCGGGCGCCCCTGATGCGGGAAAACCCGACATTTTATCGGAGACTCGATGATTGCCCATTGACCGGGCACGTGACGCATTCTTGCGGCGAATTGTTACGATCCACTCTTTTTTATCCTGAACAGGATAAAAATTACCCCGCGATCGCCGGATTCATGTCGACCAGGCGATTGCTCACCACGTAGAACGTAAGCTCGGCGTTGTTGGCGAGCTTCATTTTCTCCAGCAACCGCGCGCGATAAACGCTCACGGTTTTAACTGAAAGAGATAAAGCATTTGCGATGTCTGTCAGCCGCTTGCCCGATGCCAGCATGCACAGCGTCTGATACTCGCGGTCAGAAAGGTTTTCGTGCGGCATCCGGTCCGAGTCGAGCGACACGTAAGTCGCGAGCGCCTCGGCCATTTCCGGACTGACGTACTTGCGCCCCGCCGCGACCTGCTGAATCGCGCCGATCATCAGCGCCGGGTCCGCCGTCTTCGACAGATAGCCCGACGCGCCCGCCTTCAAGGCCCGCACCGCGTATTGGTCCTCGCGATACATCGAGAACATCAGCACCGGAAGCCGCGGCGTTTCGCGTTTCAGACGCTTCAGCAGGTCGATTCCATTGACATCGGGCAGAGAGATGTCGAGCAGCGCGACGTCGAGCGGACGGCGCGCGGCGAGCGCGAGCGCCTGCATGCCCGTTTCGGCTTCCGACACCTCCGACGCCACGCCGCGCTCGACGAGCAATTGCGCGACACCGCGGCGCACGATGGCGTGATCGTCGGCGAGCAGGATCCTGAGCATCGCGTGCCGCCTCAGGCGCTCAGCGCAAACAGGCCGGGACGCGCCGCGGTCCACGGCAGACGGGCGCGCACGCAGGTTCCCGCCGGCTTCGTCGCCGCGACGCGCAAGCTGCCGCCGAGCGCCTCGCAGCGCGCGCGCATGCCGGACAGACCGAAGCGCCCGCTCTTGCGCCGCGCGGCCGCGCTGATGCCGACGCCATCGTCGACGATGCTCAGCACCACGCCTTGCGCGTCGAGCGCGATGCTCACGTGGGCGCGCGCGGCGTGCGCGTGACGCGCGACATTGCCGAGCGCTTCCTGCATGAGTCGAAAGAGCGCGAGCGACATATCGTGCGACATGCGGTCGAGCCGCGCATCGCCGGGGCAGGAAAAGTCGACGGCGATCGCCGTGCGCGCCCCGAAGCTCGCGACCCAGCCGGCGAGCGTGGCGGCGAAGTTCGCATCGAGCTTCGGCGTCTGCAATCCTTCGACGATGCGATGACTCGCCTCGCAGACTTCGGCGAGCGCCGCGCGCGCCTGATACAGCGCATCGCCGAGCGTGGCGGGCGCATCGGCAGGCAGCCAGTGGCCGGCGCGCGCGAGCGCGAGGTTGGCGACGGTGAGCGCCGCGCCGGTTTCGTCGTGAAAGTCCTGCGCGAGCGCCTGGCGCGCGCGCTCTTCCGTTGCGGCGAGCAGCGCGGCGAGTTCCTGGACGCGGGCGTTGAGGCGCTGAATCTGTCGATCGCCCTTGAGCTTGGCGTCGATCAGCGCGGAATAGGGTGAGGCAAATGGCGCGCCGGCACATTCCAGCGCCGGTGCGGAGACCCCGCGCAGCGGGGCGCGGCGAATCGGGCTCTCATCGAGCGTGATCGTGGCCGACGAATTCATTCACTGTCCTCGCTATGAGCGCAACTGGAGCTACGTCCTCGGCCAGCACACGAGCGGCGTAACTGAATTTACACTCTGTAACATCGGTGACGGACTGCGCAACGAAGCGCGTCGTCTCGGCGTAAACGGATCATATCTCAAAAATATTATAAATCTATGTCCGACAAGGCTCCGACGGACGAACTTCATGTCATTTGCCAAGTTTGGCGCACACAATGCGTAGGAAAAACACCTACTGACGACGCCTGATTTGTAACAGCGATGCTTTTCGCTTCCTTTTCAGCGGGCGAAAAAAAACCGGAGCGCGCGGCTCCGGTTTTCGCGGGCGGGACGTCGTACCGGCTCAGCCGACGAACGCCTTCTCCACGACATAGTGGCCCGGATGGTTGTTGCTGCCTTCCTGGAAGCCCATCGAATCGAGCAATTCGCGGGTGTCGCGCAGCATGTGCGGGCTGCCGCAAAGCATCACGCGGTCGTTTTCGACCGAGAACGGCTCGACCGAAAGATCCGCGAACAGCTTCTTCGTCTCGATCAGATCGGTGATGCGGCCGCGATTCGCGAATTCCTCGCGCGTGACCGTCGGGTAGTAGACGAGCTTCTCGGCGACGATTTCGCCGATATGCTCATGCGCCGGCAAGTGCTCGGTGATGAAATCCTTGTACGCGAGTTCGTCGACGAAACGGCAGGTATGCGTCAGCACGATCTTCTCGTAGCGGTCGTAGACGTCCGGGTCCTTGATGATCGACATGAACGGCGCGAGGCCCGTGCCGGTCGAGAGGAGCCACAGCGTCTTGCCGGGCAGCAGGTTGTCGGCGACGAGCGTGCCCGTCGGCTTCTTGCCGATCAGCACGGAATCGCCCACTTTCAAATGTTGCAGGCGCGAGGTGAGCGGGCCGTCGGGAACCTTGATGCTCAAAAATTCGAGGTGCTCTTCATAGTTCGCGCTCGCGAGGCTGTAGGCGCGCAGCAGCGGCTTGCCATCGACTTCGAGGCCTACCATCGTGAACTGACCGTTCTCGAAGCGGAACGAGCTGTCTCGGGTGCAGGTGAAACTGAAAAGCGTGTCGGTCCAGTGGTGGACGCTCAGAACGGTTTGAGAATTAAGGTTGCTCATGGCTTCTTGAACTGTGCTCTAACTGTGCGATAGCGGGTGACGCTCCGACGCTCGCGGCTGATCTGCGGCCGATGCCTCGCCGGGCCGGCGTCGAAAACAAGGCGCGCTACGAGGGCGCTGCGCTGCCTGAAAAGGACGATCGAACGGTGACGGCCGCGGCTTGAACTTCAGGCCGATTCAAAACCGGCCCGGAGCCGCGATTCGAAGACAGCGATTCACGCTGCGCCTTGCGTGAACATCGCGCAAAAACCAGACAGCCCGGCGCAATCGGCTATTTTAACCCGATAGTCGTTTCGCGGTCCGAACGTCGATACGGCGGCAAAGGCGCGCACGCGCGCCTCGTGGGCGAACGTGCGTGCTGAAGACATGCGCTTTCGGCGGGCTGCGCGGGCCGGCGGCCCGAATCGGCGGCGACCTCGATCGCTGCCGAAAAGCTGCCGAGCCCGCATGATAGCAATGGTTCCCGCGCGTATCTCGAAATACCCTTCTGGCGAAAGGTGCGACGCGTCAGATGCGCTGATCCGTCGACGGCTTTTCCCACAGGTTGACGCCGCCGTCCTGCGCGTGCTGATCGATTTCCGCGAGCTCTTCCTTGGTGAAATCGAGGTTCTTCAGCGCGCCGACGTTCTCCGCGACCTGTTCCGCGCGGCTCGCGCCGATCAGCACCGACGTCACCCGCTCACCACGCAGCGCCCATGCGAGCGCCATCTGTGCGAGGCTCTGGCCGCGTTTCTGGGCGAGTTCGTTGAGCTTGCGCACATGCGCGAGGTTCGCGTCGCTCAGATGCTCCTGCTTGAGCGACCCGCCGCCCGGCTTGTTGACGCGCGCATCCTGCGGCACGCCGTTCAGATATTTGCTCGTCAGAAGGCCTTGCGCGAGCGGCGTAAACGCGATGCTGCCCGCGCCGACCTCGTCGAGCGTGTCGAGCAGGTCCTCCTCGATCCAGCGATTCAGCATGTTGTACGAAGGCTGATGGATCAGGAGCGGCACCTTGTGTTCGGCGAGCAGCTTCGCCATTTCGCGCGTCTTGGCCGCCGAATACGACGAAATGCCCACGTAGAGCGCCTTGCCCGAGTGCACGGCGGTCGCGAGCGCGCCGGCGGTTTCTTCCAGCGGCGTATCGGCGTCGAAGCGATGCGAGTAGAAGATATCGACGTAATCGAGGCCCATGCGCTTCAGGCTCTGGTCGAGACTCGCGAGCACGTACTTGCGCGAGCCGCCGCCCTGGCCGTACGGACCGGGCCACATGTCCCAGCCGGCTTTCGACGAGATCAGCAGTTCGTCGCGATAAGGTCGGAAATCATCCTTGAAGATGCGGCCGAAATTGGTCTCCGCGCTGCCGTACGGCGGACCGTAGTTGTTCGCGAGATCGAAATGGGTGACGCCGAGATCGAACGCGGTGCGCAGGATGTCGCGTTGCGTGGAGATCGGCGTGTCATCGCCGAAGTTATGCCACAAACCCAGCGACAGCGCGGGCAGCTTCAACCCGCTCCTGCCGCAGGTGCGGTATTGCATCTGCGTATATCGCTCGGACGCTGCTTGATAGGTCATGACGGATTTCCTCTGCGGATTGCGAATTGAACGGACTTGCGAAAGACGCCGGACGGTGCGACGCGGCGGGCGCGCGGCGCTCAGCCAAGGGCGTCAATGGTAAGCCAATCGGAGCGCGGCGCGCACGGCACGCGCCGCCGTCCCGCTATTCGGCACCGGCCGAATGGCCGCCACGGGAACGTTCGCGCCCGAACCCGGACCAATGCAGATTCCGTTTCGAGGAGCTTGACCCATGGATTCGATCGACAGACTGCGGCCCGCCTACGATTCCTTCACCGCGATCGCCGTGACCTACGGCATCGACATCGTGTTGGCGATTTTGATTCTCGCGGTGGGCTGGTGGATTTCCAACACCGTCGCGAACGCGCTGCGCCGCACGCTCGGGCGCACCAACGTGGACGCCACCCTCACGCCGGTGCTCGCCAGCCTGGCGATGTGGGCGATCCGCGTGATCGCCATCGTCGCGGCGCTCGGCAAGTTCGGCATCGCCGCGGCCAGCATTCTGACCGTGCTCGGCGCCGCCGGCCTGGCCATCGGTCTCGCGCTGCAGGGCACGCTGCAGAATATCGCGGCCGGCCTGATGCTGTTGCTGCTGCGGCCGTTTCGCGTCGGCGACTATATCGAGGGTGTCGGTACGACGGCGGGTACCGTCAACGAGATCGGGCTCTTCACGACGCGTCTCACGAAAGCCGACGGCATCGTCATGTTCGTGCCGAACAGCCTGATCTGGGCGAACGCCATCACCAACTACAGCGCGAACGATCGCCGGCGCGTCGTCATCAATTTTCAGGCGCAGCATGGGCTGCGGGTCGAACAGGTGCTAGGCGAGTTGCGCCGGCTGATGAGCGAAGATCAGCGCATCGTGCAGGACGGGCCTTCCGCGCCGTGGGTCGCGGTCACCGATTACACCGATACCGGCGTCAAGTACAACCTCGGCGCGTGGACGACCCGCAGCGATCACCAATACGTGATGGCCGATCTGCTGCGCAAGATTCAGCCGTACACGCGCGAACAGGCGGTGGCCGCGTGACTGGACGCGTTCGCGTGGAGCGAATAAGCTGACGCGCCCTGACAGACGAGAAACACGATATGACCCGAGCGATTTCCGTTGCGCTGCTTGTCGGCGGCGTCGTGCTGCTGTATTTCGGCGGCACGTCATTCCATTCGCTCTCCAACGACGTCGCGCGCTTCTTCACGGGCTCGCCCACGAACAAGACCATCTGGCTGATCGCGGGCGGCATCGTCGCATCGCTCGCCGGGCTGATCGGCCTCACGATGCCGTCGAAGCGCTGACCGTCAGACGTCAGACCAGCGGCACTTCCGGCTTCGACGCCGAGCGCGTGCCGGGCAGCGCCGCGTTGCTCGCGCCGCGATACGTGAACACGAGCGAGAACTTCACCTGATCGGAGAGGTTCTTGCCGGCCGAATGCAGCGTGTTGCAATGGAAGAACACGACATCGCCCGGTTCGAGTTCGGGCGATACCGCCGTGCGGATCAGCGCCGCGTTTTCGGGCAGATCGGAGCGGAAGAATTTGGCGTCGTCGAAACGCTCGGACGTGAACGGCAGCTTGTGCGATGTCGGCACGAACCAGAGCGCGCCGTTATCGACCGTTTCGTGGCCGAGCGCGACCCACGCGGATACGAGATCGTCGCGCTCGAACGCCCAGTAGCGCACATCTCGATGCCAGCCCGTCAGGCTTCCGTACGCCGGGTGCTTCGTCATCATGCAGTTGTGATGCGCGCGCGAAAGGTACGGCGCCTCGCCGAAATACAGCTCCATCCAGCCGCGCACTTCGGGCGACGTCGCGAACTCCGCGAAGAGCGGATGGCGCGCGTAGGCGTCGAGCAGGCGGCGCACGGTGTGCCCGCCGGGCGCGTCTTTCGAATCAGGCGCGCCCGGATATTTCAGATCGGCTTCGAATTCCACGGGCGCGGCGGCCTGCGCGAGCTGCTGACGCGCGACCTCGCGCATCGCGTCACGCCGCTCCTGCGAGACCAGCCCTTTCACGATCACGTAGCCCTTTTCGCGCAGCTCGTGAACCTGTTCTTTTTTCGATTTCAACGCGTTTTGTTCAGACATTTCAGTTCTTGGTCCTGCCGCTTTCGAATGAACCATGCCGGCGACGCTATATCCGGAATCGGGGCGAATACAGCGATTGTAAATCCGGCGTCGCGCAAAGGCCCGCGCCACAACGTATTGCTGGTTATTTATCAGCAGGCGCTTCATAAATCGGCAGGGAAAACGCGGACTTACCCGGGTAATAAAGGTCTTGTACATTGGCCGCATCAATTCGGTGCAACTTGGCGAACGCCTTTGAATCGAATCCTTGAACGCTATTTTTGAGACGACTATCGTCGAGTTTGCTTCCACGCATCCGACCTCCCCCGACATGAACCACCGTATTGCTATCGGCCTTTCGCGTGTTGCCTCGCGCGCCGCGCGTCCTGCCCGCCGCGGCATGATCCGCGCGCTGCGTCATCACTCCACCCGCAGCCAGTTGCTCGCCGAGCAACTGAAGAATGTGCATCCGGTCGACGGCATCCGGTCATGGTTCCGTGGTTTCTTCTTCAATCTGCGTGTGCGTGCGGCGTCGCGTCGCGTGTCGCTGCGCGCCTTGTTGCGCCGTCCGGTGCAGTTGCGCGCGCCGTCGCCGAAACCGAAGGCCGCCGCGCAAACGAGCCGCCGTCCGCGCAGACTGTCCACGAGCAGCGCGGGCTGGTACGCGTTCGCCGCGCGTTGAGCGCGCTTCATCGGCGTTGCGTATCGTCCGCCGCCGGATAGTCCGTATAGCCCGCCTCGCCGCCGCCTTGAAGCGTCGACGGATCGGCTTCGGCAAGCGCAAGATTCGCCTGCATGCGCTCCACCAGATCAGGATTCGCGACGAACGCGCGGCCGAACGCCACGGCATCGGCATCACCGTGCTCGATGAGCGCATTCGCATCCCCGGGCCCGCAATCGGCCGTCGCGATGATCGCGCCGTCGTAGGAATCGCGCAGAGTGTTGTCAGCATCGGCGAGTTGCACATACGCAATGCCGATGCGCTTCAGTTCCCCCTCCAGATGCGATAGCGACGCCAGCGCTTCGGCATCCTCGATACCGGCGCCGGTGAATCCCGGCGAAAGCCGGATGCCGACGCGATGCGCGCCGACCACGCCCGCCACCACGTTCAATACATCGACGACGATCCGCACCCGGTTTTCGACGCTGCCGCCGTAGTCATCGGTGCGCCGGTTCGTGCCGGTCGCGATGAACTGATGCAGCAGGCAACCGTTCGCGGCGTCGATCTCGATCAGGTCGAAGCCGGCACGATCGGCGCGGTGCGCAGCGTCGACATACTGCAGCACGACGCCCGCGATCTCATCGGTGTCGAGCGGGCGCGGATCGTCGGCGTCGATGAAGCCTGTCGTACCGTCCTCATGCTGAACCAACACCGTCGCACCGCACGCACGAATCGCGGACGGCGCGACGGGCGGCGCCCCCGCCTCCTGCAAGCGCCGATGCGACACGCGCCCCGCATGCGACAACAACGCCGCGATGCGTCCGTGCCGCGCATGCACCGCGCCGACGACGCCCTTCCAGCCCGCTTCCTGCGCCACAGTGTAAATGCCCGGCGTGGCCCAGCCGCCCTGGCCTTGCCGTGAAATCTGCGTGGGCTCGGTGACGATCAGCCCGGCGCTCGCGCGCTGCGCGTAATAGTGGGCGTTCATTTCGGATGGAACGTCGCCGGGCTGCGACGCGCGATGACGCGCGAGCGGCGCCATCACGATGCGATTCGGCAGTTCGAGCTTGCCGATGGTGACGGGTGAAAAAAGCGTGTCGTGCGGCATGGCGACTCCGCGAATGTCTGGTCTTGCCGTTCAGACATTCCGCAAGAAACGCGCCGCGCAGACGCGAAAAAGCCGGCAAGCGCAATGCTTGCCGGCTTCTGTCCTGCCCGTTCAGACGATGGCGTTACGCCACGCTTGCGACCGGTTCCGTGCCAGCCGCTTCGGCCAGCGCGAGCGCCTTGTCGGCGATTTCCCACGTGAATTCCGGCTCTTCGCGGCCGAAGTGGCCGTATGCCGCCGTCTTTTCGTAGATCGGGCGCAGCAGGTCGAGCATCTGGATGATGCCCTTCGGACGCAGGTCGAAGTGCTCCTGCACGAGCTTCGTGATCTCCGCATCCGACACGCGACCCGTGCCGAACGTGTTGACCATGACCGAAGTCGGGCGTGCGACGCCGATCGCGTACGAAACCTGAATCAGCGCGCGCGATGCCAGACCCGCCGCGACGATATTCTTCGCGACATAACGGCCCGCGTAGGCGGCCGAACGGTCCACCTTCGACGGGTCCTTGCCCGAGAACGCGCCGCCGCCGTGCGGAGCCGCGCCGCCGTAGGTATCGACGATGATCTTGCGGCCCGTCAGACCGCAATCGCCCTGCGGACCGCCGATGACGAAACGGCCCGTCGGGTTCACCAGGAACTTGATGTCGCCCTTGATGAGTTCCTTCGGCAGCGTCGGCTTGATGACTTCCTCGATCACCGCTTCGCGCAGTTGCGGCAGATCGATGTCCGGCGAATGCTGCGTGGAGAGCACGACGGTGTCGATGGAATGCGCGCGGCCATCGACATAACGCACGGTGACCTGCGACTTCGCATCCGGACGCAGCCACGGCAGACGGCCGTCGCGGCGCAGGTTCGCCTGACGCTCGACGAGACGGTGCGACAGGTGAATCGGCAGCGGCATGAGTTCGGGCGTTTCGTCGCACGCGTAACCGAACATCAGGCCCTGGTCGCCGGCACCTTGATCGAGGTTGTCGTCATGCGCCTTGTTCACGCCTTGCGCGATATCCGGCGATTGCTTGTCGTACGCGACGAGCACCGCGCAGCCGCGATAATCGATGCCGAAATCCGTGTTGTCGTAGCCGATGCGCTTGATGGTGTCGCGCGCGACCTGGATGTAATCGACGTTGGCGGTGGTCGTGATTTCGCCCGCGAGGACGACGAGACCGGTGTTGCAGAGCGTTTCCGCCGCGACGCGCGAATATTTGTCCTGCGACAGGATGGCGTCGAGGATGGCGTCGGAGATTTGATCGGCGACCTTGTCGGGGTGACCTTCGGAAACGGATTCGGAAGTAAAGAGATAGTCGTTCGACACGCTTCAGACTCCATTTGAGTACGGTTGATATTCACGTAGCCGTCTTCGTTTGGAGTCTGAAGCGGCGACGCTTTAGCGGATGTCTTTCCGGGCCGGCTTCTTCTCGAAACATAAGAAGACTCCGACTCGCTTCGCCCCGCAAGTTGTCCATTAACTCGGCGAAGGTTCTATTATACCGGTTTCCCTTGTTTTCACAGAGCCGAACGCTTGTCGCAATCCGCCACGCATCAAACATCCGCTCATCGCGGCCGACCGTCCGCACGCTGGAGCCGCTCATGCTAGGGCGCATCGGCGTGGCGCTCGCCATCGGCTTTCTCAAGTTCCTGGCGCTCATCCCTTACGGCATCACGGCGCGTTTCGGCGATGCCCTCGGCTGGCTGCTCTATCAGATTCCGAGCCGCCGCAGACGCATCGTCCATACGAATCTGAAGCTGTGCTTTCCTGAGTGGTCCGACGAAAAACGCGAGGACATCGCGCAGAAGCACTTCCGGCACGCGATCCGCAGCTACGTGGAGCGCAGCGTGCAATGGTTCGGCTCGGCGAAAAAGCTCGAAAAGCTGATCGAAGTCGACAGCGCCGTCGATCTCACCGATCCCGACCTCCCGCCCACGCTCTTTCTCGGGCTGCATTTCGTCGGTATCGAGGCGGGCTCGATCTTTCTCAATTACTCGCTGCATCGGCGCTGCGGTTCGTTGTATCAGCCGTTCTCGAATCCGCAGATCGAGGAACTCGCGAAGACGCAGCGCGCCCGCTTCGGCGCCGACATGGCGAGCCGCGCCGACAGCGCGCGCATCGTGCTGCGCTGGCTGCGCGATCGCAAGCCGGTGATGCTCGGCGCGGACATGGACTACGGCATGCGCAACTCCACGTTCGTGCCGTTCTTCGGCATCCCCACGTGCACGCTGACGGCCGTCGGCCGGCTCGCGAAGACGGGCAAGGCGCAGGTCGTGCCGTTCATCGGCGAGGTGTTGCCGGACTACAAGGGTTATCGGCTGAAGATCTTCAAGCCGTGGGACGACTACCCGACCGGCGACGACGAAGCCGACGCGCGCCGCATGAACGCGTTTCTGGAAGAGCAGATTCCGCGCATGCCGGAGCAATATTACTGGGTGCACAAGCGCTTCAAGACCCGGCCGCCGGGCGAGCCGGGATTCTATTGAAGCGTGAGGGGCGCGAAACGCCGCAGCGCGGGTCACATACAATAGCCGCCATGAAACTCAAATTCACCAAGATGCAGGGCGCGGGCAACGACTTCGTCGTGCTCGACGGCTACACGCAGCCGCTCGCTCTCAGCGCCGCACAGGTGCGCGCACTCGCGAACCGCCATTTCGGCGTGGGCGCGGATCAGTTGCTGCTCGTCGAAAAGCCGACGATCGACGGTGTCGACTTCAAATACCGCATCTTCAATTGCGATGGCGGCGAGGTCGAGCATTGCGGCAACGGCGCGCGCTGCTTCGTGAAGTTCGTGCGCGACCGGCGCCTGACGGACGCCTCGACCGTGCGCGTGCAGGTGCAGAACGGCGTCATCACGCTGACGATGCAGGAGAACGGCGAAGTCGTCGTCGACATGAGCACGCCGGTGTTCGATCCTCCGCACGTGCCGTTCGACGCGCTCGGCCTCGAAGGCCGCCGGCAAGGCAACGACACGCTCTGGCCGCTCGACCTGAACGGTGAAACGCGCTGGATTTCCGCCGTGTCGATGGGCAATCCGCACGCGGTGCAGATCGTCGAGAATGTCGAGGCGTATCCGGTATTGACCGAAGGCCCGCTCGTCGAGCGTCACGCGCGCTTTCCGAAGCGCGTGAATGCGGGCTTCATGCAGATCGTCGATCGTCATTCGGTGAAGCTGCGCGTCTTCGAGCGCGGCGCGGGCGAAACGCTTGCGTGCGGCACGGGCGCGTGCGCGGCGGTGGCCGCGGGCATCCGGCGCGGTCTGCTCGATTCGCCGGTGCGCGTGAAGACGCACGGCGGCATGCTCACGATCAGCTGGGACGGCGCGCGCGACGAATCCGCCGCGCTGCTCATGGCAGGGCCCGCCGCGACCGTTTTCGAAGGCGAGATCGAGCTCGATCGCATTGATTAACGCAACCAGGTCATCATGAATCCACGCGAAGTCGCCGACTACCTGCTCGCCAACCCCGATTTCTTCGTCGAGCATGCGGAACTGCTCGGCACCATCCGGCTTTCGAATCCGCACGGCAAGGCGGCCGTGTCGCTGCAGGAACGCCAGATGGAAATGCTGCGCGACAAGAACAAGCAACTGGAGCGGCGTCTCGCCGAACTGCTGCGCTACGGCCACGAGAACGACAGCATCTCGACCAAGTTCAATCGCTGGACCGTGCGCGTGATTTCCCAGCGCGATCCATACGCGTTGCCTGCGACCATCAGCACAGGCCTGTGCGAAGTCTTCGACGTACCGCACGCCGCGTTGCGCGTGTGGGATATCGACGAAGCGTATCGGCAGGCCGATTTCGCGCGCCAGGTCGGCGAGGAAGTACGCATCTTCACGAGCAGCCTCTCCGCGCCGTACTGCGGCGCGAACACGGGCTTCGCAGCGGCGCAATGGCTCGGCGCGGCGAACTCGGCATCGGTGACGGTCGCGCCCAGCGACGGCCCGCCCGATACCGACCGCAAGATCGAATCCGTCTCGCTGATCGCCCTGCGCGACCCGCAGGGCGGTCCGGACGCACCGAGCTTCGGCCTGCTCGTAATGGGCTCGCCCGATCCGCGCCGTTTCCACGACGGCATGGCGACGGACTTCCTCACGCACATCGGCGCGCTGGCGAGCGCGGCGCTGTCGCGCTTGCTGCCGCACTGAACATGAACGCCGCCGCGCCCTCGGAAAATGCGATCGCCGACTATCTCGCGATGCTGGAGCACCAGCGGCATCTCTCCGAGCATACGCTGCGCGGCTACACGCATGAGCTGGGCGAGCTGCGCGCGCTCGCCAAAGACCGTCCGCTCGAGTCGCTGACCCCCGCGGATATTCGCGGTGCCGTCGTGCGGGCGCACGCCGGCGGGCTGTCATCGCGTTCCATTGCGCATCGGCTGTCGGCGTGGCGCGCGTTCTATCGATGGCTCGCCGAGCGCGTCGAGATGCCCGCGAATCCTGTCGCGACCGTGCGTGCGCCGAAACGCGAGAAGACGCTGCCAAAGGCGCTTTCCGTCGACGACGCCATGGCGCTCATGGACGCGCCGCAAGCCGGCACGACCGAAGCGCTGCGCGATCACGCGATGCTCGAACTGTTTTATTCGTCGGGCTTGCGGCTCGCGGAGCTCGTCGGGCTCGACGTGCGTTTCGTCGATAGCAGCGAATACACGTCGCAAGGCTGGATCGATCTCGACAGCGCGGAAGTCACGGTGCTGGGCAAAGGCAAGCGCATGCGCAAGGTGCCCGTCGGCCGCAAGGCGATCGACGCCTTGCGCGCGTGGATCGAAGTGCGCGGCGAATTCGTCAAGCTCGATCCGCACGCGCTCTTCGTCTCGGTGCGCGGCAACCGCATGTCGCCGGGCGTGGTGCGGGAGCGCGTGAAGCGTCTCGCGTTGCAGGCGGGCATTCCGTCGAACGTGCATCCGCACGTGCTGCGGCATTCGTTCGCCACCCACGTCCTGCAATCGAGCGGCGATCTGCGCGCGGTGCAGGAACTGCTCGGCCATGCGAGCATCACGGCCACGCAGGTGTATACGTCGCTCGATTTTCAGCATCTGGCCCGCGTCTACGATGCGGCGCACCCGCGCGCAAAGAAGCGCGATTGACCCCGACGGCGCCTCGCGCGCCGCTTTCATCACCGCAATGAACACCATCACGCTCAAGCCGTCGAAGGACAGATCGCTCGTTCGCCGCCATCCGTGGGTCTATGCGAACGCGATCGCGCGTATCGACGGCGATCCCGCGCCCGGCGCGACGGTCGTCGTGCGCGCGGCGGACGGGCGCTTTCTCGCGCGCGCGTCGTACAGCCCGCATTCGCAGATCCGCGCGCGCGTGTGGAGCTTCGACGAAAGCGAGCCGGTCGATCACGCGTTCTTCAAGCGCCGCGTGCAGCGCGCGGTGGCGCTCCGGCAGACGATGGTGAAGAACACGGGCGCGACGCGTCTCGTCTTCGGCGAGGCAGACGGCTTGCCGGGCCTGATCGTCGATTACTACGTCGCCGACGACCAGCCGCGCGCGCAGCTCGTCTGCCAGTTCATGGCGACGGGCGTCGAAGCGTGGAAAGCGGCCATCGTGCAGGCGCTGATCGACGCGACCGGCTGCCCGAACGTCTACGAGCGCTCGGACGTGTCGATCCGCCAGAAAGAAGGACTGGAGCAGACCACCGGCGTGCTCGCCGGCGACGCACCGCCCGATACGCTCATCACGAACGAATGCGGCGTGCGCCATCACGTCGATGTGCGCAACGGCCACAAGACGGGCTTCTATGTCGATCAGCGCGACAACCGCGTGCTCGTCGCGCAGCACGCTGCGGGGCGCGAGGTCTTGAACTGCTTCTGCTATACGGGCGGCTTTTCGCTTGCGGCGCTCAAGGGCGGCGCGACGCGCGTGGTATCCGTCGATTCGTCCGGCGAAGCGCTCGCGCTCGCCCGCGAAAACGTGAAGGCGAACGGCTTCGACGCCGACAAGGCCGAATGGCTCGACGCCGATGCCTTCAAGACGCTGCGCCGTCTCTACGACGAAGGCCGGCGGTTCGACCTGATCGTGCTCGATCCGCCGAAGTTCGCGCCATCGAAGGAAACGGTGGATCGCGCCGCGCGCGCGTACAAGGACATCAACCTGAGCGGCTTCAAGCTGCTGCGCCCGGGCGGGCTGCTTTTCACCTATTCGTGCTCGGGCGCGATCGATTCCGGCCTGTTTCAGAAGATCGTCGCGGATGCGGCGGCGGATGCGCGCGTCGATGCGCGCATTCTCAAGCGCCTGGGCGCGGGCGTCGATCATCCGCTGCTGACGGCGTTTCCGGAAGGCGAGTACCTGAAAGGGCTGCTGTTGCAAATCGCCTGATCGCCCCAACGTAGCCGCAATTCGCGCTCCGCCCAAGGCCGCGCGCGGCGCTGGCTTGACAAATATGTTTCAATAATCGATTCAGCGCGGTTCCAAGACACAGACGACCGAACACAGACAAGGACACAGGCGACACCATGATTCCCGTAACCATCCTGACCGGCTTTCTGGGCAGCGGCAAAACCACGCTGCTCAAGCGCATCCTGAACGAGCAGCACGGCATGAAGATCGCCGTGATCGAGAACGAGTTCGGCGAAGAGAACATCGACAACGAAATTCTCGTGCAGGAAACGAACGAGCAGATCATCCAGATGAGCAACGGCTGCATCTGCTGCACGATCCGCGGCGATCTGGCGCGCGCGCTCGAAGACCTCGCGAACCGCAAGAAGGCGGGCACGCTCGATTTCGACCGCGTCGTGATCGAAACCACCGGCCTCGCGAATCCGGGTCCGGTCGCGCAGACGTTCTTCATGGATAACACCGTCGCCGACGAATTCCTGCTCGACGCGATCATCACGCTAGTCGACGCGAAGCACGCGAACGCGCAGCTCGATCAGCACGAAGTGGTGCAGCGGCAGGTCGGTTTCGCGGATCGCCTGTTCGTCACGAAGTCCGATCTCGTCTCGGCCGACGAACTCGAATCTCTCAAGCATCGCCTGCTGCACATGAACCCGCGCGCGGCCGTCAGGATCGTCAATTTCGGCGATGCCGACATCAAGGAAATCTTCGATCTGCGCGGCTTCAATCTGAATTCGAAGCTCGAGATCGATCCCGACTTCCTCGCGGAAGACGATCACGACCATGACCACGCGCACGATCACGACCACGATCATTCGACCTGCGGTCACGATCACAGCCGCGATCACGAGCACGGGCATCATCACCATCACGCGCATCACGACGACAAGATCAAGTCGTTCGTCTACCGCAGCGACAAGCCGTTCGATCCGAACCGCCTCGAAGACTTCCTCGGCGGCATCCTGCAGATCTATGGCGAGCGCCTGCTGCGCTACAAGGGCGTGCTCTATATGAAGGGCGTCGATCGCAAGGTCGTGTTCCAGGGCGTGCATCAGATGATGGGCAGCGACCTCGCCGGCAAATGGATGCCGATCGAAAAGAAAAACAGCAAGATGGTGTTCATCGGCATCGAGCTGCCGAAGGATCTGATCACCGACGGACTCGACGCCTGTCTCGTGAAGTAACCCGGCACGCATCTCGCTTGAATCCTGCGATTCACGCGGGGCGGAACCGGGCGCTGAAATGAAAACGCCGCTGCGAGTGACTCGCGGGCGGCGTTTTTCATGAGCGACTTTCGATGCGGGTATGTAGTCGCGACCACCAACCGACATCGCTTTTTGCACGTCCAGGCGTTATATTTTTGAAATTCCGGCGTGATTTGACAGGGTTTTCCTCGTTATCGTCGGAAATTGCGGTTCAGTTACAATACAGCCCCACTGGAGAAGGGCAGTTCCGCTGGATGCGCGTCTTTCAGGCGCACGCTCGGCGGAAGTCAGGAGAAGGGATGTCCCGTCGGGACGATGCCTCGATTTGCCGGGGGAAGGCAAATCAAGTCAAAGCACCGGGGCCGGAAATCCAGGGCACATGCAAATGCGCCCGTCGTCATCCGGAGCATCATCCAATATCGGTTTCCAGAGGAGTTCGGCCCCGCATCGACGCGTCGCGTAGCCCCATGCGTACCGATGCGCTGCATGCGGGCAACGCAAGTGCGGGCGTTGCGAAGACATCGCCTTACATTGAAGAAGCAAGCAGATGACAACGAAACTCTTGACCGAAGCCGAAATCCTGAAGATGAGCGAGAAGGACTACATGAACGAGGATCAACTCGCCTTCTTCAAGAACCGGCTCGAGCAGTTGCAGGCGGACATTCTGAAGAATGCCGGCCAGACGACCGAAAATCTGCGGGAAACGGTGATCGTGCCGGACCCGGCGGATCGCGCGACCATCGAGGAAGAGCATGCACTGGAACTGCGCACGCGCGACCGCGAACGCAAGCTTCTGAAGAAGGTGCAGCAATCGCTCGCGCGCATCGACTCCGGCGATTACGGCTGGTGCGAAGAGACCGGCGAACCGATCGGCATTCCGCGTCTGATCGCGCGCCCGACGGCCACGCTGTCGCTCGAAGCGCAGGAACGCCGCGAACTGCGTCAGAAGCTGTTCGGCGACTGAAATAGCTGCCGGCAGGCGATTATCGCGGGACCGCCCCGCCACGGGGAAAACGCCGCCGCAAAAAGTTGCGCTAGAGCAGGGAAATCAGTAAAAAAGGGCACCCATCGACGGGGTGCCTTTTTTACTTTCAGGCGAGCAAAAACGCCGCACGTCGATGTCGAAAGTCTTGATAAATCCGCCAGCGCCCTAAAATGAGCCGGACGCGCCGCCGCAACAGCATCATCGCGGCGGGCGCGAGCGCGGCGCTTCGCCTGCGGCCTCCGAGGCCCGGACGGAACCCCGCGCCGTGCACTTCATCGAATTCTCGACTGCGCGGCGGCCGGTCGTTCGACGACGAAGCCGCCCCGCGTCCTTCTGGTTTTCACAAGGAACGCACATGGAACAATTTCACGGCACGACCATCGTCTCCGTGCGCCGCGACGGCAAGGTCGCGCTGGGCGGCGATGGTCAGGTGACGCTCGGCAACATCGTCATGAAAGGGGGCGCGAAGAAAGTGCGCCGCATCTATGGCGGCAAGGTGCTGGTCGGCTTCGCCGGCGGCACGGCCGACGCGTTCTCGCTGCTCGACCGCTTCGAAGCGAAGCTCGAGAAGCATCAGGGCAATCTGACGCGCGCCGCCGTCGAACTGGCGAAGGACTGGCGCACCGACCGCATGCTGCGCCGTCTCGAAGCCATGCTGA
The DNA here is from genome assembly GCF_018408855.1 of Caballeronia sp. NK8. GTDB lineage: Bacteria > Pseudomonadota > Gammaproteobacteria > Burkholderiales > Burkholderiaceae > Caballeronia. The sequence goes on along the minus strand of NZ_AP024322.1, from coordinate 2,970,053 downwards.
TCACCGCAGACAAGGACACGACGCTCGTCATCACCGGCAACGGCGACGTGCTCGATCCCGAACACGGCATCGCGGCGATCGGCTCGGGCGGCGCATACGCGCAGGCCGCGGCGCAGGCGCTCATCGAAAACACCGCTCTCGCCCCGCGCGACATCGTCGAAAAGGCGCTCACCATCGCCGGCGACATGTGCATCTACACCAATCACAATCGCGTCATCGAGACGATCGAATAAAGGACCCAGCGATGACCACTATGACTCCCTCCGAAATCGTCTCCGAACTCGACAAACACATCATCGGCCAGGGGCGCGCGAAGAAGGCGGTTGCCGTCGCGCTGCGCAACCGCTGGCGCCGTCAGCAGGTCGGCGAACCGCTGCGCCAGGAGATCACGCCGAAGAACATCCTGATGATCGGGCCGACGGGCGTCGGCAAGACCGAGATCGCGCGTCGTCTCGCCAAGCTCGCGGACGCGCCGTTCATCAAGATCGAAGCGACCAAGTTCACCGAAGTGGGCTACGTCGGGCGCGATGTGGACAGCATCGTGCGCGATCTGATCGAGATTTCCGTCAAGCAGACGCGCGAATCCGAGATGAAGAAAGTACGCACGAAGGCGGAAGATCGCGCGGAAGACCGCATCCTCGATATCCTCCTGCCGAGCGCGCGCCCGGTCGGTTTCGGCGCGGCGGAATCGGGCGGCGAGGGCGACAACACCACGCGTCAGACTTTCCGCAAGCGCTTGCGCGAAGGCGCGCTCGACGACAAGGAAATCGAACTCGACGTGGAACTGCCGCAAGTCGGCATGGACATCATGGGGCCGCCGGGCATGGAGGACATGACCGAGCAGATTCGTTCGATGTTCGCGAACATCGGCGGCGGCAAGAAGACGCGCCGCAAGGTGAAGGTGAAGGAAGCGCTGAAGCTGCTCACCGACGAAGAAGCCGGCAAGCTGCTCAACGACGAAGAGGTCAAGAGCCGTGCGGTGCAGAACGTCGAGCAGAACGGCATCGTGTTTCTCGATGAAATCGACAAGATCGCGTCGCGCAGCGAGGCGGGCGGCGCCGAAGTGTCGCGTGCGGGCGTGCAGCGCGACCTGCTGCCGCTCGTCGAAGGCACGACCATCAACACCAAATACGGGATGATCAAGACCGATCACATCCTGTTCATCGCGAGCGGCGCGTTCCATCTCGCCAAGCCGAGCGATCTGATTCCCGAGCTGCAAGGGCGCTTTCCGATTCGCGTCGAGCTGGATTCGCTGTCGGTCGGCGACTTCGAATCGATCCTGAATTCGACCGATGCAAGCCTTGTCAAGCAGTACAAGGCGCTGCTCGCGACCGAAGGCGTCGAACTCGATTTCACCGACGAAGGCATCCGGCGTCTCGCGGAAATCGCGTATTCGGTGAACGAGAAAACCGAGAACATTGGCGCGCGGCGGCTGTATACGGTGATCGAGAAGCTGCTGGAGGAAGTGTCGTTCGCGGCGGGCAATCACACGGGCCAGCCGGTGCGGATCGACGCGGCGTATGTGGATCGCGCGCTCGGCGACGTGGCGCAGGACGAAGACTTGTCGCGCTACGTGCTGTAACGGCGGCGGCGTCCAGGAACGAACCGGGCTGTTGAGCCCGGTTTTTTCGTCTGATGGAAACGTACAGGCGAAAAAAAGCCCGCCTAGGTTGGCGGGCTGAATCCATATCAGGAGGAGACATGGAGGAGACAGTTCCAATAATACATAGCCGGTTGATGCGACGCAATAGAAATTTTAGTAAAAACCCCTATGGCGTGATTCTGTGGCATCTGTGCGTCACTTTTGGGATTCCGCCTGCCGATGACACCGCAAGAAACGGCGCGTAACCTCGTCCACACGGCTCTACAGTGGTCTCGTACCCAAGAGCCTTCGAGGTCGTCATGAAAACCGTAACCAACCCTGTCTTTTCATCCGATGAAACCCGCTGGCAAGCCGTCGTCGATCGCGACGAGCATGCCGACGGCGCTTTCTTCTTCGCCGTACGCACAACCGGCGTGTTCTGCCGGCCCTCGTGCGCGTCGCGGGCGCCGCGTCGTGAAAACGTCGAATTCTTCCCGACGACCGATGCAGCCGTCGCCGCCGGATACCGCGCCTGCAAGCGCTGCCAGCCGACCAGCCTGCCGCGCGAACTCGCCATCGTCGAGCGCGCGTGCAAGGTGCTCGACGCCGATCCGCAGCAGCGCATGACGCTCGCCCAGTTGAGCGATGCCGTGCATGTCAGCCCGTTCCATCTGCAGCGCCTTTTTTCGCGGATCGTCGGCATCTCGCCGCGTCAGTATCAGGCGGCGCAACGCGCGGGCGTGCTGCGCGACGCGTTGCAGCGCGGCCGCGACGTGACGCGCGCGACGCACGACGCCGGTTTCGGCTCGCCGTCGCGCATGTACGAGGCCGTGCCTGCCGAGCTCGGCATGACGCCGTCCGCGTACAGGCGCCAGGGCGCGGGACTGACCGTGCGCTATTCGACCGCCGCGACGCCGCTCGGCACGGTGATCGTCGCCGCGACGGACAAGGGCGTCTGCAAGATCGCGTTCGGCGACGATGCAGATACGCTCGTCGGACAGCTCGCCGCCGATTTCGCGCAGGCCGAACGCGTCGAGGATGCTGCGAAGATGGAGCCGTTCATCGCGCAGATTCGCGCGTATCTGCAAGGCACGCGCGAGCGCTTCGACTTGCCGCTCGACATCGGCGCGACGGCTTTCCAGCGGCGCGTGTGGGACGCGTTGCGGCGTATCCCGTATGGTCAGACGCGCAGTTACACGGACATCGCGGCCACGCTCGGCTCGCCTCGCGCGGTGCGCGCGGTAGCCAACGCATGCGGCTCGAATCCCGTGGCCCTCGCGATTCCGTGCCATCGCGTGATCGGCAAGGATGGCGCGATCTCGGGCTATCGCTGGGGCACGCCGCGCAAGGAAGCGCTGCTCGAAACCGAACGCGCCCACAACGAAGCCAACAAGGTCGCATGAAGCACACGCGCTCGCCGTCGTCATGACGCGCGGGCGTGTCAAAGCCCTCGCGAGCCGCCCGAAGCGGCTCCGGAACCCCTCCGCCGCGTGCCGCACGAAGCCTCCGAAAAACCCGCAAACCCTTACGGTTTCTGGGCTCAAGCACGCCTGACACCGAGATGTTAAAGTGCCCGCTACCCTAAAAATATGACCGGGCGCATGCGCTCGCGCTCCTCGCAGATTGCTTCAATGGCAAACAAGAATCCCGCTCACCCCAAGGCCGGCGCTTTCGAGCGCAGGCTTGCCGCGCTCGCGTCCGGCCCACACGCCGACGCGCTGCGCCAAGGCTTGCGCGGCATCGAAAAAGAAAGCTTGCGTGTGACGCCGCAGGGCAAGCTGGCGATGACGCCGCATCCGCGCGCGTTCGGCTCCGCGCTGACGCATCCGCTCATCACGACCGATTACTCCGAAGCGCTCGTCGAACTCATCACGCCCGCCGAAGCCGACGCGGCGCTCACGCTCGATCGCCTCGACGTGCTGCATCGTTTCGCGTACGCGCACATGGGCGACGAGTTGCTGTGGAACAACTCGATGCCCAATGCGCTGCCGCCTGAGGACGAGATTCCGTTCGGCTATTACGGCACGTCGAATATCGGCACGCTCAAGAACGTGTACCGGCGCGGGCTCGCGCTGCGCTATGGGCGCACGATGCAATGTATCGCGGGCATCCACTACAACTACTCGCTCAACGAAAATGTGTGGCGCGCGTGGCAGGCGCTGGACCAATCGAGCACGCTGTCCGCGAAGGATTTCCAGTCGGAACGCTACTTCGCGCTCATCCGCAACTTCCGCCGCACCAACTGGCTGCTGATGTATCTGTTCGGCGCGTCGCCGGCGCTCAACAAGCGCTTCGTCGAAGGCAAGACGCATCATCTCGAAACGTTCGATGACGACACGCTGTATCTGCCGCACGCGACCAGCCTGCGCATGAGCGATCTCGGCTACGCGAACAATCCCGCGCAGGCGGACCTGCTGCCGAGCTACGACACGCTCGACGCCTATCTCGACGTGCTCGCCAAAGCCGTGAGCCAGCCGTACGCGCCGTATGAGGCCATCGGCACGCAGCGCGATGGCGAATGGGTCCAGATCAACACCAACGTCCTGCAGATCGAAAACGAGTTCTACTCGACGATCCGCCCGAAGCGCGTCACGTATTCGGGCGAACGTCCGCTGCATGCGTTGGCCGAGCGCGGCGTGCAGTACATCGAAGTGCGCTGCCTCGACATCGATCCGTTCGAGCCGACCGGCATCTCGCTGGAGACCGCGCGCTTTCTCGATGCATACCTGCTGTATTGCGCGCTGGAAGACAGCCCGTTGTTGCCGCCCGCGGCGAGCATCGAAGCGAACGGCAATTTCAGCGCGGTGTCGAAGGAAGGACGCAAGCCAGGTCTCACGCTGCAACGCGACGGCGCGAGCGTGCCGATGCAGCAGTGGGCCGAAGCGCTCTTCGACGCGATCGAGCCGGTCGCGAAGACGCTCGACACGCTCAACGGTAACGACGACCACACGCGCGCGCTTCGGGGATTGCGGCCGCGCGTCGCAGATGCATCGCTGACGCCGTCCGCTCGCGTGTTGCAGACGATGCGCGACAATCGGCAATCTTTCGACGCCTTCGCGCTCGAACTCAGCGCGCGCCACGCCGAAACGTTCCGCGCGCGCCCGCTCTCGTTCGAAGACGAGCGCGCGATGGAAGAACTCGCGGCGAAATCGTTGGTGGAGCAGACGGTGGTCGAAAGCAGCGACAGCGAATCGTTCGATGCGTTCGTCGCCGCCTATCAGGACTACAAGCTGAATCCCGCGAGCGCGTGAGCGTTCGCGCTCCTTCGCGACGAGCAGCTTTTTCCGTTCCGGCGCCCGCGTGCGCCGGAAAGCCTTACCGGCTTGTGCAACAGAGGGAAACGCATCACAACGTCATCCGGGTTGACGGGTCAAAATGTTGCCGACTTTTCGACGATCGGGGGAGCAATGAAAAAGATGTTCTTCGGCGCGGCCGCGCTGGGGGCTGCGTCGCTTGCGCTATTGGGCGGCTGCGCGGTAGACGATCAGGTCAGCAGCACCGTCATGGAGCAGGCCACCCAACCGCTCACCTGCATGAGCAAGCCCGAATGCGATGCGTGGTGGGCACGCGCCCAGGTCTGGGTGACGAATCATTCGGCGTACAAGTTGCAGACCGTCACGGATTCGATCATCCAGACGGCGGGACCGTCGAGCGGAAAGCGCGCGCTCGCGTATCAGATCACCAAGACGCCGACGAACGAAGGCACCGCGACGATCGGCTTCGCCGCGCACTGCGACAACCCGCTCGGCTGCGAGCCCAACCCGTGGCAGGCGGGCGCGGACTTCAAGCAGTTCATCCGAAACGGTCCGGGGCTGCGGAAAACGACGCCGCAAGCCGCGCAGGCAGTCGCGACGCCGCCCGTCGCGCCCGCCGCGCCCGCTCCAGGCGGCGTGCAGGTCAGCCCGCTCGATCAACCGGTTCCGCTCAATCTCGAGAACCAGCCGGGCCAATCGGTGACGCCGCTCACGCCGCAGTAAATCAATGACCCATCGTGGCTGACGCGCCCTTCTTCGGCCGCGTCAGCCAGACCATCACGGCCAGCACGAGAAACGCGTAGAACGAAATGCGGAAGAAGTCGTTGGTCGACATCATGTACGCCTGCGCCGACACCACGCGATCCAGTTGCGCCGTCAGCGCCTGTCCCGACAGACCGAGTCCCGAAAGCAGATCCGAATAGGCCGTCGTGCCCGCCGAATACGGCGTGACCGATTCGGTGAGCCGCGCATGATGGCGGATCATGCCGTTTTCCCAGAAAGTCGTGCTGACCGCCGTGCCGATCGCGCCCGACAAGGTCCGCAGGAAGTTCGACAGCCCCGCCGCGCCCGCGAGCCGTTCGTCGGAGACGCTGGAGAGCGTGATGGTCGTCATCGGCACGAAGAAGCACGCGACGCCGATGCCCTGAATCAGACGCGGATAGATGATCTCGTGGAACGGCGTGTCGAGCGTGAAGGTCGAGTTCCAGTGCGACACGAACGCGAAGGTGAGGAACGCGAAACTCGCGACCACGCGCAGATTCAGCCGATGCATGTTCTGCCCGATGAGCGGCGAGAGCACCAGCGCGAGGATGCCGACCGGCGCGGTGGCGAGGCCCGCGAGCCACGGCGTGTAGCCGAGCACGGTTTGCAGCCACAGCGGCAACACCACGACCGAGCCGAAAAACGCGAGAAAGCCGAGCGACGTAATGAGCACGCCCATCGCGAAGTTGCGGTCGCGAAAGAGCGACAGGTCGATCACCGGTTCCTTTTCGGTCAACTCCCACGCGAACATGAACGCGAGCGACACCGCCGCGACGATCGCCAGCGTCACGATGAAGTTCGAGCTGAACCAGTCGTGGTCCTTGCCGAGATCGAGCATCATCTGCAGGCTCGCGACGCCGATCACCAGCAACGCAAGCCCGACGCCGTCGATGCGCTGCTGGGTCGTCTTCGTCTCGTGGCCGCGCAGCAGGAAGTACGCGATCGCCGCGGAAAACATGCCGATCGGCACGTTGATGTAGAAGATCCACGGCCACGTGAAGTTATCGGTGATGTAGCCGCCCATCACCGGGCCGAAGATCGGTGCGACGATCACTGTCATCGCCCAGAGGCCGAGCGCGAGTCCGCGCTTTTCCGGCGGATAGCTGCGCATGAGGATGGTTTGCGACAGCGGGACCATCGGGCCGGAGACGAGGCCCTGCAACAGCCGGAACGCGATCAGCGACTGAAAGTTGTGCGCGAGGCCGCAGAGCGCGGACGCGACGGAGAACAGCAGCACCGATATCGTGAAGAGCTTCACCTCGCCGACGCGGCGTGCGAGCCAACCGGTCAGCGGCACCGCGATAGCGGACGCGACCGAATACGACGAGATCACCCAGGTGCCTTCGCTCGTCGCCACGCCGAGGCTGCCGGAAATGGTCGGCACCGCGACGTTCGCGATCGACGTGTCGAGCACTTCCATGAACGTGCCGAGCGCGAGGCCCATCGTCAGCAGGGCGAGGATGCCGCCGGTGAGCGGCATGGGCGCGGGCGGCGTGGCGGGCGTGCTCGTCGCGGATGTGGACATTCTTCGTTTTCTCCATGCGCCGACGATGCCGAAAGCACGCATCGCACGCAAACTATTTATTGTCGAGGCATTCTCTGCCCAGACAGCGAAATCTGCGCAATGAAACGCCAGTTTCGTCCGATCAATCAGGGCAAATCTTCGTCGAGCCCGCACGGCGCGCAAACGGCCATCGGCGAGTTGCCGATAATGCGCGTCAGCATGCCGATCAACAGCGCCAGCTCCGCAGGGCTGAAACCGTCCAGTTGTTCGTTGAGCACGGCGGCGCCGATCGCGGGCAGGCGCGCGGCGGCGTCGCGCCCTCGCACGGTCAGGCTCAGTTCGACCATCCTGCGGTCGGCCTCGCTGCGCGCCCGGCTCACGAAACCTTTCTTTTCGAGCCGGTCGAGCATGCGCGTCATCGAGCCGCTGTCATACGACATCTCGCGCGACAGTTCCAGCGGCGTGCGCGCGCGTCCCGACGCAAGCAGCAGGATCACGCCGATCTGCGGCGACGTGAGATCGAGCGGCTTGAGCGCCTGATCGGTTCGCATGACGAGCACGTTGCGCGCCTTGGCAAGGAAATAACCGAGGCTCGTTTCGAGTTGAATCGTGGCGGGATCGTAAAGCGGTTCGCTGTTCATGCGACATCGGTCAAACGGCTGTTGCGGGGTTGCGACACTGCGCCGCGCCCCCGTGAAGCCGATAATTGCGAAAAAGCAATCGGCAGTATCTTGAAAAGTAGTTGCATAGTCAATATTATTCTATGCACTGAGTTACGCGCGTGATGCGCAATTCGAGACCATGTTCTGATCGCCAGCCGTCGTTCTGCGACGCCCGAAGGACCTTCAAATGACCCGCTTTGTTCGCACCGCCCGCCGACGCTTCGGCCCCATCAGCAGCACGATCGCCAACGCTTCCCGTCACTTCGTCCCGCCGAAGCTGAGCTCGTGGAAACTCGCGTTGTATCTGATCGTATTCTTGCTGCCGGGCGGTTCGTTCGCGGTGCTCGGCATGGGATGGTTCGAGAACCGGCAACGGCGCAAGACGGCGGCTTCCGCGCCGAAGAAGGCCGCGTCGGCGCGGCCGTTGCTGCCCGCGCCCTGCTCCGCATGTCCCGGAAGCGGCGGCGCAAGCGGAGCGTAAGGCGCACAAGCGCTTCCCCGTAACGCGTCGTAACCGATTCCTGCCGCCGCGTAACACCCGCCTTACGGCGAACCCGTTACGCTAACGTCTGCCCGACAACGCTCGGCGCGCGCATCGAGCGCGCGCCGCGTTCCGTTACCATCTCGGCTGATCGCGTCCGTCGCTTCGAACGGAGCCGCGCCGACAGGAATTTCGACAAGCAGATGCCGTATCGCCCCGCCCTTCCCGCTTTCGCCGTCCCGCGCCGGCTGACCGCCACGGCGCTTGCCGCCACGCTCGCGATGTTCATCGCCGGCTGCGCGGTCGGGCCCGACTATCAGCGCCCCACGACGACGGTCCCGGCCAGTTACAAGGAAGCGCCCGAAGGCTGGAAGGTCGCGCAGCCCGCCGACCAGATCGACCGCGGCACCTGGTGGACCGTCTATAACGACGAACGCCTCAACGAGCTCGAAACGCGCGTGAATCAGGCGAACCAGAGCATCGCGCAGTTCGCGGCCGCGTATCGCCAGGCGCGCGCGCTCGTCGGCGAGGCGCGCGCGGCGTACTTCCCGACGATCGGCGCAGCGGCGTCGGCGTCGCGTTCCGGAACCGGCACGGGCAACCGGTCGACCAACAGTTCCAGCTTCGGCCAGCAGGGTTCCGTCAACAACCAGTTCAACCTTTCGCTCGACGCGAGCTGGGAACCGGACCTGTGGGGCAGCGTCTCGCGCACGGTCACCGCGCAGAAGGCCGGCCAGGAAGGCGCGGCCGCCGATCTCGCGAACGCGCGTCTGTCCGCGCAGGCCACGCTTGCGCAGAGCTATTTCCAGTTGCGCGCGCTCGATGCGCAACAAAAGCTCCTCGACGAAACCGTCGCGGCCTACGAGCAATCGCTCAAGCTCACGCAGAATCAGTACGCGCAGGGCATCGTCGCGCGCTCGGACGTGATTCAGGCGCAGACGCAATTGCAGTCCGCACAGGCGTCCGCCATCGACAACGGCGTCGCGCGCGCGCAATTCGAACATGCGATTGCGGTGCTCGTCGGCGAGCCGGCTTCCACGTTCTCGATACCGCCGATTCCGCTCGATGCGACGCCGCCCACGGTGCCCGTGCAAATGCCATCCGCGATTCTCGAGCGCCGCCCGGATATCGCCTCGGCCGAGCGCAAGGCAGCGGCGGCGAACGAGCAGATCGGCATTGAAATCGCCGCGTACTTCCCGACGCTCACGCTCTCCGCGCAGGGCGGCTTCGAAAGCTCGGTGCTGTCGCAGTTGCTGCGCGCGCCGTCGCGTTTCTGGACGCTCGGACCGGACATCGCAGCAACGATTTTCGACGGCGGCCTGCGTGCCGCTCGCACCGACGCCGCGCGTGCTGCTTACGACCAGAACGTCGCGACTTATCGGCAGACCGTGCTGACGGCGTTCCAGGACGTCGAGGACAATCTCGCGTCGTTGCGCATTCTGGAGCGGGAGATCGTCGTGCAGCAGCAGGCTGTCGAATCGGCGCAGCAGGCGCTCGCGATCATCAACAATCAGTACAAGGCGGGGACGGTTGCGTTCATCAACGTGCTGACCGCGCAGACCACCGCGTTCACCGCGCAGCAGAAGCTCGCGAATATCGCGGGGCAGCGGATGGTGTCGTCGGTGGGGCTGGTGAAGGCGCTCGGCGGCGGGTGGGATGTCGCGCAGATGGATCGCGAGACGGGTGCGGTGGAAGCGCCCGTCGCGGCTGCGTCTGGTGTGAGCGGGACGCAAACGGCCAATCGTTGACCGTCTGCGTTCCCTAACGCATGAAGGTCAGCGCAACCGTATCCGGATCAGTATGCCGGCCGAGCAGATTCAGCAACCCAGCGAGGTTTTCGCGCTGCTCCGGCGCGGCCGTCGCCGTACCCTGAAACCCCGTCGTACCCGGTGAAATCACGCCGTCGCCCTTGAGCATCAACGGCCCCTTGCTCGTCGACAGATCGATCGTCGCCGATGCGCCCTGCGCCTGCAGCGCGACACGATACGAACCGAGCGGCTTGACCCGCGACACCCGCGAAGCCATATCGTCGAGTGAGACGACCACTTGCCCGTAAGCGTTGCGGTTCAGCAAACGGAATTCGGTCCACGAGAGCCGCACGCTGCCATCGAAATCCAGCGTGTTGAACGGCGCGCCGAGGCCCGCAAGCAGCGTCGCCGGCACGGCAATCTGACCCGCCGTAATCGTCGCGCCACGCGTGGTGGCGTCCACGGTCACGGCGTCAGGCATCGCTTCGGTCTGGCGCATCGTCATGTGCACGCGTCCGGTGAACAACGGCAGGAACGATGTCGTCCATTCGATCCGCCCCGGCAACAACGTAGCGCCCGCGCCGTCGCTGCCTGCGGCGAGCATCAGTGTGGCCGAACCGTGCCACAGCGACCCCGCCGGATCGACCAGATTGACGTGGCCGCCCGTCGACTTCGAGAACTGCGGCACGATCCACGCGGCGGGCAGCATCACGAGCAGCGTGCCGGCGATCGATATCACCATCACGAAAAGCGCCGGCATCGCGAGCCGGATACGTCGCGTCCAGTAACTCATTTCGTGCCGGCCGGTTGCAGCGATGCCGTCAGATCCACCTGGCCATCCGGCTTCAACGCCGTGACGTGCGCCTCCGATATCTGCACCTTGAACTGCTTGCGCGCGTCGTCGAGCCACATCGTCCAGTTGGGGAACGACGCGTTCTTTAACTGAATCTGCACCGCCGCGCCGATCACCTGAACCTGTGTCGGCTGCATGCCGTTGTCCGCGAGGGACTTCGCGAGCGCATCGCGCAACGCGCCGCCCGTCGGCATCACGCCTTCGGTGGCGGGCGCGAGCGAACGCGCGTCGTTGGCCTGCGCGGTCATCGTCGCGAGCTGGCGCTGCATCGTCGGCAAGCTGTCGCGCAGCCGCGCGCGGCCTTCGTAAGCAGGCGCCCACAGCACGAGATACACGAGCACGAGCCCAAGCGCGAGGCCGCCCCACATGAGGAGCGTCTTCTCGCGCGGCGTGCGCGCTTCCCAGAATTCCGACAGTGAACGTCCGATTTCCGCTTTCATTGGGCGCTCCTGATGGTCCATTTGCCGGTGTTGCTATCGATCGAACCGTTCAGGCCATTGGCGGCGAGGCGCTTCGAAAGGTCGGGATCGACCTTGGTTTCCGGCTTGAAGGTCACTTCCAGATGACGATCGCGATAATCGAGTCCCGCGACGCCATTCACCGGCACCGGAGCGAGCGAGCGCGCGAGTCCGTCTGCCAGCGACAGGAAATCCGACGGCGAAAGCTCGCCCGACGCCACCCGCAGCCGATCGAGATTGCGCGCCATCTGATCGGGCGCGTCGAGCACGACGGTCGTCTTCGGGAACGCGTTGAGCAGCAGTTCGGTTTCCTGCGCGCTGATCGCGTCGCGCTGACGCGCAAGCTGCAGCCATTGCACGTTGATACCGATGATCGACACCACGATCGACGCCGCCACGAGCGCAATCGGCACGCGCAGGCGCCGCATCGTCGCGCGGTCGAGTCGCCACGGCTGCGCGGCGAATTCGAACTGGCACAGATCGAAGCGGCACGCGAGCGCATTGCGCGCGAGCGCTTCGAACGCGACCGGCAGCGCGCCCGCGACGGCCGCGGCGGCATTGCGCGACCCGGACAGGCGCGGCTCGTCGCCGGGCAGATCGGCTAGCGAATAGAGCGTCACCGGATGATCGCCCGCGAGCGCGGCAAGCGTCGCCTCGATCGATTCGGCGGGCAGCGCGAGACCTTCGCCGAGCGCCGCGCGTTCGCCGCGCGCAATCGCGATCTCGATGCGCGGCGCGGCGAGCGAAGCAGGCGACGGCGCGGCCAGCTCGCCGATCAGCGCCGGCGCGGTCGATACGACATGACCGAGCAGGCCCGCGACGAACGGCGTCGGCAGCACTGCCGTTTCCTCGCCTTCGACGCTCGCTGCCGGAACCGGAGCCGGCAGGCAGCGCATCGCGGGCACCGCCTTCACGTTGCGATGCCCCGCGCCCGAAAACGCGCCCACCACGAAACGGAACCAGCCGCGATCGATCACGGCGACCACGCGCTTGCCATCGGCGAGCTCGACCGGATCGACGGCGACGTGGCACGTCTGCGGGTCCTGGATCAGCTGATCCTCGACGACGTTCGGCAGCGCCTGCCGCAAGCGCGGCCCCTTGAGCGGCGGCACGGCGGCGGCGAGCAACAGCGTGTCGCGCGCGGCGACGATCAGCACCGTCGCGCTCGCGCGCGGCAGCAGCCCGAGCGCCGCGCGGCCGATGCGTTGCGGCTCGCCGCGCTTGTCGAGCAGCAGAAACGGCAGATCCGGCAGATGCCACTCTTCCGAGCGCACCGCGGGATCGCGCGGCGGTAATAGAACGATCAGTGTGCTCAAAGGCCACTTCCTCTCATCAATGACAACGGCGCGTCTTCACAGCGAGTCGCGTGTGTAGACGATGCGCGTCGTATGCGTCGTCGGATCGCGATACACGAGCGTCGTGCGTTCTAGTTGCGCGCGTTCGTGCTCGACGCGCCCGTGGATCACGAAATACTTCGTGGTGACGTCCATTTCGCTCGGATCGGTCGACACGGTCTTGACGCCCGCGCCGGTCAGCGCGAGCTGCACGTTGCCGATATCGTGAAAAAACACCGTCTCGCGGCGCGCGACGAACGCCTGCGCCTGCGACAGATTCATGCCGGGCACCACGGCCGCGATCACTTCGGCGGGCGCGGTGTTCATATTTACGGCGGCCGTCGTCGGCAGCACGGTGACGAACGGCCTGAGCTTCGCGACCGCTTCCGCCGAAAAGCCCGGCACGTCGAGCAGCGAATCGACGCTGATCATCTGCAAGGGCGCGACGGGCGCGTTGTTGTCGGCGTCCTTCAGGCCGGGATCGTCGGTGAAGTTGCCGCCGCCCGTGCCGCCTTGCGCGAGCGCCGCGATCGTCGCTTCCGTGCTCGTGCCGGTGGCCGAAGTCGCGCTGTTGCCGGTCTGCGTCTGGAAACGCGTCGCGGAGCGCGCAAGGCCCGCGCGCATCTGCAGCGCCACGGTTTTCGCGAGCGAGCCGTTGATGCCGAGCATCGCGAGCAGCCGCTGGAACGCCTGAATCTGCGCGACGTTGATCGTCAGCACGCCGGGCGTCGGCGTCGAAACGAGGTTGCGCAGATTGAACTTCGCCTGCGCGTCCTCGATCGAGCCGGACAGATACGTGGACGCGCCCTGTTGCGCGCGCACTTCGCCGATCTGCCCGAGAAAGTCCGACAGCTTCGTTTTCGCGATCGGCACGCCCCACACGCCGCCGAGGTACGTGACCGTCGGCGAGGTATCGGCTTCCGAGCGCAGGATGAGACGCGTCCAGTCGAGCGCGCTGCGTGAAATCCATTGCGCCTGTGCGAGCAGCCGCTGATTCTCGATGCGACGAATCTGCACCTGCTGGCGCCACAGCATGCCCGACACGAGAATCGCCGCCAGCGATACGACCAAGAGCGCGCTGATGATCGCAACGCCGCGCTGCTTTTTCCGGTTCATCGCGCGCATGCTCATTCTCCGACCAGAAACACGCGCGTGAGCGGCGTCGCCAGCGTGCGCGCGCCGACCGCGACCTGAACACCCGACACCGCGCGCGCCAGCGGCGCGTTGCCCAGTTGCGGCACTTTCAGGTTGTTGTCGTTCTGGTTGATCTGCGAGAACACGTCGGTCATTCTCGTCGTCCAGCCTTTTTCCGGGATGTAGACGCGCGTCGCGAGCGAGGCCACGCCGCCCATCAAGGGAATCGAACTCCAGCCGTCCGCCGTATCGGCCGACGACAACGCGCGCCGCACTTCGCCGACGTTCTCGAGCGGCGGCGACGCATAGCGCACGATCCGGCTGTTCGAGAGCCGGTAGCGCACCACCTGCAGGCGCGGCGCCGTGCCCGGCGCGAACACGCCACGCACGATCTGCAACGAGCCGTTGCCGATCTGCACGGCGGGCTGGCCCGCTTCGTCGTCGGTGGCGGCCTGACGCGCGTCGATGCGCATCTGGTCGAACAATTGCGCGACGATGCGTTCGTCCTGCATCGCGTTCTCGATGGTCGCGCGGCCGCGGATCACGGAATCGAGCCCGCGCCACGACAACACCGCGAGCACCGCGAGAATCGCGATCGCGATCAGCATTTCGAGCAGCGTGAAGCCGCGCTCAGAGTGAGCGGTTCGTTTCATTCGCCACCACCGTGACCAGTTGCGCCAGATAACCGGAGCGGCCCGGCGTCGCGACGAACATCTCGACGCGCCGGAAAATCGGATTGGGCGTCTGGCTCACGCGCTGCGTGCAGGTGAGTTTCAGATTGCCCTGCGAGCAGTCGAAGCTGCGCGAGCCGATCGCCGGAAACTGATGCGAAAGCCTTAGCTGCGCGAGTTCGTTGTCCGCGCTCCAGCCCGCGAGCAGCCGCCGGTGCAGGTCCGCCTCGCCCGTCGCGAGCGAGCCGACCGCGCGCACCGACGCGGCCAGCGCCACCGCGATGATCGCCAGCGCGACGAGCACTTCGATCATCGTGAAACCGCGCTGATGTCGACGAGCCTTACGCATCATCGCACCTGAAAACGGCCGCTGCCGCTGCCGACGATCGTCACGCGGCCCGCCGGCGAAATCAGCGTGATTTCCATCGGCGCGTCGATGGCTTCGGTGCCGAACACGAGCCGGTTCACCGACTTGTCCGAATCGAGGAAATTGATCGTCACGCCGGTCACGCCGCCTTCCCAGCGGCGCGGGCGCAGCAGATCGTCGCGCAGCGGGCGCCAGCCGTCTTCCGTGCGGATGTCGAAGCGAAAGCCGCCGTCGAGCGGCTGCCACGCGATCGGCCGCGCGCGCACCTGCGCTTCGTCGCCCGCCGATTCGAACAGCAGCGCGAGACGCTGCGCTTCCTCGTTGAGATCGGTGCGCGGGTTGCGCGTCAGTTGCAGCGACGCGAGCGACACCAGCAGCCCCGCGATCACCAGCACGACGAGCATTTCGAGCAGCGTGAAGCCGGCCTGACGACGCGCCGGCGAATGCCCGTTCACGATGTCTTGCGCCGACGGCTTATTGCCACGACCCGACGTCGGCGTCATTGCCTTCGCCGCCCGCCTTGTTGTCCGCGCCGTAGCTGAACACGTCGACTTCGCCGTGCACGCCCGGATTCAGATACTGATACTGGCCGCCCCACGGATCGTTCGGCAGGCGCTCCAGATAGCCGCCGTCCTTCCAGTTGTTCGGCACCGGCTCGGTCGACGGCTTTTCGATCAGCGCGCGCAAGCCTTGCTCCTGAGTGGGATAACGGCCGTTATCGAGGCGATAGAGCTTCATCGCCTGCATGATGGTGCCGATGTCCTGCTTGGCAGCGACGCGGCGCGCCTCGTCCGGGCGGCTCATGATCTTCGGCACGATCAGCGCGGCGAGAATGCCGAGAATCGCGATCACGACCATGATTTCGATCAGCGTGAAACCGCGCTGGCGACGCCCTTGCGCCTGAGCCTGTTGAATTCGCATGCGGCGTTGTGTCCACATTTGCATGACTGCTACCTCTTGAATTGAAAATATCGTTTCCGGGCCTCATGCCCGGTGATGATTGAAAAAATCGCGCGGCTTCCGGTCCTGCCGAAGCCGCCGCACATTCTATCGATCCGCTTTCGTCGCGTGATTCGGATTCACGCGAGGCATCGCGTCGCGCTCAGCGCACCCAGATCGTCGGGCCGGGCGGATTCTGCGGCAGGAAGATCTCCGACTTCACGCCGTTGCGATCGATGATGATCGAGCGCGCGCGCACTTCCGAGAGCTTCACGCCCTGTGTGAGCGGCCCGCCCAGCGACACGGCCTTCGCCGCCTCGCCGCCGTAGCTCACGATGGCCGCAGCTCCCCCCTGCAACGCGAGAATGCCGAACAGATGCACGTCCGAGTTGGCCTGACGCTCCAGCCGCCCGCCGAAGATGGTCGCGGCCTGCTCGACCGACGGCGCGCGCGTCGCCGCCGCGGCGGGCAGCGGCGCGGTCTGCCGCGAGGTCAGCGTGACGACCCAGTACGTCAACGTCACGCAAAAGAGCGCGAGCGCGGCGAGCGTGAGCAAACGAGTTTGAAGGGCGTTCATCACTGCACCAGATTATTCAGTTCGATGATCGGCAACATCACCGCGAGCACGATCACCAGTACGACGCCGCCCATCGCGAGAATCAGCAACGGTTCGAGCAGGCTCGTCAGGAACATCGTGCGGCGTTCGAGCTCGCGCGCTTCGCCTTCGGAGGCGCGGTCGAGCATCGTGGTGACATCGCCGGTCGCTTCGCCCGAGCGGATCAGATGGACCAGCACGGGCGGAAACGTCTTTGTGTTGCCGAGCGCGCGCGACAGCGACGAGCCCTCACGCACCCGGATGATGGCGTCGTCGACGTTCTCGCGCATCGCCGTGTTGCTGAGCGTTTCGCCGGCCGCCTGCAGCGCGCGCAGGATCGGCACGCCGGCGGCGGTGAGGATCGCGAGCGTGCTGGCGAAGCGCACCGTGTTATAGCCGCGCACCAACTTGCCGATGAGCGGCGCGCCGAGCAGCCAGCGGTCGAACGACATGCGCGGCCCGGGCCGCGAGAGAATGCGTTTCACGAGCCACGCGAAGATCACGACGCCGATCAGCATCGTCCACCAGTAACTCCGCACGAAGGCGGAGAGCGCCATCATCATGACGGTGAGGAAAGGCAGCTGCTGCTTCGTGCTCGCGAACACGTTCACGACCTGCGGCACGACATAGCTCAACAGGAACGTGACAATGCCGAACGCGATGAGCGTGACGATGCCCGGATAGGTGAACGCCAGAATGATCTTCTGCTTGAGCGCGTTGCGCTGCTCGATGTAGTCGGCGAGCCGCGACAGCACGAGTCCGAGCTTGCCGGTGTGCTCGCCCGCCGCGACGAGCGCGCGATAGATTTCCGGAAAGTCCTTCGGATGCTGCGCGAGCGCGTTGGCGAACGAATGGCCGCCGAGCACTTCGGCGCGGATCGCGGCCATCAGTTCGCGGATGTAATCGCGCTCCGACTGCTCGGTCAGCACCGCGAGCGTTTCGCCGAGCGGCAGGCCCGCGATCAGGAGACTCGCGAGCTGGCGCGTGAGAATCGCCTGCTCGCGCTGCGACAGACGCCGCCCGAGCGACAGCCGTTGCTGACGCTCGCCGCGCGTGCGCGAGCCCGCCGCCTCGACGATGAGCGGCGTCAGCCCCTGCGTGCGCAACTGGCTGCGCGCGGCGCGCGCGCTGTCGGCATCGAGTACGCCTTTTTGCGTCTTGCCCGCGTGATCGATCGCTTCGAAACGAAAAGCCGGCATACGTTATTCCCCGCCCGTCACGCGCAGCACTTCTTCCAGCGACGTCACGCCCGCGGCGAGCCAGCGGTCGCCGTCGTCGCGCAGCGTACGCATGCCCTGCTTGCGGCCCGCGTCGAGAATCTCCGCGTCCGCCGCGTTGCGGTGAATCAGCGGGCGAATGATGTCGTCGATCAGCAGCAGTTCATAGACGCCGCGACGGCCGACATAGCCCGACTGGCCGCATCGCTCGCAGCCGACCGGATGGTAACGCTTGGTGCCGTCGTCTTCGGTGCGCTCTTCCTTGCACACCGGGCACAGTTGCCGCACGAGCCGCTGCGCCAGCACGCCGAGCAGCGACGACGCCAGCAGATACGGTTCGACGCCCATGTCGGTGAGACGCGTGACGGCGGACGCGGCATCGTTCGTGTGCAGCGTCGCGAGCACCAGGTGGCCCGTGAGCGAAGCCTGCACCGCGATCTGCGCGGTTTCGAGATCGCGGATTTCACCGATCATGATGATGTCCGGATCCTGACGAAGAATCGAACGCAGCGCGCGCGCGAAGGTCATGCCGATGCGCTCGTTCACCTGCGTCTGGCCGATGCCCGACAGATCGTATTCGATCGGATCTTCCACCGTCATGATGTTGGTGGTGGTGGTCTCCAGCCGCGACATCGCCGCGTACAGCGTGGTCGTCTTGCCGGAACCGGTCGGCCCGGTCACGAGCACGATGCCGTGCGGGCGGCCGATCAGCTTGTCGAAGTTGACGAGCGTGTCGCGCGCCATGCCGAGCCTTTCGAGATTCAGGCGCTGCGCATCCTTTTCCAGCAGACGCAGCACCGCGCGCTCGCCGTGGCCCGTCGGCAGCGTGGACACACGCACGTCGACCGGACGTCCGCCCACGCGCAGCGTGATGCGGCCGTCCTGCGGCAAACGCTTTTCGGCGATATCGAGCTGCGCCATGATCTTGATACGCGAGATCAGCGCGCCGTGCAGCGCCTTCTTCGGGCGCACGACATCGCGCAGCGTGCCATCGACGCGAAAGCGCACGACCGACGCGTTCTCGAACGGCTCGATATGAATATCCGACGCCTGTTCGCGCGCCGCCTGCGTGAGCAGCGCATTGATCATGCGGATGATCGGCGCGTCGTCCTCGGATTCGAGCAGGTCCTCGACTTCCGGGATGTCCTGCATCAGGCGCGACAGATCGACTTCACCTTCCACTTCGCCGACCACTTGCGCCGCGCTGCCGTCGTTGCGCGCGTACGCCGAGTTGATCGCAGCGGCGAGTTCGTCGGCGGGCTTGCGCACGATCGACAGCGCGCCGAAATTGCGCGCGACTTCGGCAAGCGCCGCGTCGGTGGTGCGCTCGCTGATCCACACTTCGATGCCGTCCGCGTGCTGATGCGCGAGCAGGATCTGCCCAGTGCGCGCGAAGCCGTAGGGCACGAGCCGGGCCGCCAGCGGCGACGCCGCGCTGTTCGCGCTCTCGGCTGCATCGTTGACCGTGGTCACGGCCGCACTCCTTGTTGGCTGTTCGTCGCCGCGTTGCCCGGCAGCGCGTTGGTCGCGCCGTTGGACGGCATGGTGTTCGTCGCGCCGTTCGCGGGCGCCGGATAGGTCGCGCCGTTCGCGGGCGCCGGATAGATCGCGCCGTTCGCGGGCGGCGGATAGGGCGCGCCGTTCGCGGGCGGCGGATAGGGCGCGCCGTTCGGCGGCGCCTGGCCTGCGTCCGGATTCTGCGGCAGCGTCGTGCTCGGGCCGGGGCCGCGCGTCGTGTTGCTCCAGTCCAGCAGATTCTGCGCGGGCGCGCCGCCGCCCTCGCTCGGACCGAGCGGCTTCGGCGGCATCACCGGTACATTCTGATCCTTGATGAGACGGTTGTCCGTCGTCGAGCCATATTGCTGCTGACGCAGGTAGTCGTAGCGCGTATTGGCGATCTGCGTGGACGTGGCCTGATCGCGCACGATCACCGGGCGCAGGAACACCATCAGGTTGGTCTTCGTGCGCGTCTTGCTCTCGCTTCTGAACAGGCTGCCGATGAAGGGGATGTCGCCGAGCAGCGGAATCTTGCTGTTGTTGTTGTTGTACTGATCCTGCATCAAGCCGCCGAGCACGACGATTTCGCCGTCGTCCGCGAGGATGGTCGACTGCACCGAACGCGTGTTGATCGTCACGCCGCCCGGATCGGTCTTCGTGGTTTGATCGACGCTCGAATCTTCCTGATAGATCTGCATCTTGAGCACGCCGCCGTCGGTGATCTGCGGCTTCACGTGCAGCGTCACGCCGACATCGCGGCGGTCGAACGTGTTGAACGCGGTGACCGAGGTCGCGGCGTTGGCGGTCGGCGTCGCGTAGGAACCTGTCACGACCGGCACGTTCTGGCCGACCACGATCTTCGCTTCCTCGTTGTCGAGCGTGATCAGGTTAGGCGTCGAGAGAATATTCGCATCCGCCGATGTCGACAGCGCCTGCAACAGGCCGCCGAGCCCGAACAGATTGCCGAAGCGGTGCAGCAGACCGATGTTCAGGCCTTGCGCGAGCAGACCGCTGGTCGAGGTGATCGCCGACGGATTCTGCGCGATCGCGTTGCCCTGCAAGGTCAGATCGACGATGTTCGTGTTGCCGCTGCCGAAGCTCGTGCTGCCGTACGCCGCGTTATTGCCGCCGTTCGACAGCAACAGCCCCTGCCACTGGATGCCGAGGTTCGCGCCGGTCGTCGCGGAAAGCTCCACGATCAGCGCCTCGATGTAGACCTGTGCGCGGCGCGCGTCGAGCTGGTCGATCACGGAGCGCAGGTTGCGGTAGACCGGATCGGCCGCGGTGATGATCAGCGAGTTGGTCGCGGAATCGGCCTGGATCATGCCGCCGCCCTGGTCGTTGCCGGACTCGTTGTCCTTGTTCGACGAAAAGCTCGAATCGCGATTGCCCGAGCCGCCCGTCATCGGATTGTTGCTGGTGCCCGAACTGCCGCCGAGACCGCCAGGCAGCGGCGGCATGCCCGACTGACCGGTGGACGTCGACGAATTGCTGAGGCCGCCGCCGCTCTGGCCGAACGTATTCGAGTTCGAACCCGAGGTGTTGTCCGAGCTGTTGTTGCCCTTGCCGAGCATGGCGCGCAGCGTCTTGGCGAGGCGCGTCGCGTCGGCGTTGCGCAGCGGCACGACGTGCATGTTGCCGGGCTGCGTCGTGGGTGCGTCGAGCTTCTGCGCCAGTTGCTTCGCCGCGGCGAGGCGCGAGCTGCTGGATGCGCGGAACATCAGCGAGTTGGTGCGCGCATCGGGCGTGACGGTGACCTTCAGCGTCGCATCGGTGCTGCCGATGGCGCCGGGATCGAGCAGCTTGTTCATCTGCTCGGCCACGTCGATCGCGTTGGCGTTCTTCAGCGTGACGATGTCGACCGAGCGGCCCGCGGCAGTATCCACGCCCGCGATGATGCCCGCGATGCGGCGCACGTTGTCCGCGTAATCGGTGACGACGAGCGTGTTGTTCGCCGGATAGGCAGCGATCGTGTTGTTCGGCGAGATCAGCGGGCGCAGCACCGGCAGAAGATTGTTCGCCGATTCGTTATGCAACTGAAAGACCTGCGTGATCACCTGATCGCCGCGCGCGGCCGGCGCGTTGCCGACGTAGGTCGGCACGCCCTGGAGCTTGGCGTCGGCTTCGGGCACGACCTTCAGCACGCCGTGATCCTGCACCAGCGCGAAGCCCTGCATGCGCAGCGACGACTGGAGCGTCTTCAGCGCCTGATCCTCGGGAACCGAGTTCTCCGAGACGAGGTTGAGCTGCCCCTTGACGCGGGGATCGACGATGATCGTTTTGCCGGTGGCGGCGCCGATCGCTTTCGCGACCTGGTCGATGTCCGCGTTGACGAAATTCAACGTCACTTGCGCCTGAGCGGCTTGCGCGACGATAAGTCCCGCCGCCAGCAGTGCCGTCGCCGTGCGACGCAGTGCCATAGGTTGTCTTCTCATGGATGTGATGTCAGAGCCGGTGTTTCATGAGCCGGCTGAGGCGGCAGTTCGTCAGCCGAACGCGCCGCCAACCGCGGCAGGACAGGCAGACCCGGCCACCGCGATCATTTTAAAAAATATGACGATAACAGTTTCATGTAACGGAATTGTGCCAATTCATGTGGCACCAGGTCGCTCTTCCGCTGCTCGTGCGATTACCCGCTCCAGCGCTCTCAAGCTTTCGAATAACTTGCCGATAGACCGTATCTGGGCTGTTCCAGAGTTGGGCCGATGCACGCGGGAGCCGAATTGTAACCCGTCCAGAAGTCTTATTATTCATACATTTAGAACAAGTCCGATGGATCTGCCGGTGCGCTCGCGCGCAAGCGGTTTCTCGGTCGTTGCCATGGACGTATGTCTGATAGCCAACTTTTGGCTCGAATCATCAGCCGGTATGATACGGTCGGTTCCGCATTCCGGGCGGTTGCAGAAAGGGCGGGTTTTCCCCATGCCACCCGGCCGCGGGCGTTGATTTGTTGGCGGTGGCGCCAAGGCGCCGCGACGGCGGCATGACGTTCCGCGCGTGCGGATGGAGTAGAAAGAAGATGAAGAGAATCGTGCGACTATTTGCGATATGCGGGCCGCTGCTGGCGGCCGCCTCCGCACACGCAGACTGCTTCGACGAAGCGGCGAAATATCAGAAGGTCAATCCGCTCATCCTGCGCGCGATCGCGTGGCAGGAATCGCACAACAAGCCCGACGCCATCAACAAGAACGCCAACGGCTCGACCGACTACGGGCTGATGCAGATCAACTCGATCCATCTCAATACCCTGGCGCAGTACGGCATCTCGAGCGGCACGCTGATGGAACCGTGCAAGAGCGTGTATGTCGCCGCATGGCATCTGCGCCAGAAAATGAACAAGTATGGCAATTCGTGGCAGGCGGTCGGTGCTTACCATTCCGAAACACCGGCGCTGCGCGACAAGTATTCGGCACAGATCATCGAGATCCTGCGCCGCTGGAAGCTGGTTCAGGCCACCCACTGACGCAGCGGCGCACCCCTCGCGCGCGCCACGGCCCGTGCGCATTTGATGCAAAATCCCCTATTCGATCGCCCGCGCCGTCCGAACGGTAGCGCGGGCTCGCGCTCGCGCGCTCCCTTCCCCGCTACGCTCCACTGCGATGAACCAGACGCCATTGCCCATTACCGTGCTATCGGGATTCACCGGCGCGGGTAAGACCACACTCGTCGATGCCCTGCTCGCCAACGCCGCGGATGTACGCATCGGCGCCGTGACCTGCGGCAAGGCCGCGTCCGGCGCGGATCGCGAAACCACGGAACTGCCGAACGGCTGCCTGCTGCTGACGCTCGCCGACCGGTCGATGGAAGCGCTCGAAAGCGCGATTACATGGATCGCGCAACAGCAGCGTTTCGATGCGATCGTAGTCGAAGCGTCGGGCATCGCCGATCCGATGAGCATCGCCGAGCATCTCGCTTTCGGCGACGACGACGACGCGACGCTCGCCGGCCGCGCACATCTCGACACCTTCGTCACCATGATCGATGCCGCGAGCTTCATGCGCGACTACGCTTCCTCCGATTCGCTCGCCGAGCGCGGCCTGCATCACGAAGGCCACGATGAGGAAGACGGCAAGACGGTGGTCGAAACGCTCGTCGAGCAGATCGAATTCTGCGATGTCATCGTCATCAACAAGGTCGATCTCGCCAGCGCGGACGAAGTCGAAAAGGTCGAACGCATCCTGCACGGTCTCAATCCGCGCGCGCTTCAGTTGCGCGCGCAGTCGGGCAACGTCACACCGGCCGATGTGCTGAACACCAACCGCTTCGATTTCGATGCGACTGCGAGCGCGCCCGGCTGGCTCGCGATTCTCAACGGCGAACATCCGACGAGCGATGAACCGGATGCATTCGGCGTCGGCCATTTCGTGTATCGCGCGCGCCGCCCGTTTCATCCCGAACGCCTGTGGAACCTGTTGCATGAGGAATGGCCGGACGTGCTGCGCGCAAAAGGCTTCTTCTGGCTCGCGACGCGCAGCGAAGTCGGCGGTTCGCTATCGCAAGCGGGCGGCACACTGCGGCATGGTCCGGCGGGCGTGTGGTGGGCCGCGCAGGATCGCAGCGAATGGCCGACGGACGACCCCGAGCTCGAAGCGGAAATCGTCGCGGAATGGTATGGCGATCCGGACGACAACAGCATCGGCGATCGACGGCAGGAGCTGGTGCTGATCGGCCTGAATCTCGATCCCGCCGCGTGGCAGGATCGGTTCGATGCATGCCTTCTCACCGACGACGAGTGGGCGCTCGGCCCCGATGGCTGGCAACGCTTCGCCGATCCGTTCCCCGCATGGGACGTCGAGGATCACGATCATGAGCACGACCACGATCATGGTCCCGACTGCGATTGCGACGATCATCGGCATTGAGCAGACACAAGCCGCAGCCGAAAAAAAACCCGCCGAAGGCGGGTTATGACCAACTGGCTACCTTGGGTAGCCGCACAATCGGCAAGAAGCTTACCGCTTGTTCACTGCGTCCTTGAATGCCTTGCCAGCCGTAAACTTGACCGTCTTTGCGGCCGGAATCTTGATGGACTCGCCGGTCTTCGGATTGCGGCCGGTGCGCGCTGCGCGCTTTCCCGAGCCGAAGCTGCCGAAGCCGATCAACTGCACTGCGTCACCTTTCGAGACAGCCTTCTTGATCACTTCGAGCAACGTGTCCAGCGTTTCGCCGGTTTGAGCCTTGCTGGCGCCGGTCTGAGCGGCTACGGCGTCGATCAATTCCTGTTTGTTCATTAAGGTTCCTTTATCAGTTTAGGTTGACACGAACAGCGCGAACGCGCCGATTATACGTGCGCAAGCCGTGCAGTCGAGTAGGGACGGCCTTCTGGCATGCCCGCCCGACGAATCGGCGTTCTATCGCGCCATCACACCGGCGTTGCTCCACTTCGTCGCCTTCTCGCCGCCTCTATACGCGGCGCTTGGTATGATAGCGCAGCGCAAACCCAATCAGGACAAGGGTTTCAAAGATTTACCCTTATATTTTTGGGGCTCCCGGCGGTTTTTTTGGCGCAGCACATCTGGGTCCGATCCATGCTACGCGAGCTGATCATCGAATATGGCCTGCCGTTGGTTTTTGCCAACGTTCTGCTCGAGTGCCTCGGCTTGCCGCTCCCAGCCTTGCCCACATTGGTTTTGACGGGCGCCATCACGGTCTCGGTGAGCTTTGCATCGGGCGATGTGGCGGGCCTTGCAGCGGGCTTGCCGCAGCTCTTTCCATCTGCTGCAACAGGGCCGCTCGCGGCGATCGTCATCACGGCCAGCATCGCCGCGCTCATCGGCGATACGCTCTGGTTCTGGCTCGGACGCCGCCACGGCGGCCGCGTGCTCGGCTTCCTGTGCAAGCTCTCCATCTCGCGCGATACCTGCGTGAACCGCAGCCTCGACTTCTTCGGACGCTTCGGGGTTCGCATTCTCGCCGTATCGAAGTTCATACCCGGCTTGTCGACGCTCGCGATTCCCGTCGCGGGCGCGACCGGCATCGGCTTCGGCAGCTTTCTTTTTTATGACGCGCTCGGCGCGATCCTATGGTCCGGCATCGGCGTCGCGTTCGGCGCGATGTTCGCGGATCTCGTCGATAGCGCGCTCGCCTGGCTCGACCTGTTCGGGCGCGGCGTGATGGTGCTCGCCGTCATCGCGCTTGCGCTCTATCTCGCCATGCGCTGGTGGCAGCGCGTGTCGCTGTTGCGCAGGCTGCGCATGGCGCGCATCGATATCGCGATGTTGCGTGCGCTGCTCGAGCGCGAGCCGCCGCCGCTCGTCATCGACGTGCGCCGCCATGAACGTCGCGCGATGGATCCGTATGCCATCCCCGGCGCCCTGCTCCTGCATGACGACGCCGCGTCGCAACTCGCCGGCATCGCGCGCGACCGCAAGCTCGTGACCTACTGCGATTGTCCGAGCGAAGTCTCCGCCGCGCTCGCCGCGAAGGAACTGGCCGCGCATGGCTTCACCGATGTCGCGCCGCTGCTCGGCGGACTCGCGGCATGGCGCGCCGCGGGCTACGCACTCGAACCGCTGATGATCGAAGACGCCGCGAACGGCGCGGCGCGCGCTATCGCCAAGTCGTCTTCCGCCTGATGTGTCTTCACCTTTAGCATGACCGAATCCCTGCTTCTCGCTTCGCACGATCTTCCCGCGCGCTGGCGGCATCGACGCGTCTTCACTTTCGTCGATACGACATTCAGCGTCTTTGCTTCGCTCTGGCAGCGCTGGCGCGCCGACGAGCAACGGTGCGACCGGCTGCATGTCGTCGCTGTCGCGCCGCTTGCCGCGCTGGACGATCCGCCTTTCGCCGATGATCCAGCGCTCACCGCCGAACTCGCGCGCGCATGGCCGATGCGCGTGCCGGGTGTGCATCGGCTCGAATTCGACGATGGTCGCGTGGTGCTGACGCTCGCCATCGGCGACGACACGCAAGCGCTGTTGTCGAAACTCTGGCTGCGCGCCGACGCATTCCATGTCGATGCAACCGGCGACGCGCGCACGTTGTGCAAGACACTCGCGCGCTTCGCCGGCGACGGCGCGACGCTCAGCGCGAGCGCAGCCGACGCGCTTCATGCGCCATTGCGACGCGCGCTGGAAGCGTCGGGATTCGCGTGTTCATCGGCGGATACGGACACGCGGCTTATCGCGCGCTTCGCGCCGCGCTGGCGCGTGCGCCGTCACGGGCCGCCGCTTCCCTGCTCTACGAACCTGCGCGAAGCCATCGTGATCGGCGCGGGCCTCGCGGGTTGCGCGATGAGTTCGCGGCTCGCCGCGCGCGGCTGGCGCGTCACGTTGATCGATCGCCACGCGTTGCCCGCGCGCGATGCATCGGGCAATCCGGCGGGCGTATTTCATCCGATCGTCT
Source organism: Caballeronia sp. NK8 (assembly GCF_018408855.1). Taxonomy (GTDB): domain Bacteria; phylum Pseudomonadota; class Gammaproteobacteria; order Burkholderiales; family Burkholderiaceae; genus Caballeronia. The sequence continues at coordinate 2,943,648 of NZ_AP024322.1, read as the reverse complement.
GGCGCGACGACAGCGTCGCCGCACGCCTCACGCGCGCGGGCTTTCTCTACGCGTTACGCCGCTGGCAGTCGCTCGAAGGTGCGCGGCACGACCTCTTGCGCAGCGGCGCGGGCCTGCTTCAGATCGCCGACACCGCCGACGATGCCGACGCCCTCGCCTCCGCCATCGCGCGTTTCGCGTATCCATCGGACTATGTGCAGCCGATCACGCGCGACGATGCAGCGCGCCTCGCCGGCATCGATGTCGCGCGCGGCGGCTGGTTTTTTCCGCGCGGCGGTGCGATCTCGCCGGCCGCGGTCTGCGCGGCGCAACTCGCCGATGCGTCCGCGCACATCACGACGCGCATGCAGATCGACGTCACGCGCATCGCGCACGATGGCCAGTTCTGGCGCGCCTTCGACGCCAGCGGCGATGAGATCGCGCGCGCGCCGGTCATCGTGCTCGCGAATGCTCACGATGCCGCGCGGCTCGCCGGGCTGTACGGCGCACCGACACGCAGCGTGCGCGGCCAGCTTACCGTGCTCGATGCGGGCGCGCTCGATGCATTGCGCATGCCTGTGATCGGCGAAGGTTATGCGGTGCCGCTCGGCGCGCAGGGAACACTGATCGGCGCGACCTACGATATCGACGACCCCGACCGTGACATCCGCGACGCCGGCCATCGGGAGAATATCGAGCGCGTCGCGGGCATGTTGCCGGGTCTCGCGCTCACGCCGAAAACCGTGCGCGCGGGCCGGGTCGCGTTTCGCTGCGTGACGAGCGACCGCATGCCGATGATCGGCCAGCTCGCCGACGAAACCGCCGCGCGCCGCGAGGCGCATCGACTGTCGGGCGCGTGGCCGCTCGATCTGCCGCGCATGCCGGGCCTCTACGGCGCGTTCGCGTTCGGCTCGCGCGGTCTTGTCTGGGCGACGCTCGCGGCCGAGCTGATCGCCGCGCAGATCGAAGGCGAGCCGTGGCCCATCGAACGCGAACTGGCCGAAGCGATCGATCCAGCCCGTTTTTTGCTCCGCGCTTTGCGGCATGGAGAAATCGGCCCGGCGTAGTTGTCCCCGGCGTGCTGTGGATAACCCGTCGGAATGCATGCGAATGACATGTGCACGCGTTGTGCACGTAAACGGGACAACTCGAAGCCGCTTTGAATCGGCCGAAAGTTGTTCCACGTTGACCGCGCAGCGCCAACATGTTTACCACGCGCTTTTGCTTCTCTCAAATGATTGAATGAAAAGACGAAAGCCGTGTTATCCACAGGAGAGGCGGATGCTTGTTAACTGCTACTACGTATATATAAAGTAAACCTGTAAACACCTGACGGCGAGGCTATCGGCCGGCGGTAAACACATCATCCGGACGCCATCGCTCACGGCAACCGGTCAGCCTTGCCAATTCGGTCCGAGCAAGGCAGTCGCTTTTACTTCATAAGAATCATGAGCTTGGACTTTCTGTCAGGGGCTCCGAGGTATGGCACAATCGCGCTTCTTCCTGCGTCGCGCCGTTCAGACGGCGACCGCTTCAATGGAACGATGGTTGCGCGCCAAGAATCTGATCAACGAAGCCGCACCGTCGTTTGCTGTGTTCGGCCCGGCAATCAAGCGGGCGCCGCATGTACGACTCCTGTCACACGAATCCGGGATCTCCGGTGCGACATTGAGAACATGCACGGCGCATCGCTGCCAGCCGAATACGTCGTCTAATTCGTGCACGGCCTGTCCGTGACGCCGTGTTCGTTCGCTTTTCGTTTCGCCTGAATGAACCAGCGCTCGCCTTGACCCGGCGGATGCGCCTCGCCCGCGAGCGCGCGCCGTCGATGCGAGTCTCGTAACGGAACGTGCACGCTCTGCTGCAGCAACGAAGGAGAAGCCAATACGATGAATTCGGCATTTTCATTTTTGCCCGCGTGGCCGCTCGAACCCGACGCCATTTTGTGGGCCGGTCTCGCGCTCGTCACGGCGGGACTCGCCGGAGAGCTGCTATGGCGCGCATGGCGCCTGCCGCGCATCACCGGGTTCGCGGTGATCGGGCTGATCGCCGGCAACGCGGGGCTGGGCGTCATCGACTCCAGCGCGGGCGGTTTGTCACGGCCGTTGCTCGATGTCGCGCTCGGCTTGCTGCTGTTCGAACTGGGCGGGCGGCTCGATTTGCGATGGATCAGACGCAATCCATACTTGGTGCTTTCCAGCATCGCCGAAGCGACGCTCACGTTCGGCCTCGTGCTGATCGCGCTGATGCTGCTCAACGTGCCGACGATGCCCTCGGTCGTGATCGCCGCGATCGCCATGGCGACGTCGCCCGCGATGGTCATCCAGCTGAAGACGGAGTTGCGCGCGGAAGGCCAGGTGACGCAGCGACTCCTCACGCTCACCGCGCTCAACAGCATGTATGCGGTGATCGTCGAAAAGCTCGCGGCCGGCGTGCTGCACCAGGAAATCTACGGCAACGCGCTCGCGACGATTCTTCAGCCGCTCTATCTGCTGATCGGCTCGCTCGTGCTCGCGTTCCTGCTGGCGCGCGCGTGCAATCTGCTGGTCCGGCGTCTGCCCGCGAACGACGAGCATTCGTTCGTCGCGCTGTTCGGGCTCGTGCTGCTGGCCATCGCGGTGGCGCACCTCTTCAAGCTGTCGACGATTCTCGCGCTGCTCGCCGCCGGCATCATCGTGAAGAACGCGGATGAGCGGCCGCAGCTGTGGCCGTCGCACTTCGGTTCCGCAGGCTGGCTGCTGACCGTCATTCTGTTCGCGCTGACGCTGACGTCGTTCCAGTGGCGCGACATCGCGCTCGGCGGCGTCGCGGCGCTCGGGCTGATCGTCGCGCGCTTCATCGGCAAGCTCGCGGGCGTGCTGATCTTCGCGAAGCCGAGCGGACTGGACTGGAAGCAGGGCGCGGCGCTCGGCCTCGCGCTCACGCCGATGTCGGCGCTCGCGTACGTGCTCGTCGACGACATGTACGTGCTCTATCCGGACTACGATCCGACGCTGCGCGCGATCATCATGTGCTCGATCGTCGTGCTGCAGATCGTCTCGCCTTTCGTGGTGTACCGTAGCCTGTCGGCGGTGGGCGAGCGGCGCGAGTAAGCGCGCCCCTCCGCTCAGGCATTGATCATTCAAGAGGCGCCATGGCACTCGAACCCTTCATCAACTCAGAACCGTTCACGTTCGGCGTCGAGCTTGAGATCCAGGTCGTCAATACGCACGACTACGATCTGACTCGCGCCGCGTCGGACCTCATGCGTCTCATCAAGGACGAAAAGATTCCGGGCAACATCACGCCTGAAATCACCGAAAGCATGATCGAGCTGTCGACCGGCATCTGCACGACGCACGAGCAGGCCGTCACCGACCTTCGCAAGATCCGCGATACGCTCGTCGCCGCAGCGGACCAGCTCAACGTCGGCCTGGCCGGCGGCGGCACGCACGCGTTCCAGCAATGGAGCGATCGCCAGATTTACGACGCGCCGCGCTTTCAGTACATCTCGGAACTGTACGGCTACCTCGCCAAACAGTTCACGGTGTTCGGCCAGCATGTCCATATCGGCTGTCCCGATCCGAACAGCGCGCTGTTCCTGCTGCATTCGATGTCGCGCTATATCCCGCATTTCATCGCGCTTTCGGCGTCGTCGCCGTACATTCAGGGCGTCGATACGGGGTTCCACTCGGCGCGTCTGAATTCGGTTTTCGCGTTCCCGCTGTCGGGGCGCGCGCCGTTCGTGCTGACCTGGGACGGCTTCGAGGAATACTTCTCGAAGATGGTCAAAACGGGCGTCGTCAACAGCATGAAGGACTTCTACTGGGATATCCGGCCGAAGCCCGGTTTCGGCACGATCGAAGTGCGCGTGATGGATACGCCGCTGTCGGTCGACAGGGCCGCCGCGATCGCCTGCTACATCCAGACGCTGTCGCGCTATCTGCTGCTCGACAAGCCGCTCACGCCGCGCGAGGACGACTACCTCGTCTACACCTTCAACCGTTTCGAGGCGTGCCGCTTCGGGCTGGAAGGCACCTGCATCCATCCGCAGACGGGCGAGCGCCGGACCATCGGCGAGGACATTCTCGCGACGCTCGATCTGCTCGGCCCGCACGCCGAGGCGCTCGGCTCGCAGGCCGCCCTCGCGCAGGTGGCCGACATCGCGCGCGGCACGAACGATGCGACATGGCTGCGCGGTGTGGTGGACAAGGAAAAATCGCTGCATGAGGCAGTCAGGCAGCAATGTCTGGAATGGCGCCGATAACGCCGCGCTTACGCTGAGTGAAAGTTCGGCGAATCATGACGAAAGGCCGCTTCGACGCGAATCGAAGCGGCCTTTTTTTCTGGTCCGTATGAAACATTTGCATGACGCGCACCGTCGGAAGGAGAACTGATTCGGTGTCGCTACGGTTTACTTCAGAAAATCCGTATACATCCGTAATAGTAGTTAACAAGTCCCGTGCCTCGCTGTGGAAAACGTCAAAAATCTGTGCTGAGTCAACCAGCTAACAGGACGATAACCATGCGGGCTCTTTGTGCGTCGCGAGATGACATTCGGGACAACGGAAAGCCGCTTGACGAGACCTTATGTGTTATCAAGAATACGTCCACATACAAAGAACACGCTTTTCCACGGGTTATCCACAGTTCTGCGTGGATAATTAAGGTGTACGTTTGTTCTATGTCGCTTAGAATGGCGACTCTGCTGATAGGGCGTTATAGTCGGCAGGAAAACAGCGCCACTGGCAGCAACATAAGACGGCGCGTAACGAAGAGGGTAGCAACGTCCCCATTCAGGCACCGCTAATTGGGTTGGCACGCCTGAATTTTGAGACGGCGGGGACCGAGAACGAAGGGCAGCTCGCAAGGGGTTCGGAGTACATTCTGCGGGCGGCATTTCGAACGAGGTGTTCGCGGCGGTTGCGCGAACGGGCCGTCAGAACACATAAGCGGAACAACAAGCGAAAGACTATGAGTGAAGGCGTTTACGGAGAGCAGGCGACGGGGCGGGTGACCCACGGCCTGCTGCGGCTGAGCACGGCGATGCGCAGCCAGGCATGGGAATGGGCGGAAGGCGCGGGGCTGACGCCGACCCAGGGTGAAATTCTCGTTCTGCTGATGCAGCGCAAGGGGCCGATGCGCCTCGGCGAGATCGCGCGTGAAACGGCGCTGACCGCCGCCACGACGAGCGATGCGGTGAGCACGCTCGAAGGCAAGGGTCTCGTCGAGAAACGTCGCGCGCTCGACGACGGCCGCGCGCTCGCGGTGCGTCTGACGGCGCGTGGCCGCACGGCTGCGAAGAAAGCGCTGCAATGGCCGGACTTCCTCGCGAAGGCGGTCGGCACGCTGCGCCAGGACGAGCAGGTGGCGTTCTATCGCACGCTCCTGAAGACGATCCGTCAGCTCGAATCGCAGGAGCAGATTCCGGCGCATCGCATGTGCCTTACCTGCTCGCACTTCGAAGCGAGCAAGAATCCGAAGAAGACGCCGCATCACTGCGCGCTTCTGCACCTCGACATGGCGGATACCGATCTGCGTCTCGACTGTTCGGTATACGAAGAAGCCGACGTCGCCACGCAGAAGAAGAGCTGGAAAATCTTCGCCCAGCTCGCCTGAACGCGGTCGGTCGGTAGCATGCATTTGGCGTCATCCGGCGCTGTGAGGCCGCGGCGAGTCGGTTAGACTGTGCCCGTCGCGCCTCACCGCGAGGCGCGGCTCGTCACAACCCCGTTCCGAGAATGCCGCCGATGAAACATGAAGTCCTGGCGATTCGCCACGTCTATTTCGAAGATCTGGGCAGCCTCGAACACGTACTCGGCGATCGCGGCCACCTGGTGCGCTATCTGGACGTCGGGCGCGGCCGCATCGACGCGCCCAATCCTCTCGATCCCTCGCTGCTCGTCGTGCTCGGCGGGCCGATCGGCGCCTACGAGGACGCGCACTATCCGCATCTCGCGCCGCTGCTGTCGATGCTCGAAAAGCGCATCGCGGCGGGCTTGCCGACCATCGGAATCTGTCTGGGCTCGCAGCTGATCGCGCGGGCGCTCGGCGCGCGGGTGTATCCGTCGGGCCAGTTCGAGCTCGGCTGGTCGCCGCTCACGCTGACCGACGCGGGCCGCGCGTCCGCGCTGCGTCATCTCGAAGCCGATGGCGCGGCAGTGCCCGTCTTTCACTGGCACGGCGACACCTTCGACCTTCCCAAGGACGCGACGCTGCTCGCATCCACCGATGTCTGCGCGCATCAGGCGTTCGCCTGGGGCGATCACGTGCTCGCGCTGCAGTGCCATCCGGAAGTGCTCACGGAGCGCTTCGAGAGCTGGCTGGTCGCCTATCCCGGCGATATCGCGAGGAGCGGCACGACGGTCCCCGCGCTGCGCGAGGAAACCGCGCGTCACGGCGCGAATCTCGAACGCGCGGCGCGCGCGATGTTCGGCGAATGGCTCGACCGCTTCACCGTGTCGACGCGCTGACGTGTGATGGTATGAAGCATCGGGCGGCGGGCGTTCTGCACGCCGCGATTCGCGGTGCTATCCTCGATCGCTTCTCTCTTGCGACGAGCCACCGCCATGAGCGCGCTGTTCACTCCCACGACCCTCCGCAGTCTTCAGATCCCCAATCGCGTCTTCGTGTCGCCGATGTGTCAGTACTCCGCCGAGCGCGGCGAAGCCACGGCATGGCACATGATCCATCTCGGCCAGCTCGCGCTGTCGGGCGCGGGCATGCTGTTCATCGAGGCGACGGCTGTCGAGCCGGACGGCCGCATCACGCCAGGCGATCTCGGGCTGTGGGATGACGTCACCGAAGCCGCGCTGCGCCCGGTGCTCGCCGCGATCCGCCAGTATTCGAAGATCGCGGTGACGATGCAGTTGTCGCACGCGGGCCGCAAGGCATCGAGCCGCAAGCCGTGGGAAGGCGGGCAGCTGATCTCCGTCGCCGATGGCGGCTGGATGACCTTCGCGCCCTCCGCCGTGCCGCACAAGCCGGAAGAAACGCCGCCGCTCGCGCTCGACGCCGCCGGCCTGATTCGCGTGAAGGAAGCGTTCGTCGCGTCGGCGAAGCGTGCGGCGCGACTCGGCATCGACGGTATCGAGGTGCATTGCGCGCACGGTTATCTGCTGCATCAGTTCCTGTCGCCGCTCGCCAATCAACGCACCGACGAATACGGCGGCTCGCGCGAGAACCGCATGCGTTTCCCGCTCGAAATCTTCGATGCCGTGCGCGCTGCGTTTCCCGCCGACAAGCCCGTCGGCGTGCGCGTCTCCGCGACCGATTGGGTCGAGGGCGGATGGGGTATCGAAGACACGATCGCGTTCGCGTCGGAACTGAAGAAGCGCGGCGTCGACTGGGTCGATGTGTCGTCGGGCGGCGTATCGCCGTTGCAGAAGATTCCGTTGTCGTCGGGTTATCAGGTGCCGTTCGCGCAGGCCGTGAAGGAAGCGACGGGCGTGAACACCGTCGCAGTGGGTCTGATCACCGAGGCGAAGGAAGCGGAGGAAATCGTCGCGAGCGGCCAGGCCGATTACGTCGCGATGGCGCGCGCGATGCTCTACGATCCGCGCTGGCCGTGGCACGCGGCGGCCGAGCTCGGCGCGACCGTCACTGCGCCGCCGCAGTACTGGCGTTCGCAGCCGCGCGATCAGAAGAATCTCTTTGGAGAGATCACTATCGGGCAACGCTGAAAAGCTTCGAACATCATCCAGACGGTTGAGCTATCGCGCGCCGGGAGTGTAGGATACCGGTGTGTTGAGCGCGAGCGTTCAACCGAGCGAACGCGGCGCCTTCGAGGTCACCGCGTTTTTTTTCATCCCGATGTTCATCCCGATCGCGCGGGAGCGAAGCGTTATTTAAGGATTCGTTCGATGAGTTCACGCAGGGTCACCGTTCGCCGCTCCGGCGTGCATGGCAAGGGCGTGTTTGCCGTGAAGCGGATTGCCGCGGGCGAGCAGGTGATGGAATACAAAGGCGAGCGCATTTCGTGGAAGGAAGCGCTGCGCCGTCATCCCCACAATCCCGAAGAGCCGAACCACACGTTCTACTTCGCGCTCGACGATGGCCACGTGATCGACGGCAAGATCGACGGCAACAGCGCGAAGTACATCAATCACTCGTGCGCGCCGAACTGCGAGGCCGAGGAAGTCGAAGGCCGCGTGTTCATTCACGCGCTGCGCGCCATCGAACCGGACGAAGAGTTGAACTACGACTACGGACTCGTCATCGACGGCCGCATCACGAAGAAGCTCAAGAAGGAATACGAGTGCCGATGCGGCGCGAAGAAGTGCCGCGGCACGATGCTCGCGGTAAAGAAGGAAAAGGAAAAGAAGAAAAAGTAGGCCGCGTGCACCCGCTGCATCGATTCGAACGAGCCACGCAAGCGCGTGGCTCTTTTCATTCCGCGTCGGCCGGCTTCGGTTCCTTCAGCGGCATGCGTACGATGAAGCGCGCACCGCCTTCAGGCGCGTCTTCGTAATGCACGGTGCCGCCGTGCAGCACCATGATGTCGTGAACGATCGCGAGCCCGAGGCCCGCGCCGCCTTCCACGCTTTGCCCGTCGCCGCGGAAGAAGCGTTTGAAGAGATCCGGTTGCTGATCCGGCGGCACGCCAGGGCCGTTGTCCTCCACGACGACTTCGCCGAAGCGGCGGTCGTTCGCGTCGCGCCATTCCGTGACCGTCATGGTGATGCGCGCGCCCTCGGCGCGAAACGGCGGAATGTACTTGAGTGCGTTGTCGATCAGATTCGCGAGCACTTCGCGGCTGAGCACGATGTTGCCGCGCACGATCAGCGGATGCTCGTTGTCGGGATCGTCCAGACGCTGGAAGCCGAGGTCCACGCGCGCGGCGAGCGCCCGCGGCACCCATTCCGCGCCGGTTTCGAAGGCGAGCGCGGCGAGGTCGAAATCGGCGAAACGCGCGGCCTGTTCGCCCGGCTCGGCGCGCGCGAGTGAAAGCAACTGGTTCGACAGACGCACCGCACGATCCGCCGATGCGCGCAACTCCTTCACCGCTTCGATCGCCTTCGCCGGGTCGCGCGAGCTGAGCGCCTGCTCCGCGTGCAGCTTGACCGCGGTCAGCGGCGTGCGCAACTGATGCGCGGCATCGGCGATGAATTTGCGCTGTGCATCGAGCGCCGCTTGCAGGCGCACGAGCAGGCCGTTCATCGCGCTGGTGAGCGGGCGGATTTCGCTCGGCACGTAGGTTTCATCGACCGGTTCGAGCGAGATGTGGGTCTGCTGATTGAGCGTGTCCGCGAGATCGGTGAGCGGATTCAATTGCTGATTCACGACGCGCCAGACGATCACCCAGCCGGCGAGCAGCAGCAACAGCAGCGGCATCATGATCGCGATCAGGAATTCCACCGCGATGCGATATCGCGAGCCCACGCGCTGCGCCACCTCGACGACGATCGGATTGCCGGTCGGCTGCGGCACGCGCACTTGCGCCGCGCGCACGGACACGCCCTGAAAATGCGTCTCGAAGACGTACGCGTAGTGAATGCGCCGCACGCTGGTGCCGGTGAGCGGCAGGTCGGGCTCGCCGGCGATCTCCTCGTCGCCCGTGCTGATGCGGTAGATGAGCTGCTCGACAGGATCGGAGAACATCGCCTGCGCGAGCGGCGGCACGGTGACGGGGGCATCGACGCCCGCGAGCTGGATCTGCTTGGAGATGGCGGTGGCGAGATCCGCGAGCGAGCGGTCGACCACATGTTGCGTGTATTGCCAGGCGAGCCAGTACGCCATGAGACCGCTCATCAGCGCGAGCAGGGACAACGGCGCGGCAAGGCGGCGCAGCAGCGTGCGCCGCAGGCTCGGCGGCACCGGCGTCTCGGCGGCTTTCGAGCGCGCCAGATCGAGCCAGTCTTCGCGGGCGAAACGCTGATCGCCCGCGCGGCGGGTGGGAAATCGCAAGGCGGTCTACGGCAGAAGCATTACGCCGCTTGCCGGATCTCCTGCAGCAGATAGCCGAAGCCGCGAACCGTCACGATCTCCACGCGCGTGTTTTCGAGCTTTTTGCGCACGCGATGCACATAGACTTCGATAGCCGTATCGCCGAGATCGCCGCCGAAGTGCGTCAGGTGATCCTGCAGCTGCGCCTTGCTGACGACGCGGCCATGACGCAGCAAGAGCATTTCGAGCACCGCGAATTCGCGCGGCGAGAGTTCGAGCGGACGTTCGTCGTTGAAGATCCGGCGATCAACACCCGACAGGCGCAAGCCGCCCAGCGACACCTCGGGGCGCGGCACGTCGCCGTGCGGGCCGCTGCGGCGCATCACGGCGCGGATGCGCGCTTCGAGTTCCTGCGGCTCGAACGGCTTGAGCATGTAGTCGTCGGCGCCGCTGTTCAGGCCCTGCACGCGGTCGTGCAGTTCGTCGCGCGCGGTGAGGATGATCACCGGCGTGTGACGGTTGCTCTGGCGGAAACGCGAGAGCAGCGTCATGCCGTCGATGCCGGGCAAGCCGAGATCGAGAATGACGAGTTCATGGCGGTTCTGCGCGAGCGCCTGCTCGGCGAAGATGCCGTCGTGCACCATGTCGACCGTGAAGCCGGATTGTTCGAGGCTGCTTTGAATGCCGCGCGCGATGGGGCGGTCGTCTTCGATCAGAAGGATTCGCATGGAGTCGCTCAAGTACAATGGGTTGAGCTCGGGCGGGCGGGGCGGTCGGTGACTTGCACGACGAGGCGGCGCGGGCTCGAGCCGGTTAAAACTCACATCTCATGCGGCGTTGCGCGACCGTATCCCGGAAGCCGCGTGCGGCCGTACACCTTTGTATTTCTGCCCGGACATGGCTGTCATCCCGATCCACGAACTCGAAGCCGCGATCAACTACTGGCGCGGCCGCTCCCCGTCGAGCGGCGACGAACTCAGCCTCTGCAAGGAGGCGAGCGCGCTGTCCAGGCCCTATGCGCTGCTGATTGTACAGCGTCAGTCCAGCACGACGCCCGAGCAACTCGACGACGAGGCGCGCGCCGCGTGGGAAGCTTACGCGTGCTTCAAGAATGGCATTCGAAACTGAAAGGTATTTGACGTTCAAGCTTTCTGTTTAATGCCTGAATGCTTGCATTTGCGTCGATTCGTCGAAAATCCGCGCTTATTCGCCTTTCAGCTATGTCATGGTTGGTAACACGCGTGTTACCTTGTTTGCCGCCGTAATGACTTCGTAAAGTGTGCGCGAAACGGCCCTTTTGCGCAAAGGGTTTGTGAGCGATAGCGCGTCAATGCGATAAAGTCGCATTCACCACGGTTTCTGCGCGCATCCGCCTCATGCTCGAACTCGATCATTTCGACCTCGCCCTGCTCGACGTCCTTCAGCGTTTCGGGCGCGCCACGCATCAGCAACTGGGCGAGCAAGTGCCGCTTTCGCCGTCGCAGATCGGGCGGCGTCTGCAGCGGCTGGAAGCGACGGGGGTCATCGAAGGGTATCGGGTGGTGTTGCGGCCTGAGAAGCTCGGTCTCGGCGTGACCGCATTCACGAGCCTGAAATTGAAGCATCACGGCGATTCGGTCATCGAGCAGTTTCAGCAGCAGATCGAGATGCTGCCCGAAGTGCTCGAATGTCACGCGACCGTCGGCGATGCGGACTACCTGTTGCGCATCGTCGCGCCCGATCTGAACGCGCTCTCAGGCTTCGTCATGAAAAAGCTGATGCGTGTGCCGGGCGTCGACAGCGTGCGCTCGAACATCGTGCTGACGACGTTCAAGCGCAACGGCCCTTTGCCGCTCACTCATCTGGCCGAGGATGACCCAGGACTGAGCAAATCCACGTAAGCGAGCGGCACGAGGTCCGTCTGCGCGACGCCGAGACGCGCGAACATCGCGTGCGCTTCCTGTTCGCCGCCGGCTTCGTCGTCGTCCTGGCCGAGCACCACTTCCAGCTCGATGAAATCGCCGAGGCCGTCCACCCGATCCAGATGAATGCGCGTGCGCCCGACGAGATACACGTGCCGCTCCTTCGAGACGATGCCGCGCGTGGTCAGCGCCTGCGCGAGCAGCGCGTGCATCGCTTCCGGATTCGTGACCGGGCTGCGCGAGTAGTACGAGACTTTCGGGCCGTCGCGGTCGTCGCGCTGATAGAAGATCAGCTCGGACGGCGTGCCGTCGTCGAACTGGCGCAGCTTGAGGCGGCCGGTGGGCACGTCGTAGAAGAAGTCCTGTTGGCGGAAAACCAGCGGTGCGTCGGGGGCGAGCGCGGCCGCGCGCTCGCGGAGTTGCTCGAATCGATGCGCGCGCGCCTTGATTTCGATGTTGCGTGCCATGAAGGCTCCTCGAACACAATGGGATGGATGAGCGAGGGCTCAGCCTAGCAAATAATCGATGAAACCCGCTTGAATGCACCTGCGCGCCGACCCGGTATTTCCACCGAGATGTCTTGTCAAACCGCCCATTGTGCGTCGATCAGCCGCAGCGCCGCCGCGATCGCGGGTTCCTCGCGGCGCTCCGCGAGCGTGACGAAGGACAACTGCGTCGGCACGGTGACGCCTTCGACGATCGTCAGCGCGTGCGCATGCGCCTGCGCCAGCGCGATCGAATCGCGCGCGAGCGAGAGACCGACGCCCGATTTCACGAGATCGAGCATCGACGGCTCCTGATCCACCTCCGCGACGATCACCGGCATCGCGCCGGCCTCGCGAAAAATGCGCGACAGGAGCCGGTTGTGCGCGGATTCGGGCGGCGTCCAGATCCACGGCAGCTTGGCGAGCGCCGCCCAGCTCCGTTTGCCCTTGTTGACGCGGTTGTGCCAGCCCGCCGGCGCCAGCACGCGATACAGAAACGGGGTGAGCCTGATAACGTGAAAGCGTTCACCGTCGCGCGTGCCGTCGATGGCCGGATCGCCGATGTAATAGCCCACGTCCAGCTCGCGCGCCCGCACGCGCTCCAGCATCCAGCCCGACATGCCGTGCCGCAGGGAGGTCTCGATGCGCGGATGCGTCTCCACCAGTTGCCGCAGAAAGCCGCCGAGGCGCAGAAACTCGGGATCGAGAATCGTGCCGATGCGCAGCGTGCCGCTCACTTCATGACGCAGCGCGGCCGCCGCGCGCTGCACGTCGGCGGCGGCGGCGAGCGCGCGTTCGGCGTGCGGCAGCAGCGCTTCGCCATCGCGCGTCAGCAGAAGACCGTGCGACGTGCGCGAGAACAGCACGACGCCCAGCATCTCCTGCAGGTTCTTGATCTGCAGGCTGACGGCTGGCTGCGTGAGATGCAGTTGCGCGGCGGCACGCGTCAGATTGCCTTCGCGTGCGACGGCGATAAATGCGCGCAATAAGGTGTAGTCCATCGGCTGATATTAAAGCTTCTTATATCTCAATTGAACATATCTCATTGGATTCGGGGGCGCATCCGGCAGTACGCTCGGGTTGAGTCGCAATAGACGGCAATAGACGGCGCACCAGGAGACATCGATGAAACAGAACGCGCGCAAGCTGGAAGGTGAATTCGACTACATCATCGTCGGCGCGGGCACGGCGGGATGCGTGCTTGCGAATCGGCTCACCGAAGATCCGGACGTGAACGTGCTGCTGCTCGAAGCCGGCGGCAAGGACGACTATCACTGGATCCACATTCCGGTCGGCTATCTGTATTGCATCGGCAATCCGCGCACGGACTGGCTCTACAAGACGCAGGCCGAAGCGGGTCTGAACGGCCGCACGCTGGCGTATCCGCGCGGACGCGTGCTCGGCGGATGCTCGTCGATCAACGGCATGATCTACATGCGCGGCCAGCGCGAAGACTACGACGAGTGGGCGCACGTCAGCGGCGATCCGAACTGGTCGTGGGATTCGGTGCTGCCCGTGTTCATGCGCAGCGAGGATCATCACGGCGGCGGCAATTCATGGCATGGCGCGGGCGGCGAATGGCGCGTCGAGAAGCAGCGCCTCAAGTGGAAGATTCTCGAAACCTTTGCGCAAGCCGCGCAACAAAGCGGCATTCCCGCGACGGACGATTTCAATCGCGGCGACAACACGGGTGTCGGTTATTTCGAAGTGAACCAGCGCGGCGGGATTCGCTGGAACGCGGCGAAAGCCTTCCTGCGCGAAGCGATGAAGCGTCCCAATCTCACCACGATCACCGGTGCGCATACACAGCGTCTCGTGTTCGAAGGCACGCGCTGTGTCGGCGTCGAGTATCGCGGCGGCGATGTCGATTACATCGCGCGTGCGCATCGCGAAGTCATCCTCAGCGCGGGCGCGGTGAATTCGCCGCAGATTCTCGAACTGTCGGGTATCGGCAATGGCGAGCGTCTGCAACGGCTCGGCATCGATGTCGTGAAGAGCCTGCGCGGCGTCGGCGAAAATCTGCAGGACCACTTGCAATTGCGCATGGCGTACAAGGTCAACGGTGTGCGTACGCTCAACACGTTGTCGGCGCACTGGTGGGGCAAGCTGTTCATCGGCATGCAATACGCTTTGATGCGAAGCGGCCCGATGTCGATGGCGCCGTCGCAGCTCGGCGCGTTCGCGAAGTCGAATCCCGATGACGCATCGATCAAGCGGGCCGATGTCGAATATCACGTCCAGCCTTTGTCGCTTGAACGCTTCGGCGAGCCGCTGCATGCGTTCAACGCCTTCACGGCATCGGTGTGCAATCTGCGGCCGACATCGCGCGGCAGCGTGCATATCGAATCGCCGGATGCACATGCAGCGCCGTTGATCGCACCGAACTATCTGTCGACGGAGCGCGACCGCGAAGTCGCCGCGAATTCGTTGCGGCTCACGCGGCGCATCGTCGGCGCGCCCGCGCTGGCGCAATACGCGCCCGAAGAGATTCTTCCGGGCATCCAGTATCAGACGCAGGAAGAACTCGCCGAAGCCGCGGGCAAGGTCGGCACGACGATCTTCCATCCGGTCGGCACGTGCCGCATGGGCACGGACAACGATCCGGGCGCGGTCGTCGACAGCCGCTTGCGCGTGATCGGCGTGCGCGGGCTGCGCGTGGTCGACGCATCGGTGATGCCTACGATCACGTCGGGCAACACGAACTCGCCGACGCTCATGATCGCAGAGCGCGCAAGCGCCATGATTCGCGAGGACCGGCGCGGCATCGAGGCGCAGGAAGTGATTGCAACGGCGCTTGCGTGACAGGTCGATGAAAACCGTGCTTCACATGTCGGGATGACATGTGCATGGCGCGCGCATGACGTGCACGGTGCAATGCTTACCCGCGCAGGGAATAAGCATTCGTCATGCCCTTATTGCGTGCATGGCTGAAGGCTCCAAGCATTTCGTTAGTTAGTGCAAATCCCAATGATTGCGCTGCATCATTGGCGCGACAATGGCCCCGGAATTAGTGATGCTCGGCATGCCACGTGCACACTTTGTGCGGCCGCAACAGCGGTGCGCGAAGCGAAGCAGTACCGGAATGGGGACAACGTTCGGTGCGCGCGGAAAGAAATAATAAGGCGCAGGCGAACACGGTTTGCCCAGCGTCTCACTTCGCATGGAAGGGGACATGATTCTCGGCGACACCATTCTCGAAACGCGAGGGCTCACCAAGGAATTCAAAGGCTTCACGGCCGTGAATGGCGTGAACCTGCGCGTGCGCCGCGGATCGATCCACGCGCTGATCGGACCGAACGGCGCAGGCAAGACCACCTGCTTCAATCTGCTCACCAAGTTCCTCGAACCCACTGCGGGCCAGATCGTTTTCAACGGCACGGACATCACGCGCGAACGGCCTGCGCATATCGCGCGGCGCGGCATCATCCGCTCGTTTCAGATTTCCGCCGTGTTTCCGCATCTGACGGTCTTGCAGAACGTGCGGATCGGCCTGCAGCGGCAATTGGGCACGTCGTTCCATTTCTGGCGCAGCGAACGTTCGCTCGATGCGCTCAACGATCGCGCGATGGACCTGCTCACGCAAGTCGGCCTCACCGATTTCGCCGATACGAAGACTGTCGAGCTTTCGTATGGCCGCAAGCGCGCGCTGGAAATCGCGACCACCCTGTCGATGGAGCCCGAGCTCATGCTCCTCGACGAACCCACGCAAGGCATGGGCCACGAGGACGTCGATCGCGTGACGGCGCTGATCAAGAAAGTGTCGGCGGGCCGCACCATCCTGATGGTCGAGCACAACATGAACGTGATCGCGGGCATCTCCGACACCATCACCGTACTTCAGCGCGGCGAAGTGCTGGCCGAAGGCAGCTATGCGGAAGTGTCGAAGAATCCGCTCGTGATGGAAGCCTACATGGGCAGCGCCGATGCGGCGCTCACCGGAGCGCATGCATGAGTACGACCGTGGAGGAGCGCCGCTCGCGCGAGGCGAACGGCGCGGCGGGCAATGTGCCCGCGCTGGAAATTTCGGGTATGCAGGCGTGGTACGGGGAATCGCACATCCTGCACGGCGTGGACCTCAAGGTGAATCGCGGCGAAGTGGTGACGCTGCTCGGCCGCAACGGCGCGGGCCGCACGACGACGCTGCGCGCCATCATGGGATTGACGGGACGGAGGACGGGCTCGATTCGCGTCGCGGGAAACGAAACCATCGGGCTTGCGACGCACCGGATCGCGCATTACGGGGTCGGCTATTGTCCGGAGGAGCGCGGCATTTTTTCGAGCCTGTCGTGCGAGGAGAACCTGCTTCTGCCGCCGCTCATCGGCCCCGCCAAGGACGCGATGTCGCTCGACGAGATCTACTCGATGTTCCCGAACCTGAAGGAGCGCCGCGCCAGCCAGGGCACGCGTCTTTCGGGCGGCGAGCAGCAGATGCTGGCTGTCGCGCGCATTCTGCGCACGGGCGCGAATCTGCTTCTGCTCGATGAAATCTCGGAAGGTCTCGCGCCGGTCATCGTGCAGACACTCGCGCGCATGATTCTCATGCTGAAGTCGCGCGGTTACACCATCGTCATGGTCGAACAGAATTTTCGTTTCGCGGCGCCGCTCGCGGACCGCTTTTACGTGATGGAGCACGGAAACATCGTCGAGCATTTCGGCGCGGGGGAACTCGAAGCGAAGATGCCAGTGCTGCACGAATTGCTCGGGGTGTAGTTCTCTTCAGCGCAGCACATCGCAGGACATCAGCAGGGCAACACCAGTAACACGCATCGAATCAAAACTCATGGAGACTGGAATGAAAAAGAAGACCCTCGCGCGCCTCTCTACTCTGTGCTTTGCGGCTGCGGCGGCGAGTGTGGCGGTGATGAGCACGAGCGCCAGCGCCGCCGACGGCAATAGCGTGAAGATCGGTTTCGTCACCGATCTGTCGGGCCTGTATGCCGATATCGACGGCCCCGGCGGCCTCGAAGCCATTCGCATGGCGATCGCAGATTTCGGCGGCAAGGTCAACGGCAAGCCGATCGAACTCGTCTACGCGGATCACCAGAACAAGGCCGACATCGCCGCATCGCGCGCACGCGAATGGATCGACCGCGATGGCGTAAACGTGATCATCGGCGGCACGAACTCGGCGACGGCGCTGTCCACCGCGCAAGTCGCGGCGGAAAAGAAGACCCCGTATATCAACATCGGCGCGGGCGCGGACAACCTGACCAACGAGCAATGCTCGCCGTACACGGTCCACTACGCGTACGACACGATGGCGCTCGCGAAGGGCACCGGTTCCGCGGTGACCAAGCAGGGCGGCAAGACGTGGTACTTCCTGACCGCCGACTATGCGTTCGGCAAGGCGCTGGAAAAGAACACATCGGATGTCGTGAAGGCCAACGGCGGCCAGGTGCTGGGCGAGGTGCGCCATCCGCTGTCCGCGTCGGACTTCTCGTCGTTCCTGTTGCAGGCGCAGGGATCGAAGGCACAGGTGCTCGGCCTCGCGAACGCGGGCGGCGACACGATCAACTCGATCAAGGCCGCGAAGGAATTCGGCATCACCAAGTCGATGAAGATCGCCGCGCTGCTCATCTTCATCAACGATATCCACAGCCTCGGACTGGAGACGACGCAAGGCCTCGTCGCGACGGACAGCTGGTACTGGAACAAGGATGAAACCACGCGCAAGTGGGCACAGCGTTACTTCGGCAAGATGAAGAAGATGCCGTCGAGCCTGCAGGCAGCGGACTACTCCGCCGTGACGACGTACCTGAAGGCCGTGCAGGCAGCCGGCACGACCGACAGCGACAAGGTGATGGCGCAGCTTCGCAAGACCAAGATCGACGACTTCTACGCGAAGGGCACGATCCGCGAAGACGGCGCGATGATCCACGACATGTACCTGATGGAAGTGAAGAAGCCGTCGGAATCGAAGGAGCCGTGGGACTACTACAAGATCACCGCGACGATTCCTGGCGATCAGGCGTTCGGCACGAAGGCGGAGTCGCGCTGCAAGCTCTGGAAGTAAGCGTTCGGTAGTGCTTTAGCGCGTTCGCGCGGCGGGCGGCCGAAAGGGCCGCTTCGCCGTCGCACCCGCGTCAACACGTTTCTGACGGCAGGTTCAATGGAAATATTCGGCATTCCACTCGCCGCAATGATGAGCCAGCTGCTGCTTGGGCTGGTGAACGGCTCGTTCTACGCGATCCTGAGCCTCGGGCTCGCGGTGATCTTCGGCCTGCTCAACGTCATCAACTTCGCGCACGGCGCGCTCTTCATGCTGGGCGCGATGCTCGCGTGGATGGGCTACTCGTATCTCAACATTCCATACTGGGCGATGCTCGTGCTCGCGCCGCTCATCGTCGGGCTGTTCGGCGTGCTCGTCGAGCGCTCGATGCTGCGCTGGCTCTACAAGCTCGACCATCTCTACGGGCTCTTGCTCACCTTCGGCCTCACGCTCGTGGTCGAAGGCGTGTTCCGCTCCATCTACGGTTCGTCGGGCCAGCCCTATGACGTGCCGTCGCTGCTGTCGGGCGCGACCAATCTCGGCTTCATGTTCCTGCCGAACTATCGCGCGTGGGTGGTCGTCGCATCGCTCGCGGTGTGTTTCGCGACGTGGTTCGTGATCGAGAAGACGCGTATCGGCGCGTATCTGCGCGCGGGCACGGAGAACCCGAAGCTCGTCGAGGCGTTCGGCATCAACGTGCCGATGATGATCACGCTCACCTACGGCTTCGGCGTCGCGCTCGCGGCGTTCGCGGGCGTGCTGGCCGCGCCGGTCATTCAGGTCTCGCCGCTGATGGGCCAGTCGATGATCATCACCGTGTTCGCGGTCGTCGTGATCGGCGGCATGGGTTCGATCATGGGTTCGATTCTCACCGGCCTGCTGCTCGGCGTGATCGAGGGCTTCACGCGCGTGTTCTATCCGGAAGCGTCCGCGACGGTCGTCTTCGTCATCATGGCGATCGTGTTGATGATTCGCCCGGCAGGACTCTTCGGCAAGGAAAAATGATGCAGAGAAAAGCGCTCTACGCCCTGTTGCTGATCGGCTTGGCCCTGGCGCCGTTCGTCGGCGTGTATCCGTTGTTCATGGCGAAGGTGCTGTGTTTCGCGCTGTTCGCGGCGGCGTTCAACTTGCTGATCGGCTATACGGGGCTGCTGTCGTTCGGGCACGCGATGTTCCTCGCGACGGCGGGTTATGTCACGGGCTACGCCATCCAGTCGCTCAACTTCACGCCGGAACTCGGCGTGATCGCGGGCACGGCGGCGGCGACGCTGCTCGGGCTCGTCGCCGGCCTGCTGGCGATCCGGCGTCAGGGCATCTACTTCGCGATGGTCACGCTCGCCCTCGCGCAAATGGTGTACTTCGTCTTTCTGCAGGCGCCGTTCACGCACGGCGAGGACGGTCTGCAAGGTGTGCCGCGCGGCAAGCTCTTCAACGTCGTGGATCTCGGCAACGACATCACGCTCTATTACGTCGTGCTCGTCGTGATGCTGTTCGCGTTCGCGCTGATCGTGCGGATCGTACATTCGCCGTTCGGGCAAGTGCTGATCGCGATCAAGGAAAACGAGCCGCGCGCGATTTCGCTCGGCTACGACACCTCGCGCTACAAGCTGCTCGCGTTCGTGCTGTCGGCGGGGCTGGCCGGTTTCGCCGGTTCGCTCAAGACGGTCGTGCTCGGCTTCGAAACGCTCGGCGACGCCTACTGGACCATGTCCGGCCTCGTCGTGCTGATGACGCTCGTCGGCGGCATGAGCACGATGTTCGGGCCGCTGCTCGGCGCGGCGATCATCGTCGCGCTGGAGGACCGGCTCGGGGATATCGGCAGCGGCATCGCGCGCATCACGGGCGTGGCGTGGTTCAACTCGCTCGGCGAATCGGTGACGATCGTGACAGGTGTCATCTTCATCGCGTGCGTGCTGGCGTTCCGCCGCGGGATCGTCGGGGAGATCGTCGCGCGGGTTCGGCCGCTGCAAGGATGAAGGTATTTGGTTCGCGATCCGAACCAATAGTGCAATTGCGAGAAGCACGCTGTATTGCAAGAAATACGCCCCGATGAGGTGCTTTTGTGCACCACTAGGGTAAATGCTAGGTTGTCGTGCAGTGTTGCGTTCTTTAACATGCGTCCTAGTTCTGTTGCACCCAGATTTTTGAGGTGGAGAACGAGGAGACATGAGGCACAAAGTGCCCGACCGAAAAGCGCTGTTGGATGAGTCCAACAGCGCTTTTTTATTTGCCCGTCGATAATACGAATAATCCCGCCGGGTGATTTTAAGCGGGGGTTTTCCCGAGGTTTTCCGCCTTGCGCTGCCGCGTTGCAAATGCGCTGAAAAAACGATGCCAAAGCGCAGCGGAAACCCTTCAAATCGCTTGCTGCACGGCGCTTTCGTCCGCTAAACTGCATTTCCCGACCCGCTGGTCGGCGATTCGAAGCGGGCGCTAAATTCGGGCATATCGGCAGGCGGTTCTTCACGCAAAACACGATTTACGGGGCGCAAATCAATGAAGTTGGCTTTACGCGGCAAGACGGTCGCAATGACCGTCGCGGCAATGTCCATCAGTTTCTCGGCGGTATTCAGCAATCAGGTTTTGGCGGACGTGAAAATCGGCGTGACGGTCTCGGCGACCGGTCCGGCGGCTTCGCTCGGCATTCCGGAAAAGAACACGGTCGCGCTCCTGCCGAAGGAAGTCGCAGGGCAGAAGGTGGAATACATCGTCCTCGACGACGCCACCGATTCCACCCAGGCGGTGAAGAACGCGCGCAAGCTGACGAGCGAGGATCACGTCGATGCGCTCGTCGGTTCCACGGTCGTGCCCAATTCGCTCGCGATGACCGACATCGCCGCTGAAACGCACACGCCGATGATTTCGATGGCCGCGGCCGCGAGCATCGTCGAGCCGATGGATGCGAAAAAGGCGTGGGTCTTCAAGACGCCGCAGAACGACATCCTGATGGCCACCGCGATCGCGCAGCACATGTCGAATCACGGCGTGAAGACGGTGGCGTTCATCGGCTTTTCCGATGCCTACGGCGAAAGCTGGTTCAAGGAGTTTTCCAAGGCGGCCGATCTCGCGAAGCTGAAGGTCGTCGCGAACGAGCGCTTCGCGCGCAACGATGCGTCGGTGACGGGGCAAGTGCTCAAGATGATGTCGCAGAACGCGGACGCGGTGCTGATCGCGGGCGCGGGCACGCCGGCCGCGCTGCCGCAGAAGACGCTCAAGGAGCGCGGCTACAAGGGCAAGATCTATCAGACGCACGGCGTCGCCAATAACGATTTCCTGCGCGTATGCGGCAAGGATTGTGAAGGCACGTTCCTGCCGGCGGGCCCGCTGCTCGTCGCGGAGCAGTTGCCCGACAGCAATCCCGTCAAGCAGGCCGCGCTCACATACAAGAAGGCCTATGAAGGCGCGTATGGCGCGGGTTCGGTGTCGACGTTCGGCGGCCACGCGTGGGACGCAGGCCTCATTCTGCAGCGCGCGATTCCCGTCGCGCTGAAGAAGGGCCAGCCCGGCACGCCGGCGTTCCGCGAAGCGTTGCGCGCGGCCATCGAAGAGACGAAGAACCTGCCTGCTTCACACGGCATCTTCAACATGAGCCCCAACGATCACTCCGGACTGGACCAGCGCGCACGCGTGATGGTGGAGATCGTCGGCGGCAAGTGGAAGCTCTCGGGCAACTGACGAGAATCGCATATGGACTGATCCGGAGAAAAAGGCGCGTTAGCTACACAACGCGCCTTTTTTTCTGCGCTGGGCAGTGAAAAGCCGCGGCGAAAGAAGAGGGCGCAAAGCCTCGCATGCAGCGGCGCAACGGTCAGGGAAAACTCGCCTTGGCACGCAGTAACGCGGTAAATAGATTGGGGCGGCTCTTTGGTTAGCCCAGAAAGCGGCATCGATAACAACTCGCAGCAAGCACCGCCAGTGTGCGCGTTTGGAGACGAACAATGAAAACGAAGAAGGCATGGATCAAGACGGGCATTGCGCTCGCCATCGCGGGCAGCGTGCTCGCAGGCGCGGGCGCGGCGTTCGCCCAGGTGAAAATCGGCGTGACGCTCTCGGCGACGGGCCCGGCTGCATCGCTCGGGATTCCCGAGAAAAACACCGTCGCGTTGTTGCCGAAGGAGATCGGCGGGAAGTCGGTCGAATGGATCGTGCTCGATGACGGTTCCGACACGAGCCGCGCCGTGCAGAACACGCGCAAGCTGATTGATGAAGATCACGTCGATGCGATCGTCGGTTCCACGGTAACGCCGAATTCGCTCGCGATGATCGACCCGGCCGCCACCGGCAAGACGCCGATGATCTCGATGGCCGCGTCGGCCGCAATCATCTCGCCGATGGACGCGAAGAAGGCATGGGTATTCAAGACGCCGCAGAACGACGCCTTGATGGCCGATGCGATCGCGAGCTACATGGAGAAGCACGGCGTGACGACGGTGGGCTTCATCGGCTTCGCGGATGCCTACGGCGACGGCTGGTACAACGTGTTCAACACGGCAGCGGCGGCGCACAAGCTGAAGATCGTCACGAACGAACGCTTCAACCGCACCGACACCTCCGTGACCGGCCAGGTGCTGAAGACGATGGGCGCGAACCCCGACGCGGTGCTGATCGCGGGCGCGGGCACGCCGTCCGCGCTGCCGGCGAAGGCGCTGAAGGAGCGCGGCTACAAGGGCAAGGTCTATCAGACGCATGGCGTCGCCAATAACGACTTCCTGCGCGTGTGCGGCAAGGATTGCGAAGGCGAGATCCTGCCCGCCGGGCCGGTGCTCGTGACCGAGCAATTGCCGGACAGCAATCCGGTGAAGAAGTCGTCGGCGGCCTACAAGGACGCGTATGAGAAGGCGTACGGCGCGGGCTCGCTGTCGACCTTCGGCGGTCACGCGTGGGACGCGGGCCAGATGCTTCAGCGCGCGATTCCCGAGGCGTTGAAGAAAGGTCAGCCGGGCACGCCGGAATTCCGCGAAGCGCTGCGCGCGGCGCTGGAAAACCTGAAGGACCTGCCGGTGTCGCACGGCATCATGAACACCACGCCGACCGATCACAACGGCTTCGACAACCGCGCGCGTGTGATGGTGCAGATCGTCGACGGCAAGTGGAAGTTGCTGAACGACTGAGCTCGACCGGGCGCGCTTCATGGCGCGTTCGTGTTTCTTAATTTCAGGATGAACGGGCGGCGCACCGGCAACGGCGCGCCGCTTTGAACATGTTCCGGCGGCGGTTCTTTTAACCGCCTGTTTCGGAAGCAGCTCCGAAGAGGAAGTATGGACTTATCGATTGCGGCGATCCTCGCGCAGGACGGGATCACCACGGGTGCGATCTACGCGTTGCTCGCGCTTGCTCTGGTGCTCGTTTTCTCCGTGACACGCGTCATTTTCATTCCGCAGGGGGAGTTCGTCGCGTATGGCGCGCTCACGCTGGCGGCGCTGCAGACGCAGAAGCTGCCCGCCACCTGCTATTTGCTCATCGCGATGGGCATTGGCTGCTTCGTCGCCGAAGTCGCCGGGATCGTCAGGCATCCTGCGCGATATCACCAGATCGGCCGTTTGCTCGCCGTACTTGCGGGCAAGTATGTGCTGTTTCCCGTGGCGGTCTGGGGCATCACGCAGGCCGCCTTTGCGCAGCCGTTGCCGATGATCGCGCAGATCGCGCTGACGCTCCTGATCGTCGTGCCGATGGGACCGTTCGTCTACCGGCTCGCGTATGAACCGATCGCGGAGGCGAGCACGCTGTTGCTGCTGATCGTCGCGGTGGCGGTGCACTTCGCGATGGTGGGGCTCGGCCTCGTCATGTTCGGCGCGGAAGGCTCGCGCACGACCGCGTTCTCCGACGCCACGTTCAATCTCGGCAGCGTGTCGGTCTCCGGGCAGAGCCTGTGGGTCGTCGGGACGGCCGTGGTGCTGATCGTCGCGCTGTACTTCTATTTCGACCGCACGATTTCCGGCAAGGCGCTGCGCGCGACTTCGGTGAACCGGCTTGGCGCTCGGCTGGTGGGCATCGGCACGACGCAGGCAGGGCGCCTCGCGTTCACGCTCGCGGCGGGCCTCGGCGCGCTGTGCGGCGTGCTCGTCGCGCCGATTACCACGATCTACTACGACTCGGGCTTCCTGATCGGTCTGAAGGGCTTCGTGGGCGCCATCGTGGGCGGTCTGGTGAGCTATCCGCTCGCGGCGGCGGGTTCGCTGCTCGTGGGGCTGCTCGAATCGTATTCGTCGTTCTGGGCGAGCGCGTACAAGGAGGTGATCGTCTTCACTTTGATTATTCCGGTCCTGCTGTGGCGAAGCCTGGCGAGCCCGCATTCGGATGAAGACGAGGAGTAAGCCGATGAAATTCCGTTCTTTTTGGATCTTTTTGTTGATCGTCTTCGCGCTGCCGGTCCTGCCGGGGCCGGTCGCCGTGCCCGAGTACTGGATCACGCTGCTGAACTACATCGGGCTGTATTCGATCGTCGCGATCGGGCTGGTGCTGCTGACGGGCATCGGCGGGATGACGAGCTTCGGACAGGCCGCGTTCGTCGGCGTGGGCGCGTATGCGACGGCCTTCCTGACGACGCGCTATGGCGTGTCGCCGTGGCTGGCGTTGATCGCGGGCGTGGTGCTGACGGCGTTCATCGCGCTGCTGCTCGGCCTTATCACGATGCGCCTCTCCGGGCATTTTCTGCCGCTCGGAACGATTGCGTGGGGGCTGTCGTTGTTCTATCTGTTCGGCAATATGGAACTGCTCGGCAAGTACGACGGCATCAACGGCATTCCCGTGCTGAATCTGTTCGGACGGCAACTGGAGTCGGGCCGCAGCATCTACTACCTGATCTGGGTCGTCGTGCTGCTCGCGGTGATCTCTGTTCAGAATTTGCTTAATAGCCGGCCCGGCCGTGCGATTCGCGCGCTGCGCGGCGGTGGCACCATGGCCGAAGCGATGGGCGTCAACACCGCCTGGATGCGCGTGGTGATCTTCATCTACGCGGCGGTTCTGGCGGCCGTATCGGGCTTCCTGTACGCCCACTTGCAGCGCGCCGTGAACCCGACGCCGTTCGGGTTGAATCACGGCATCGAGTTCCTGTTCATGGCGGTGGTCGGTGGCGTCTCGCATGTCTGGGGTGCGATTCTCGGCGCGACGATCCTCACCGTTCTGCAGGACTACCTTCAGACGCTGCTGCCCAAGCTGCTCGGGGCGAACGGCAATTTTGAGATCATCGTCTTTGGCGTTGTGATGGTGTTGTTGCTGCAATACGCGCGGCAGGGTGTCTGGCCTTTCGTCGCACGGGTGTTTCCACGCGGACCGCGCGCTCACGTACCCGATCACGGCGATGCATTGCCGCAGCGCAGCAAACCGGCGGCGGGAGAGCGATTGCTCGTGGTCGAGAAGGCGCGCAAGCAGTTCGGCGGGCTGGTCGCGGTCAACGATGTCAGCTTCGAAGTGAAGGCGGGCGAAATCATCGGTTTGATCGGACCGAATGGCGCAGGCAAATCCACGACCTTCAATCTCGTCACCGGCGTGCTTCAGGCGACCAGCGGCGCGATCAGTTTCCACGGCGAACGGATCGAGAAACTCACTTCACGTGAAATCGTCAAGCGCGGCATCGGACGGACGTTCCAGCACGTCAAGATGCTGCCAGGGATGACCGTTCTGGAGAACGTCGCGATCGGCGCGCACTTGCGTGGCAATACAGGTGTGTGGCGCAGCGTCGTGCGCTTGAATGCGGCAGAGGAGGCGCGACTGATGGCCGAGGCCGCGAAGCAGATCGCGCGAGTCGGGTTGGAGAAACATATTTACAGTGAAGCGGGCAGTCTCGCGCTCGGTCAGCAGCGGATCCTCGAAATCGCGCGGGCGCTCTGCTGCGATCCGACGCTGCTGCTGCTGGACGAACCAGCTGCAGGTTTGCGTTATCAGGAGAAACTGCAACTCGCCGAGTTGCTGCGAAAACTGCGCGCCGAAGGCATGAGCATTCTTCTGGTCGAACACGACATGGACTTCGTGATGAATCTGACGGATCGACTCGTGGTAATGGAGTTCGGCACGAAGATAGCGGAAGGTCTGCCGAAGGACGTGCAGAAAGATCCGGCGGTGCTCGAAGCGTACCTGGGCGGGGTGGAATGATGGCAAAGGAATCGAACGCAGTGGAAAACGCGATCCTGCAGGTGGATGGCTTGTCCGTGCGCTACGGCAAGGTAGAAGCGTTGCACGGCGGCAAGCTCACGGTCGGACCGGGGCAGATCGTCTCCGTGATCGGGCCGAATGGTGCCGGCAAATCGACGCTTCTCAACGCGATCATGGGCGCGTTGCCGCAAACGGGTCATTCGAAAGGCAGCGTGCGCTACCTCGGCGAAGAGGTGTCGGTCTTGCCGATCGAGCGCCGTGTCGCTCGTGGCATGTGCCTCGTGCCCGAAAAACGCGAATTGTTCGCCACGATGGCTGTGGAAGACAATCTCGTGCTCGGTGCATATCGGCGCAAGCGGGCTGGAGAGCGTAACTATCTTGACCAACTCGAGCACGTCTTCGAGCTGTTCCCTCGTTTGAAGGAACGGCGGAAACAGGCGGCAGGAACACTGTCGGGCGGGGAGCGCCAGATGCTTGCCGTCGGGCGCGCTTTGATGGGAAAGCCTCAGCTGCTTATGTTGGACGAGCCGAGCCTTGGTCTCGCGCCGCTGATCGTTAAGGAGATCTTCCATATCATCAGCGCGCTGCGTCAAACGGGTGTCGCGACCCTGTTGATCGAGCAAAACGCGCGGGCCGCGCTGCAGATTTCTGACTATGGTTACGTGCTCGAGACCGGTGAATTCGCTCTTGAAGGAAAGGCCGACGTTCTTCAACACGATCCGCAAGTCATCGAAACTTACCTTGGTCTAACGAAAAAAGTCGCCTAAACGCGACACACGTAGTGCCCGGAGATGGCGTGTTTCACGTGAAACACGCCATTTTTTTCGCCTGTGGACGGTCGATCGAATCGAGGCAGGAAGGAAGCCGTTATAATTCAAAGCTATTCCTTCTTCAGGTTCGTGTCGTTCGTACACGAGATCTCCGATGCTTTATCCCACAGAATTTGATGTGATCGTCGTTGGCGGCGGTCACGCAGGCACTGAGGCCGCGCTCGCTTCGGCGCGCATGGGCTGCAAAACGCTACTTTTGACCCACAACATCGAGACGTTGGGCCAAATGAGCTGCAATCCGTCGATCGGTGGGATTGGCAAAGGCCATCTCGTCAAGGAAGTCGACGCGCTCGGCGGCGCCATGGCTGCCGCGACGGACGAATCGGGCATCCAGTTTCGCATCCTCAACTCGTCGAAAGGGCCGGCGGTGCGGGCGACGCGCGCCCAGGCTGATCGTCTCCTCTACAAGCAGGCGATCCGTCATCGGCTCGAAAATCAGGCGAATTTGTGGCTCTTTCAGCAGGCCGTCGACGATCTCATGGTCGAGGGCGATCGCGTGGTCGGCGCAGTGACGCAGGTTGGCCTGCGTTTCCGCTCCCGAGCCGTGGTGCTGACGGCCGGCACCTTCCTCGATGGGAAGATTCACGTCGGGTTGAACAATTATGTCGGTGGACGCGCGGGCGATCCGGCAGCGGTTTCCTTGTCGGCACGCTTGAAGGAGTTGAAGCTCCCGCAAGGCCGGCTCAAGACCGGCACGCCGCCGCGTATCGACGGTCGTACGATCGATTTTTCGAAACTCGAAGAGCAGCCTGGTGACCTCGATCCGATTCCGGTGTTTTCGTTTCTCGGACGAGTGGAGCAGCATCCGCAGCAGATGCCGTGCTGGGTCACACATACGAACTCGCAAACGCACGACATAATCCGCTCCGGTCTGGACCGCTCGCCGATGTATACGGGCGTCATCGAAGGCGTCGGACCGCGCTATTGCCCGTCGATCGAGGACAAGATTCATCGTTTTGCTTCGAAAGACGCGCACCAGATCTTCCTGGAACCGGAAGGGCTGACGACGAACGAGTTCTATCCGAATGGTATTTCGACCAGCCTGCCGTTCGATGTCCAGCTCAATCTCGTCCGGTCGATGCGCGGACTGGAACACGCGCACATCCTGCGTCCTGGCTATGCGATCGAATACGATTATTTCGATCCACGCGCGCTGAAGGCTTCGCTGGAAACCAAGGCCATCGGGGGCTTGTTCTTCGCCGGACAGATCAATGGCACGACAGGGTACGAAGAAGCTGCCGCGCAGGGCTTGCTCGCGGGCATCAATGCCGGACTGCAAGTGCAGGGGAAAGAGGCGTGGTCTCCGCGTCGCGATCAGGCTTATCTGGGCGTTCTCGTCGACGATCTCGTCACGCGTGGCGTCTCGGAGCCGTATCGGATGTTCACCAGCCGCGCCGAATATCGTCTCTCGCTGCGTGAGGACAACGCGGACATGCGTCTTACCGAAATTGGGCGCGAGCTGGGTGTTGTCGGCGACATCCGCTGGGATGCATTCAGCCGCAAACGCGACGCTGTTTCACGTGAAACACAGCGGCTTCGTTCGACGTGGGTTAATCCGAAGACATTGTCAGCGGAGGAGGCCACCGCCTTGTTGGGCAAGCCGATCGATCACGAATATAGCCTGGCGGATCTTCTGCGCCGCCCGGGCGTTTCCTATGACGGTGTCTGCGCGCTCCGCGATGGCACATGTGGTCCCGAAGCGGCGCTTGCCGAAGACCCGGTGCTCGCCGCCCAGATCAAGGAACAGATCGAAATCGGCGTGAAGTATCAGGGCTATATCGATCGCCAAGCCGACGAAATCGTCCGCAACGGCGCGCAGGAGAATACGCGCTTGCCCGAAGGCCTCGACTATAACGATGTCCGTGGCTTGTCCTTCGAAGCGCGTCAAAAGCTGTTGCAGCACCGCCCAGAGACGATCGGGCAGGCGTCGCGCATCTCCGGCATCACTCCGGCTGCAATATCGCTGTTGATGGTTCATCTGAAGCGCGGCGCTGGCCGTCGTGGCCGCAATTCGGCCAGCGACGATTCCGCATCCGCTAACCCGACGGCGGTTCAATGACGGAAGGCAATCTAACCTTGGCGACGACGCTCGATAAGGGCGTCGCCGCACTCGGCCTTGCGCTGTCGTCATCGCAAAAACAGACACTGCTCGATTACGTCGCGCTGCTCGGAAAGTGGAATGCCGTGTATAACTTGACGGCGATCCGCGATCCGCAGCAGATGATGATCCAGCACATCCTGGACTCGCTTGCCATCGTGCCGGCTGTGTCGGCGCGTAAACCTGCGGCAGTGCTTGACGTTGGTTCGGGTGGCGGTTTGCCTGGTATCGTGCTGGCGATCGCCTTGCCGGAATTGCGTGTCACGTTGAACGACATCGTTCACAAGAAAACGGCATTTCAGTCGCAAGTGAAGGTGCAGTTAGGTCTGAGCAATCTGTCGGTTGTGACGGGGCGCGTCGAAAGTTTACGTCCGGGTATCGAAGTGCCGGAAAAATTTGACGTAATCGTGTCGCGCGCATTCGCAGAGCTCTCCGATTTCGTTACACTTTCGCGTCATCTGGTAGCCGATGATGGGCGGATTCTGGCAATGAAGGGTGTGAGGCCCGATGCCGAAGCCACGCGTCTCCCGGCAGGCGCCACGGTGCTCGGTATCGAGCGCCTGATCGTTCCGATGCTCGATGCGGAGCGGCATCTGGTCGAGATTGCCGTCGAGCCAGAATAACGGTCCGCCGTGCGGTTCCATTCGGCATTCCAGCCACGCTGATCTTCTGACAGCGAAGAAACGAGGACTCTAAACGATGGCAAAAATCTTCTGCGTCGCAAATCAGAAGGGCGGCGTTGGAAAGACCACGACAGCGGTCAATCTCGCGGCAAGCCTCGCAGGACTCGATCAGCGCGTGCTGCTGATCGACCTCGATCCGCAGGGCAACGCGACAATGGGCAGCGGCATCGACAAGGCAGCGTGCGAGAACACCGTATATGAAGTGCTGGTCGATGGCGTCACGCTTCGTGAGGCGCGTGTGCGTCCACCCGCCGTCAATTACGACGTGCTGCCGGCCAATCGCGAACTGGCGGGCGCCGAAGTCGAACTCGTGGATATGGAGAATCGCGAACGTATTCTGCGTGTCGCGATTGCCGAAGTAGTCGATGACTATGACTTTGTGCTGATCGATTGCCCTCCGGCGCTTTCCTTGCTGACGCTGAATGCGCTGTGCGCAGCCCACGGCGTCGTGATTCCGATGCAGTGCGAGTACTTCGCGCTGGAAGGGCTGTCCGATCTTGTCAATACCATCAAGCAGGTCCACGCGAATCTGAATCGCGATCTGAAGGTCATCGGCCTTCTGCGCGTAATGTTCGATCCTCGAATTACGTTGCAGCAGCAAGTGTCGGATCAATTGAAGGAACACTTTGGCAGCAAATTGTTCGACGTCGTGATCCCGCGAAATGTGCGCCTCGCCGAAGCGCCGAGCTACGGGCTACCGGGCGTCGTGTTCGACAAGTCTTCGCGCGGCGCGCAGGCGTATATCCAGTTCGGCACGGAAATGATCGAGCGCGTGCGCGCGCTCGACGTCGTCAACTAAGCAAACCCACTCGATGCGGCAGAGAACGCCGACGGAGGAACCGAAATGAGCGCTGTGATGAAGAAGAAGGGGTTGGGCCGTGGCCTGGATGCATTGCTCGGCGGCAGCGTCGACATCACGGAAGCCGTGCGCGGCGAAGGCATGCCCACGGTGCTGCCGCTCGACAAGCTGCAGGCCGGCAAGTATCAGCCGCGTACCCGGATGGACGAGGGCGCGCTGCAGGAGCTCGCCGCGAGCATTCGCGCGC
The DNA here is from genome assembly GCF_018408855.1 of Caballeronia sp. NK8. Taxonomy (GTDB): domain Bacteria; phylum Pseudomonadota; class Gammaproteobacteria; order Burkholderiales; family Burkholderiaceae; genus Caballeronia. Next base: position 2,912,682 of record NZ_AP024322.1, on the reverse strand, counting down.
AAGGGCTGATGCAACCCATTCTCGTGCGCTCGGTCGGCGACGATCACTACGAAATCATCGCGGGCGAGCGACGTTTTCGCGCCGCGCGCATGGCCGGTCTCGATGAAGTTCCGGTTCTGGTAAAAAACGTGCCAGATCAGGCGGCCGCTGCGATGGCCCTGATCGAGAACATTCAGCGCGAGGACCTGAACCCGCTGGAAGAGGCGCAGGGCATCCAGCGTCTGCTCGACGAATTCCGCTTCACGCACGAACAGGCCGCCGAGTCGGTCGGTCGGTCGCGCAGCGCGGTGTCGAATCTGCTGCGCCTGTTGAACCTCGCGACGCCCGTGCAGACGATGCTGCTCGCCGGCGACCTCGACATGGGTCACGCGCGCGCGCTGCTCGCAGTCGACGCCGCCACGCAGATCCAGCTCGCCAATCATGTCGTGAACCGCCGTCTGTCGGTGCGTGAAACCGAACGCCTCGTCGCCGCGACGACCAAAGAAGCGCCTGCGACAAAAGCGCGCGCCGCGAACGATGGCGGACGTGATACGCGCCGTCTGGAAGAAGAGCTGTCCGATCTGCTGTCCGCGAATGTGAAGATCAAGCTGGGTGGAAGAGGGCGTGGCAAGGTCACGATCGACTTCGGCAATCTCGACTCGCTCGAAGGCATCCTGACGAAGCTGCGCGGCAGCATCGAAACCACCACGCCCACAGCCTGATTTCGCGCGCCACTTGTCCGAATACAACGCCGACCGCCCGCGGTCCGATTTCTTCGCGCGTATCTGGCGAGCCGTCTCGAAAGAGCCGGTTCTGTCGATACTCGTCGTCGCGCTGATCGCGCTGCAGATCGCGCATCCGCGCCCGCTCACGTCGCTGCCTGGTCTCGTCGACTGGCAGACGGTGCTCACGCTCGCCGGTCTCCTGATCTTGACCAAGGCGATCGAATTGTCAGGATTCCTGATGTGGGCGGCGCATCGGCTCGTGCATCACATTCACGGCGAGCGAACCCTCGCGCTGCTGCTCGTCGCGCTGGCAGCGGGTCTGTCGACGGTACTGACCAATGATGTCGCGCTCTTCGCCGTCGTGCCGCTCGCGTTGTCGCTGCACAAACTCGCGCCGCTGCCGATCAAGCGGCTCGTCATCGTGATCGCACTGGCGGTCAATGCAGGATCGGTCCTCACGCCGCTAGGCAACCCGCAGAACCTCTTTCTATGGCAGACGAGCGGCGTCGGCTTTCCGGCGTTCGTATGGGCGCTGCTGCCGCTGTGCGCGGCGTTGATGGCGCTGCTCGGCGTCGTCACCTTCGCGATGTTCCGCGCCGAACCGCTCGATCTGTCCGGCGATGTCGAAGAACATCGCGTCGATCGCGTGCTGTGCGGCGTCAGCGTGCTTGCGTTCGCCGCGTTCGTCGCTCTCGCCGACGCGCATCACGCCGGCCCCGCGCTCGCCGCGCTCGCGATCGTCTTTCTGCTGTGGCGTCGCGAAGTCGTGTTTCGGATCGACTGGCTGTTGTTGCTCATCTTCGTGTTGATGTTCATCGTGCTGCGTAGCGCGGCCGCGTTACCGTCGATTCACGCGGCGATCGCGCATCTCGGTATCGGAACGCCGGTGCGCGCGTACGCGGCCGGCGCCGTGCTTTCGCAGGCGATCAGCAATGTACCCGCCGCCATCGTTCTCGCGGAGTTCTCCAAGGATTGGCGCGCGCTCGCTTTTGGCGTGAGCGTCGGCGGCTTCGGCGTGGCGATCGGCTCGCTGGCCAATCTGATCGCGGTCAGACTGTCGGGCGAAAAGGGCATGTGGATGCCATTTCACATTGTGTCGATACCGTTCTGGATCGTGGCGATAGTCATCGGTTGGGTGCTCGTTTGACGCTGATCGGAAGCTCTTCCATCGACTGATAATGTCCTTGCAATTGCAAGGAAAGTCTCACTTTTGAGACCGTTTTTTAAGGTTTGTCCGCTTGGCTTTTGACACACCTAAACTATTGAATCCGCGACAACAATCGCTTACAATCGCCCGGATTTATCAGCTAGGCCACCTCGAAAGCGCTGCGAAAGCGCAGGGTGATTTCCCGGACTTTTGGTTGAAGGTTTGAAGACGGTGCGAGAGGAAAATCGAGCGCCGGACGCTCACGCAACCGGCGAGGCGAACGCCTCCGGAAATCAGCCGCGCGGTTCGTCGAACGACTCGTGGGATGCCGAAGCGCAAGAAAACAATATCGTTCCGCTCACGCGGGATCAGGCAGAGAAGCTGTTTGGCCCTGAGGTGAGTCGTCCATCGCGTGTCACGCCTTTTAGAGTCGTGGCAGCGCAAATGGTTTTGTCCCTGGGTGCGACGCTGTTGTGGTGGCTGTTCTACAAGCCGCCGGGCGATGCTGCGCTGTCCGCATTTCTGGGGGGAGCAATCTGCTGGGTGCCGAGCGCCTTGTTCGCCTCGCGCCTGAAAGCGAAGAGCGGCGCCGAGACGATCATGAGCTGGATGATCGGCGAGGCGCTCAAGATGGGAGCGACGATTGCCATGTTCGTGGCGGTCGCGTACTGGTACAAGAGCGCGTTGTGGCTGCCCTTGCTCGTTACGTACATCGTCGCTCTGAAGACTTACTGGGTTGCAATGGCGCTTCGGTGACGATTCTTGACGTCCCAGGTAAGTGCCTGCAGCACGGGTTGCAAGTAGCATCGGATATGAACAGGTGCGGATCACATTCCGCACTCGGGCCTCTCGAACCGGAGCCGCGACGCGATGCGGCGGCTCGGCGGCGACAGGCGGCGAAAGATTTTTGACAATTTGGGTGGCTTTAACGATATGGCAGCTAGCGAAGGAACGCACGCTCTGGATCCGTCCGAGTACATTGCGCACCACTTGCAGAATCTTTCCACGCAGACACAGACGTCGATCTTCGACATCCACGTCTGGAATCTCGACACGCTGTTCTGGTCGATCGTGTGCGGTCTCGTGACCATTCTCATTCTCGGTCTTGCGGCGCGCAAGGCGACGTCCGGTGTTCCCGGCCGTTTCCAGTGCGCCATCGAGATGCTGGTCGAAATGGTCGAAGACCAGTCGAAGTCGATGATCCACGGCAGCCGCCGCTTCATCGCTCCGCTCGCACTGACCGTGTTCGTCTGGGTCGCCCTGATGAACACGCTCGACTTCATCCCCGTCGACTTGCCGGGCCGCGTCATCGGCTGGCTGGGTCTCGAACAGGTCCTGCCGCATCATCGCATCGTGCCGACGGCTGACCTGAACGGCACCATCGGCATCGCGCTCGGCGTGTTCGTGCTGATGATCTACTACAACTTCAAGATCAAGGGCGCAGGCGGCTTCGTGCACGAACTCCTGTCCGCTCCGTTCGGCGCGCATCCGCTGCTGTGGATTCCGAACCTCGCGCTGAACATCATCGAGTTCGTCGCCAAGACGGTTTCGCTCGGCATGCGGCTCTTCGGCAACATGTACGCCGGCGAACTGCTGTTCCTGCTGATCGCCCTTCTGGGCAGCATGTGGACGTTCGGTGCGGACACCTCCGTTCTCGGCTTCCTCGGCCATGTGGTCGCGGGCACGGTCTGGGCGATCTTCCACATTCTGATCGTGTTGTTGCAGGCGTTCATTTTCATGATGCTGACGCTGGTGTACATCGGCCAGGCGCATGACTCACACTGACGCGTGACGGCACGTTCCGGAATCGTTCAGTTTTCAGGTTTTCGTTTTTTATAAATCCAGTTCCAAAGTCTTTAAATCAAAGGAGTGATCATGCAAGCTTTCATCGCCAACATCCAGGGTCTGACCGCCATCGGTATCGGCATCATCATCGGCCTGGGTGCAATCGGCGCCTGTATCGGTATCGGTCTGATGGGCGGCAAGTACATTGAAGCATGCGCCCGCCAGCCGGAACTGATGAACCCGCTGCAGACCAAGATGTTCCTGCTGGCTGGTCTGATCGACGCGGCGTTCCTGATCGGCGTTGGTGTGGCAATGCTGTTTGCGTTCGCGAACCCGCTGCTCTCGAAGCTCGCAGGCTGAGGTTCCTCGGAACTGTGCGTCTGACTTTTAAAGACGCCTGAACGGAATGGATGAGGCGCTGATCGAGCTCAACAAGCCGATGAGCGCCTTTTAACCGTTTCACCTCCGATCAAGCAACGTTTAAGGAAACACCGTGAATCTCAACGCAACCCTGTTTGCGCAAATGGTCGTGTTTCTGATCCTCGCGTGGTTCACGATGAAGTTCGTGTGGCCCCCGTTGATCAACGCCCTCGACGAGCGCTCGAAAAAGATTGCCGACGGCCTCGCCGCCGCCGACAAGGGCAAAGCGGAACTCGAAGCTGCGCACAAGCGCGTGGACCAGGAACTCGCGCAAGCGCGCAACGACGGCCAGCAACGCATCGCCGACGCTGAAAAGCGCGCGGCCGCAGTCGCCGACGAAATCAAGGCGAACGCCCAGGCCGAAGCCGCGCGCATCGTCGCGCAAGCCAAGGCGGACGCCGACCAGCAGGTCGTGAAGGCGCGCGAGACGCTGCGCGCTGAAGTCGCGGCACTGGCTGTGAAAGGCGCCGAGCAGATTCTGAAGCGCGAAGTCGATCAGAAGGCTCACGCCGATCTGCTGAATCAACTCAAAGCCGAGCTCTGATCATGGCCGAACTTGCAACCATCGCTCGTCCTTACGCAGAAGCGCTGTTCCGCGTGGCCGAAAGCGGCGATCTCGCGGGCTGGTCCACCTTCGTCGAGGAGCTGGCACAGGTTGCGCGTCTGCCCGAAGTGGAAACGGTCGCTTCGAACCCGAAGGTGAGCCGTCAGCAAATCGTCGATCTCCTGCTCGCCGCAGTGAACTCGCCGCTCGCGCAGAGCCAGCCTCAAGCGAAGAACTTCGTCGGCATGCTGGTCGAGAACCATCGCCTGCCGCTGCTGCCGGAAATCGCCGTCCAGTTCGACGAGCTGAAGAACGCCCGTGAAGGTGCTGCCGATGCTCACATCGTGAGCGCGTTCCCCCTCGAAGGCGAACAGTTGAACGACCTCGTTGCAAGCCTCGAACGCAAGTTTCAGCGCAAGCTGAAACCGATCGTCGAAGTCGATCGTTCGCTGATCGGCGGCGTTCGCGTGACGGTTGGCGACGAAGTGCTCGATACCTCGGTCCGCGCGCGCCTCGCCAGCATGCAGACGGCTCTGACCGCCTGACGCTTCCAAAGAAGCGCCTTAGCTGGCACGCAACAGAATTGACTATCAGGAGCGAATAATGCAACTCAATCCCTCTGAGATCAGCGAGCTGATCAAGAGCCGGATCCAGGGCCTTGAAGCGAGCGCGGACGTTCGCAACCAGGGCACCGTGATCTCCGTGACCGACGGTATCGTGCGTATCCACGGCCTGTCGGAAGTGATGCAGGGCGAAATGCTCGAATTCCCGGGCAACACCTTCGGCCTCGCGCTGAACCTCGAACGTGACTCGGTCGGCGCCGTTATTCTCGGTCAGTACGAGCACATCTCGGAAGGCGACATCGTCAAGACGACGGGCCGCATTCTCGAAGTGCCGGTTGGTCCGGAACTCATCGGCCGCGTGGTCGATGCGCTCGGCAACCCGATCGACGGCAAGGGCCCGATCAACGCGAAGGCCACTGACGCCATCGAAAAGATCGCGCCGGGCGTGATCTGGCGTAAGTCGGTGTCGCAGCCGGTGCAAACGGGTCTGAAGTCGATCGACTCGATGGTGCCGATCGGCCGTGGCCAGCGCGAGCTGATCATCGGCGACCGTCAGTGCGGCAAGACCGCGGTGGCCGTCGACGCGATCATCAACCAGAAGGGCAAGGACCTTTTCTGTATCTACGTCGCGATCGGCCAGAAGGCTTCGTCGATCATGAACGTGGTGCGCAAGCTCGAAGAAACCGGCGCGATGGCTTATACCATCGTCGTGGCGGCTTCGGCTTCGGAATCGGCCGCGATGCAATACCTCGCGCCGTACGCCGGCTGCACGATGGGCGAATACTTCCGCGATCGCGGGCAAGACGCGCTCATCGTCTATGACGATTTGACCAAGCAAGCGTGGGCGTATCGCCAGATTTCGCTGCTGCTGCGCCGTCCGCCGGGCCGTGAAGCGTACCCGGGTGACGTGTTCTATCTGCACTCGCGTCTGCTCGAGCGTGCGGCTCGCGTCTCGGAAGACTACGTCGAGAAGTTCACGAACGGTGAAGTGAAGGGCAAGAGCGGCTCGCTGACGGCACTGCCCGTCATCGAAACGCAAGCCGGCGACGTGACCGCGTTCGTTCCGACGAACGTGATCTCGATTACCGACGGCCAGATCTTCCTGGAAACCGACCTGTTCAACGCCGGTATCCGTCCCGCGATCAACGCGGGCGTGTCGGTGTCGCGCGTCGGTGGTGCGGCTCAGACCAAGGTCGTGAAGAAGCTGTCGGGCGGTATCCGTACCGACCTCGCGCAGTATCGTGAACTGGCTGCGTTCGCGCAGTTCGCATCGGACCTGGACGAAGCCACCCGCAAGCAGCTCGAACGCGGCCGCCGCGTTACGGAACTGCTGAAGCAGCCGCAGTATCAACCGCTGCAAGTGTGGGAACTGTCGGTTGCGCTGTTCGCAGCCAACAACGGCTATCTGGACGATCTCGAAGTCTCGCAAGTTCTGCCTTTCGAAAAGGGCCTGCGCGAATTCCTGAAGGCCAGCCACGCCGATCTGATTAAGCGCATCGAAGACAATAAAGACTTGTCGAAGGACGACGAAGGCGCACTGCATGCCGCGCTGAAGGACTTCAAGAAGTCGGGCGCTTATTGATCGGGACTGAGGAGCAACGCGCGATGACTTTGAGCATCGCGCGGCTTCGATCAAGGAGTAAGCAATGGCTGGAATGAAGGAAATTCGCGGCAAGATCAAGAGCGTGCAGAACACGCGCAAGATCACGAAAGCGATGGAAATGGTCGCCGCATCGAAGATGCGCCGCGCCCAGGAACGCATGCGTTCCGCCCGTCCGTATGCCGACAAGGTCCGCGCAATCGCATCGCACATGAGCAAGGCGAACCCTGAGTATCGCCACCCGTTCATGGTCGAGAACAAGGGCGTGAAGACGGCCGGCCTGATCCTCGTCACGACCGACAAGGGTCTGTGCGGCGGCATGAACACGAACGTGCTGCGTGCGTCGCTGCTCAAGATCAAGGAACTCGATCAGAGCGGTGTCAAGATCGAGGCGTCGGCGATCGGCAGCAAGGGTCTCGGGTTCCTGAATCGCCTGAAGGCCAGTGTCGTGTCGCAAGTCACGCAACTGGGCGACACGCCGCATCTGGAAAAGCTGATCGGCGCGATCAAGGTGCAGCTCGACTTGTACTCGGAAGGCAAGATCAGCGCGGTGTACCTGGCGTACACGCGCTTCATCAACACGATGAAGCAGGAAGCGGTGATCGAGCAGCTGCTGCCGTTGTCGGCGGAAGACCTGCACAAGGAAGCGGACAAGCAAGCCGAAGGCGAGACGCCGAAGACCTCGTGGGATTACATCTACGAGCCGGACGCGCAAACCGTGGTGGACGAGCTGCTCGTGCGCTACGTTGAAGCGCTCGTCTATCAGGCAGTCGCGGAAAACATGGCGTCGGAGCAATCGGCGCGGATGGTCGCGATGAAGGCCGCTTCGGACAATGCGAAGACCGTGATCAACGAACTGCAGCTCGTCTACAACAAGAGCCGCCAGGCCGCGATTACGAAAGAACTGTCGGAAATCGTCGGCGGCGCCGCAGCGGTCTGATTTTGCTGACCGCGTGAAAGAACATAGTATCTAAAGGAAATGCGATGAGTACTACTGCTTTGGTAGAAGGCAAGATCGTACAGTGCATCGGCGCCGTTATCGACGTGGAATTCCCGCGTGCGCACATGCCGAAGATCTACGACGCGCTCATTCTGGAAGGCACCGAACTGACGCTCGAAGTCCAGCAGCAGCTGGGCGACGGCGTGGTGCGCACCATCTGTCTGGGTGCATCCGACGGTCTGCGCCGCGGCACGATGGTCAAGAACACGGGCAAGCCGATCAGCGTGCCGGTCGGCAAGCCGACGCTGGGCCGCATCATGGACGTGCTTGGCCGTCCGATCGACGAAGCGGGCCCGATCGATTCGACCACGGTGCGCTCGATTCACCAGCAAGCGCCGAAGTTCGACGAGCTGTCGCCGTCGACGGAACTGCTCGAAACCGGCATCAAGGTTATCGACCTGATCTGCCCGTTCGCAAAGGGCGGCAAGGTCGGTCTGTTCGGCGGTGCGGGCGTGGGCAAGACCGTGAACATGATGGAACTCATCAACAACATCGCGAAGGAACACGGCGGTTATTCCGTGTTCGCGGGTGTGGGTGAGCGTACCCGTGAAGGGAACGACTTCTATCACGAAATGAAGGACTCGAACGTTCTGGACAAAGTGGCGCTGGTGTACGGCCAGATGAACGAGCCGCCGGGCAACCGTCTGCGCGTCGCGCTGACCGGTCTGACGATGGCCGAGCACTTCCGTGACGAAGGTCTCGACGTTCTCTTCTTCGTCGACAACATCTACCGTTTCACGCTGGCAGGTACGGAAGTGTCCGCACTGCTCGGTCGTATGCCTTCGGCAGTGGGCTATCAGCCGACGCTTGCTGAAGAAATGGGCAAGCTGCAAGAGCGCATCACGTCGACCAAGACCGGCTCGATCACGTCGGTTCAGGCCGTGTACGTCCCTGCGGATGACTTGACCGACCCGTCGCCGGCTACGACCTTCGGCCACCTGGACGCAACTGTCGTGTTGTCGCGTGACATCGCTTCGCTGGGTATCTATCCGGCAGTGGACCCGCTCGATTCGACCTCGCGTCAGATCGACCCGAACGTGATCGGCGAAGAGCACTACTCGATCACGCGCGGCGTGCAGCAAACGCTGCAGCGCTACAAGGAACTGCGCGACATCATCGCGATTCTGGGCATGGACGAACTGTCGCCGGAAGACAAGCTGTCGGTCGCGCGCGCGCGCAAGATCCAGCGTTTCCTGTCGCAGCCGTTCCACGTCGCGGAAGTGTTCACGGGTTCGCCGGGCAAGTACGTGCCGCTGAAGGAAACCATCCGCGGCTTCAAGATGATCGTCGAAGGTGAGTGCGATCATCTGCCGGAGCAGGCGTTCTACATGGTCGGCACGATCGACGAAGCCTTCGAAAAGGCCAAGAAGATCCAGTAAAGGTCGGGTGTGTCTCTGGGGCGTCAGTCTTACGGCTGGCGTCCGCGAACAACACTCACCAGGAGTCGACATAAATGGCAACCATCAAGGTAGACGTCGTCAGCGCGGAAGAGCAGATCTTCTCGGGCCAGGCGAAGTTCGTCGCGCTGCCGGGCGAAGCGGGTGAACTGGGCATTCTGCCCGGCCACACGCCGCTCATCACGCGTATTCGTCCGGGCGCGGTGCGCATCGAGGCGGAAGACGGCTCGGAAGAGTTCGTGTTCGTTGCAGGCGGGATTCTCGAAATCCAGCCGGGCATCGTGACCGTACTCGCCGATACCGCCATCCGCGGCGCCGATCTCGACGAAGCGAAAGCGGAGCAGGCGAAGAAGCGTGCCGAGGAAGCGATTCAGAACAACACCTCGGAGCTCGAGTATGCGACCGCGCAAGCGGAACTCGCTTACGCGACAGCACAGCTCGCAGCGATTCAACGTCTGCGCAAGGCACACGCGAAGCACTGAGCGTGACGCGCCGCGCGGCGTTCAGCAGAACAAAAAAGCAGCCTTCGGGCTGCTTTTTTTATGCTCCAAATCGGCAAATCGCGCGCGCAAAACTGCATATCGGTTATGTGGGTCACGTTTGATTCGTCGATAAGTGTCTGATTCAGCGCGATTTTTGTTGCCGGTGGCAAATCGGCATTGCGGGGAAACACTCAATGCCCGCGCGCGTCTTTGCGATGCACAATGGCCTCCATTTAGCCTTCATCGGGCGGCGACTCACCATGGCGGAGACCATCGATGGCAATTGAACCGACGCAAGCCGGCGCGCAGATCGAACCGCGCGACGGCATTTCCCACGTTCGCGGCGCGACCGACATCCCGTTGACGAACGCAACCGTTTCGCGCTTTTTTCTCGAAACAGTGAGCCGGTTTCCCGACCGCCCGGCCGTCGTGTTCCGCGAGCAGAACATCCGCTGGACCTGGCGCGAGTTCGCCAATGAAGTCGATGTGCTGGCGAGCGGGCTGCTCGCGCTCGGCATCCAGGCGGGCGACCGCGTCGGCATCTGGTCGCCGAATCGCGCGGAATGGCTGCTGACGCAATTCGCCACCGCGCGCATGGGCGCGGTGTTGGTGAACATCAATCCGGCGTATCGGCTGGCCGAGCTCGAATATGCGCTGAACAAGGTCGGGTGCAAGGCGATCATCGCGGCCGAGCAGTTCAAGTCATCGAAATATCTGGAGATGCTCCAGGCGCTCGCACCCGAGCTCGCCGACGCCGCGCCTAACGCGCTGAACGCCGCGAAGCTGCCGGAATTGCGCGCCGTGATCCGCATGGGCGAGGGCAAGACGCCCGGCATGCTCAACTTCAATGACGTGATGCACACGGGCCGCGCGCAGGCCGATGCCGCGAAACTGGATTCGCTCGAAGCGCAGTTCGGCTCGGACGAGGCGATCAACATCCAGTTCACGAGCGGCACGACCGGCAATCCGAAGGGCGCGACGCTGACGCATCGGAATATCGTCAATAACGCACGCTACATCGCGATGGCGATGCGGCTCACGGAGCAGGATTCGCTCTGCATTCCCGTGCCGCTGTACCACTGCTTCGGCATGGTGCTGGCCGTGCTGGCGTGCGTCTCGACCGGCTGCGCGATGGTCTTTCCTGGCGAAGCCTTCGACCCGGGCGCGACGCTCACCGCGGTCCACGAGGAGAAGTGCACCGCGCTGCACGGCGTGCCGACGATGTTCATTGCCGAACTCGATCACCCCGACTTCTCGAAATACGACCTGAGCCGCTTGCGCACCGGCATCATGGCGGGCTCGCCATGTCCGATCGAGACGATGAAGCGTGTCGTTTCGACGATGCACCTGAGCGAGATCACGATCGCGTACGGGATGACGGAGACCAGTCCGGTATCGTTCCAGAGCTCGACGACCGATCCCCTCGACAAGCGCACGACGACCGTCGGACGCATTCAGCCGCATCTGGAGGTGAAGATCGTCGATCCGCTGGGGAATATCGTGCCGGTCGGCGAGACCGGCGAGCTGTGCACGCGCGGCTACTCGGTGATGAAGGGCTACTGGAACGACGACGCGAAGACGCGCGAGGCCATCGTCGACGGCTGGATGCACACCGGCGACCTCGCGACCCTCGACGCAGAAGGTTACTGCAACATCGTCGGGCGGCTGAAGGACATGCTGATCCGCGGCGGCGAGAACATCTATCCGCGCGAAATCGAAGAATTCCTCTTCCGTCATCCGAAGGTGCAGTCCGTGCAGGTGTTCGGCGTGCCGGATCAGAAGTACGGCGAGGAAGTGTGCGCGTGGATTGTCGTGCGTCCGGGCGAACAGGCGAGCGAAGAGGATATCCGCGAGTTCTGCCAGGGGCAGATCGCGCACTACAAGATCCCGCGCTATATCCGCTTCGTCGACGAACTGCCCATGACCGTCACCGGCAAGGCGCAAAAGTTCGTGATGCGCGCCCGCATGATCGACGAGTTGAAGCTGGCCGAAGCGAAAACCGCGTAAGCCGCACGCTACACGGGGCATGAAATGACAAAGGGAGCGCCGTGGCGCTCCCTTTGTCGTGGAACCAAACGCCCATGTCCTTGAACCTTCAGACATGGCAAACGTTTGTCCAGGCGAAAAAAAAGCGGGCCTGGAGCCCGCTAAAAACCACACGCTACGGGGTTAGCGCGAGGAGACCAAACGTGGGATGTTTCGAATGCTTGTGCACTCGAAGAACGATCCCAACACGGATGCCCCCAACAAGAGAGCTTCGACCAAAAGTCTGCCACCGGATCACGCGGCTTTTGCACAGCGCGCCCGAATACATCCGTGTTGAAACCGTTTCAACAGATTGTGGGCGAATTGATTCCGGGTCGCCGTAACAAAGTGTTTCAGGTTGTAACCCCCGTGGAATAAGGCTCACGGGCAATTTTCTCGCGCGATTCTTCTGATTTGCGCGGATATATTGTCCGTTATTCGGAGGATTTACGCGTTCGGTCCCCGTCGACCGATAAATGCCGCTTTAAGGACTAGTGCGATTATTCTAGCTTTCCGCGAAAATCGAACGCGCGGACGCATGAAATCGATGCGCAGAACCCCGTTCCTAACGATATTTCACTGACAAAAAGCTATGGAGACACGCATGACCATCGATGCAGCCTTGCTTCGCTACTACCGCGCGAGTGCCGAAGCCTTTCCTCCTTTGGGGGCGGATGCGGACGCGCAAACGGTGCGCAAGCGCTTCAGCGACATTGCCAAAGCTTACGCCCGCGAACGTGGCAGCGACGTGATTGCCGAAGACATCGAGATTCCGCTGGAAGGCCGCACGCTTGCCGCCCGCGTCTACAAGGCGAAAGCAGCCCGCGGCCCGTTGCCGCTCATTGTCTACTTCCATGGCGGCGGCTGGGTGATCGGTGATCTGGACACGCACGACGGTCTCGTCGAACAACTCGCACTGGATTCACAGTGCGCTGTCGTGAGCGTCGACTATCGGCTTGCGCCCGAATACCCGTTTCCCGCGCCGTGCGACGACGCGCTCGACGCCCTGATCTGGCTCGCGGAGCATCGCTCGCGTCTCGGCTTCGCGACCGACCGGCTCGCCGTCGGCGGCGACAGCGCGGGCGCGCATCTGGCCGTCGTCGCGGCGCGCGGCGCGAACCAGCGCGTGGCTGGCCTCGTCGGTCTGCAATTGCTGCTCTATCCGGCGCTGCGGCGGCAGTTCGAAAGCCCCAGTTGCATCGCCAATGCGAACGGCCCCGGCCTCACCAACGACGAAATGAAGTGGTACTGGACCCAGTTTCTGTCGGGCGAAGCGCCGCACGAACACGATGTGCGCGCGTTTCCGCTGTCCGAACCGTACGAGCGCACGCCGGCGCCCGCGATCGTCGTCGCGGCGGGCTACGATCCGCTCTACGACGACGCCTGCGAGCTCAAGCGCTTTCTGGAAGCCAACGGCGGCCGCGTCGAGATGATCGATGGGCGCGACATGACGCACGGCTTTGCGCGCATCCATTCGCAATCCGACGCGGCACTCGGCTGGCTGCGCCGGCTCGGCGAACGCGCGGGCGAACTCACGCGCGTGGCGCGCTGAGCGTTACTTCAGCCACTTGTCGTACACGCCCTGAAACTCGCCCGACGACCGGGCGAGATGCAGCCACTGATCGACATACTGCTGAAACGGCACGTCGCCGCGCGGCAGCAGATACGCCTTTTCGCCGAACTGGAACGGCTTGTCCGGATGCACCGAGCACAAGCCGGGATTGAGCTTTTGCTGAAGCAGGGTTTCGGATGCGTCCGTGACCATCACGTCGGCCTTGCCTTCGAGGATCTGCTTGAAGATGGTCACGTTGTCCGGATACTCGATCAACTGCGAGTGCGGAAAGAACTGCTTCGCGAACCGCTCGTTGGTGCCGCCCGGATTGACGATGGTCCGCACGTTCGGCTGATCGATCTGCTCGACGGTCTGATATTTGTCGACATCACCGCAACGCACGATGGGCGTTTTGCCGTCTTCCATGTACGGCGCCGTGAAGAACGCGCGCTTTTGTCGCTCCAGTGTGGTCGAGATGCCGCCCACGGCGATGTCGCACTTGGAGACGAAATCGTTCATCAGGTTCGACCACGACGTTTTCACATACTCCGCCTTCGCGCCGAGCGACTTCGCGAGGCTGTCCGCGAGATCGATGTCGATCCCCTCGAACTGTCCGTCCGGGCGCAGGAACGAGTAAGGCTTGTAGTCGCCCGTCGTGCAGATGCGCAGCGTGTGGCGCGCGAGGATATCGTCGAGCCGCGAGGGCGCCACGGCGGCGGGCGCCGATGCCGCAGGCTTCGCGCCGGCGACGGCGCCGGCCTGAATCGTTTGAGCCTGCGCGGCGCCCGTGAGCGCGAGCGACATGACAAGGGCGGAAGCAGCGAGACTGACAGACGTGCGTTGCATCGATTCTCCTGGTTTTAGTTGTAGAGGCGTGTCGATGATAACTAGGCCTTTGGGTCTCTGAACACCCGGCTGAATGGCATAGGCCGCGCTGCATGAGCCTCCCCGAATTGCCGGGCTCAGTCAACGAAAACGCCGGGCCGCTCCGGTAGAATGGACGATTCTCTGCCTTCAGCATCGAGCGACGTGGCACACACTCTTCTGAACGACACCTTCCTGCGCGCGCTCCTGCGCCAGCCGACCGACTACACGCCGATCTGGCTGATGCGCCAGGCAGGACGCTATCTGCCCGAGTACAACGCGACGCGCGGCCGCGCGGGAAGTTTTCTCGGCCTCGCGAAGAATCGGGACTACGCGACCGAAGTCACGCTTCAGCCGCTCGAACGCTTTCCGCTCGACGCCGCGATTCTCTTCTCCGACATCCTCACCGTGCCCGACGCGATGGGCCTCGGCCTGAACTTCGTCCAGGGCGAAGGTCCGCGTTTCGAGCGCACCGTGCGCACGGAAGACGACGTGAAGCGCCTTGCCGTGCCGGACATCGGCGCCACGCTGTCCTACGTCACCGACGCCGTGAGCCAGATCCGCCGCGCGCTCACCGACGCGCAAGGCCGCCAGAAAGTGCCGCTGATCGGCTTTTCGGGCAGTCCGTGGACGCTCGCGTGCTACATGGTCGAAGGCGGCGGCTCGGACGATCATCGCACCGTCAAGTCGATGGCGTATTCGCGCCCCGACCTGATGCACCGCATTCTCGACATCAACGCGCAAGCCGTGACCGCGTACCTGAACGCGCAGATCGAAGCCGGCGCGCAGGCCGTGATGATCTTCGACACCTGGGGCGGCGCACTCGCCGATGGCGCGTATCAGCGCTTCTCGCTCGAATACATCGCGAAGGTGGTCGCGGGCCTCAAGCGCGAGCACGATGGCGAGCGCGTGCCGGTCATCACCTTTACGAAGGGCGGCGGTTTGTGGATCGAGGAAATCGCTGCGACGGGCGTCGATGCGGTCGGTCTCGACTGGACCATGAACCTGAATACCGCGCGGCAGAAAGTCGGGTCGCGCGTGGCGCTGCAAGGGAATATCGACCCGAGCGTGCTGTTCGCGCCGCCTGCGGCGATCCGCACCGAAGCGCGCGCCGTGCTGAATAGCTTCGGGAATTTTCCGGGCCACGTCTTCAATCTGGGCCACGGCATTTCGCAGTTCACGCCGCCCGAGCATGTGGCGGAACTCGTCGACGAAGTTCATCGTCACAGCCGTGCGATGCGCGCAGGTTCGTCGGCAAGTTGATTCCTTCGCGGGCCGCATGCTGCAGTGCAGCGTCGATGCACCACGACGGGTTGTCAGGGGCTGGATCATTCCGTCCGGATCGCCCGGCTCACGCGACCTTCCCCGATGTCAAGACTGAACTTATGCACATTTTGTTCGCTGCGGCGCGCCATCAGACGTATGGGTCCGAGCAGCCAATAAAGTGTCGCTATATGTGCTTCAAGTCAATGATATTTAACGATTTTTCAAAGCTTTGCCCGAAATGTGGGCTAACGCACATAGAGCTTTCGCGACGCACTTTGCGGTCTTCGCAAACGCACTTCTCAACAAAGTTATCCACAGGCCTGTGGAAAGCGACGGAAATTCAAAAATAATCGGCGGTTTACAGGCGATTCTGATGTTTCACTTTAACTTCGTCGGCTACAGCCTCGCCCGTGTACCACAACGCTGCGCGCGAGGCCGCGCACGGTGATCGACCTCTTCGTCCGCGTGGCCGTCGATCAGCCCATGCCGGTGCTGTTCGACTATCGCTACACGCTGGAGCAGACACCGGCCATCGGCATGCTGGTGCGGGTGCCGTTCGGGCGGCGGGAAATCGTCGGACTGATCTGCGAAATCACCCCTACAAGTGACGTGCCTGCCGACAAACTGCGCGCCGTCACGGGGATCTGCGAGCGTTGCGCGCCGTTATCCGAAGCGTGGATCGCGCTTGCCAGCTTCGCCGCCGATTACTACCAGCGCGGTCTGGGCGAAGTCGCGTTGCCGGCGCTGCCTCAAGCGCTGCGCGATGCCTCGCGCTGGGATCGTCTTTTCGCCGTCGAGCCGCGTTATCGGCTATTGCCGGAAGGGCGCGTGCATCTGCCGGACGCGTTGCCCGCGCGCGCAAGCGCCCTGCGCCGTCTCGCCGATGCGCTCGCCGAACAACCGTGGCTCGCCTTGTCCGATGCGCGCGCGCTGCATCCTAAAGCGAGCGCGACGTTCGACGACTGGCTCGCGCGCGGCTGGATCGAAGCAGTAACGGAAAACGTCACCGTATCCGGTGTCACCGCTCCGACCGGCGCCGCGTCTTTGCCGGTGCTGACCGGCGAACAGCGCGACGCCGTCGAGGCCATCTCCGGCGCGCAAGGTTTCGCGCCGTTCCTGCTCCACGGCGTGACGGGCAGCGGCAAGACCGAAGTCTATCTGCACGCGCTCGCCGCGCTGCTCGCCGCCCGCCCGGATGCGCAAGCGCTCGTTCTCGTTCCCGAAATCAACCTGACGCCGCAGTTCGAAGCCGCGTTCCGCGCGCGTTTCGCGGCGCTCGCGGAAGGCTCGATCGTCACGATGCACAGCGGCCTGGCCGAAGGCGAGCGCGCGCGCAACTGGCTCGCGGCGCATACCGGCAGCGCGCGCATCGTGCTTGGCACGCGCCTCGCGATTCTCGCGTCGATGCCGACGCTCGCGATCATCGTCGTCGATGAAGAACACGATCCCGCCTACAAGCAGCAGGAAGGCCTGCGCTACTCCGCGCGCGATCTGGCCATCTACCGCGCGAAGCAACTGGACATTCCCGTCGTGCTCGGATCGGCGACGCCGTCGCTCGAAACCTGGTGGCAGGCGGAGCAGGGCCGCTACACGCGGCTGACGCTCTCGCGCCGCGCCGTCGCCGAAGCGGCGCTGCCGAGCGTGAAGCTCATCGATCTGGAAGAGGAAAGACAACGCGGCCGCGCGTCGGTGGACGGACTGGCGGGGCCGCTCATCGCCGCATTGAAGACGCGCCTCGAGCGCGGTGAGCAGAGTCTCGTGTTTCTGAACCGGCGCGGCTATGCGCCGATCCTCTCCTGCGACGCCTGCGGCTGGGTCGCGGGCTGCCCGCGCTGCAGCGCCTATGCCGTGCTGCACAAGCCCGAGCGCGCGCTGCGCTGTCATCACTGCGGATGGGAGTCGCGCATTCCGAAGTCGTGCCCGGACTGCGGCAACATCGATATCGCGCCGATGGGCCGCGGTACGCAACGTGTCGAGGAGACGCTCGCGAGCGTGGTGCCGGGCGCGCGCGTGCTGCGCATCGACGCCGACAGCACGCGCCGCAAGGGCAGCGCGCAGGCGCTCTTCTCCGACGTGCACGCGGGCGAGGTCGACATTCTCGTCGGTACGCAGATGATCGCGAAAGGCCACGACTTCCGGCGCGTGACGCTCGTGGGCGTGCTGAACGCCGATACCGCGCTGTTCTCGCACGACTTCCGCGCGAGCGAGCGGCTGTTCGCGCAACTGACGCAGGTGAGCGGACGCGCGGGGCGGGCGGGTTTGCCCGGCGAAGTGATGATCCAGACGCGTTATGCGCGCCACGCGCTGTATCAGGCGCTGTCGCGGCAAGACTACGTGGGTTTCGCCAATTCGACGCTCGCCGAGCGGCGCGACGCGCGCCTGCCGCCGTTCGTCTATCAGGCGATGCTGCGCGCCGAAGGCCGCACGCTGGAAGCCGCGCTCGGGTTCCTGGAGCAAGCGGCGGCGGCATTCGCGCCGCTACCGGGCGCGGACCGCGTGACGGTCTACGATGCGGTGCCGCTCACCATCGTAAAAGTGTTCAATGTCCACCGCGCGCAATTGCTGCTCGAAAGCGCGTCGCGTGCGGCGCTACAGGCGTCGCTGCGCGCGTGGCAGCCGGTGCTGCGCTCGCTCAAGGGCGTGCTGCGCTGGAACGTCGAAGTCGATCCGCTGGACGTCTGATCGCGCGGCTCAAACCTTGGCGCGGGAAACATCGCCGGCGGGCCGGTCGGGTTCGTCCGTGGTCTTGTCGGACCGCTGGACGTGCGGCGACGCGCCTCGCACGAACAACACGACGCAGACTGCGAACATCGCCCACACGCTGGCTATCACCATCCAAGTGCTCATGCTCGTCGTTCTCCCGATATCGCGGCGAATCGGCCGCGCATGCCGCACCATGCGGCGCATTGCGTTTATATCGGCGCAGGCCGGGCATTGATTTAGGGGATGTCTCAAAAATATCGGATTAGGGAAAATACTAGGACGAGCGCGTCGACGGCCGACCGGAGGTGCACCGCTCAAGCCCTTGTGGCGTAAGGGTTCATCGTGGTGCAACCTTAGCGAAAATCTCGGTTGCACCTTTTATATCAGCGGAGTACGATTCGCCAACTTTTCAGGTCTCTGGCCGGCTGAGCACGACCGGCAAACGAAGGAAATATGGCGAGCACAACCCTTGGCGTCAAAGTCGACGATCTCCTGCGTTCCCGGCTGAAAGATGCCGCGACGCGTCTCGAGCGCACTCCCCACTGGCTGATCAAGCAGGCGATCTTCGCCTACCTCGAGCGCATCGAGCACGGCCAGCTTCCGCCCGAGCTGTCGGGCGCGAACGGCTCGTCCGAAATGTCCGACGCCGCGCCCGTCGACGGCGACGAAGACGGCGCGCTTCATCCCTTCCTCGATTTCGCGCAGAACGTGCAGCCGCAATCCGTGCTGCGCGCGGCGATCACGGCGGCGTATCGCCGGCCGGAGCCGGAGTGCGTGCCGTTCCTGATCGGTCAGGCGCGTCTGCCTGCGACCGTCTCCGCCGAAACCGAAAAGCTCGCGACGAAGCTCGTCGAAGCGCTGCGCGCGAAGAGTTCGGGCGGCGGCGTCGAAGGGCTGATCCACGAGTTCTCGCTGTCGAGCCAGGAAGGCGTCGCGCTGATGTGTCTCGCCGAAGCGCTGCTGCGCATTCCCGACCGCGCCACGCGCGACGCGCTGATCCGCGACAAGATCAGCAAGGGCGACTGGAAATCGCACATGGGTCAGGCGCCGTCGCTGTTCGTGAACGCGGCGACGTGGGGCCTGATGATTACCGGCAAGCTCGTGACGACGAACAGCGAGACGGGTCTGTCGTCCGCGTTGACGCGTCTGATAGGTCGGGGCGGCGAGCCGCTGATCCGCAAGGGCGTCGACATGGCGATGCGCCTGATGGGCGAGCAGTTCGTCACCGGCGAAACGATTTCCGAAGCGCTCGCGAACAGCCGCAAGTACGAGGCGCGCGGCTTCCGCTATTCCTACGACATGCTCGGAGAAGCCGCGACGACCGAGGAAGACGCGCAGCGCTACTACGCGTCCTACGAGCAGGCGATTCACGCGATCGGCAAGGCGGCCGGCGGACGCGGCATCTACGAAGGCCCGGGCATTTCGATCAAATTGTCCGCGCTGCATCCGCGCTATTCGCGCTCGCAGCAGGAACGCACGATGAACGAGCTGCTGCCGCGCGTGCGCTCGCTCGCGCAACTGGCGCGCCGTTATGACATCGGCTTGAACATCGACGCGGAGGAAGCCGACCGCCTCGAAATCTCGCTCGACCTGCTCGAAGCCCTCTGTTTCGATCCGGAACTGGCGGGCTGGAACGGCATCGGTTTCGTGGTGCAGGGTTATCAGAAGCGCTGCCCGTTCGTCATCGACTATCTGATCGATCTCGCGCGCCGCAGTCGTCATCGTTTGATGATTCGTCTCGTGAAGGGCGCGTACTGGGATACGGAAATCAAGCGCGCGCAGGTCGATGGCCTCGAAGGTTATCCGGTCTACACGCGCAAGATCTACACGGACATCTCGTACCTCGCGTGCGCGAAGAAACTGCTCGGCGCGCCCGATGCCGTCTACCCGCAATTCGCGACGCACAACGCATTCACGCTGTCCGCGATCTATCACCTCGCGGGACAGAACTACTATCCCGGCCAGTACGAGTTCCAGTGCCTGCACGGCATGGGCGAGCCGCTCTACGAAGAAGTGACCGGCCGCGACAAGCTGAACCGTCCGTGCCGCGTGTATGCGCCGGTCGGCACGCACGAAACGCTGCTCGCGTATCTCGTGCGCCGGCTGCTGGAGAACGGCGCGAACACGTCGTTCGTGAATCGCATCGCCGATGAATCCATTCCGGTGAAGGAACTCGTGCGCGATCCAATCGACGAAGCGCAGGAGATCACGCCGCTCGGCGCGCCGCACGCGAAGATTCCGCTGCCGCGTCAGCTTTACGGCAACGAGCGCTTCAACTCGATGGGCCTCGATCTGTCGAACGAGCATCGTCTGGCGTCGCTGTCGTCGGCGTTGCTGGCGAGCGCGCATCATCCGTGGCGCGCCGAACCGATGCTTGAAGGCGGCGACATTGCCAACGGCGTCGCGCGCGATGTGCGCAATCCATCGGATCTGCGCGATCTCGTCGGCACGGTCGTGGAAGCGTCACCGGAACAGGTGAGCGCCGCGATTGCGAACGCGGTGGCCGCCGCGCCGATCTGGCAGGCGACGCCCGTCGAAGATCGCGCCGATTGCCTCACGCGCGCCGCCGATCTGCTCGAAGCGCAGATGCACACGCTGATGGGCCTCGTCGTGCGCGAGGCGGGCAAGTCGCTGCCCAACGCCATCGCGGAAATTCGCGAGGCCATCGACTTCCTGCGTTACTACGCGACGCAGATTCGCGCCGAATTCTCGAACGACACGCATCGCCCGCTCGGTCCGGTCGTGTGTATCAGCCCGTGGAATTTCCCGCTCGCGATCTTCATGGGGCAGGTCGCCGCCGCGCTCGCCGCTGGCAATCCGGTGCTCGCGAAGCCGGCTGAACAGACGCCGCTGATCGCCGCGCAAGCCGTGCGGATTCTGCGCGAAGCGGGCGTGCCGGCAGGCGCGGTGCAACTGCTGCCGGGCAATGGCGAAACCGTGGGCGCGGCGCTGGTCGCCGATCCGCGCACGCGCGCCGTCATGTTCACCGGCTCGACGGAAGTCGCGCGCCTCATCAACAAGACGCTCTCCGAGCGCCTCGATCCGGACGGCCGCCCGATTCCGCTGATCGCCGAAACCGGCGGCCAGAACGCGATGATCGTCGATTCGTCCGCGCTCGCGGAGCAGGTCGTCGCGGACGTGCTGCAGTCGTCGTTCGATTCGGCCGGCCAGCGCTGCTCGGCGCTGCGCGTGCTGTGCCTGCAGGACGATGTCGCCGACCGCACGCTCGAAATGCTGACCGGCGCGATGAATCAGCTCGCGGTCGGCAATCCGGATCGCCTGTCGACCGACGTCGGCCCGGTGATCGACGCGGACGCGAAGCGCGGCATCGACGCGCACATCGCCGGCATGCGCGACAAGGGCCGCAACGTGACGCAACTGCCGCTGCCCGACAACTGCGCGCAAGGCACGTTCGTGCCGCCGACGCTCATCGAGCTCGACGGCATCGACGAACTGAAGCGCGAAGTGTTCGGCCCGGTGCTTCACGTGGTGCGTTATCGCCGTTCGAACCTTGATAAACTCCTCGACCAAATTCGCGCGACCGGGTACGGGCTCACGCTCGGCATCCATACACGCATCGACGAAACCATCGCGCATGTGATCGCGCGGGCGCACGTGGGCAACATCTACGTGAACCGCAATGTGATCGGCGCGGTCGTCGGGGTTCAGCCGTTCGGCGGCGAAGGGCTGTCGGGCACGGGTCCGAAGGCGGGTGGCGCGCTGTATTTGCAGCGGCTGCTGGCCAAGCGCCCGACCGGTTTGCCGAAGTCGCTCGCGAGCACGCTCGTGGTGGATCAGGCCGCGTCGAAGGACACGCCCGCCGCGGCGCTCACCGCGTTGCGCGACTGGGCGATCGGCGAACGCGATCCGCAGACGGCCGCGCGCTGCGATGGCTATCTGCAACACGTAATGGCGGGCGCGACGGCGGTGCTGAACGGCCCGACCGGCGAGCGCAACACCTATACGCTCGGCGCGCGCGGCACGGTGCTGTGCGTGGCCGCGACGGCGAGCGGTGCGCGCGCGCAACTGGCCGCCGTGCTCGCGACGGGCAACCGCGCGTTGTTCAGCGGATCGGCGGGCGAGCAGCTGGCGGCGTCGCTGCCGGCGTCGCTGAAGCCTTATGTTTATGTGCGCAAGGCGGCGGAGGACTTCGACGCCGTGCTGTTCGAGGGCGACAGCGATGAACTGCTGTCGCTCGTGAAGGAAGTCGCGAAGCGCCCGGGGCCGATCGTATCGGTGCAGGGTGTGGCGGCGGGGGCATTCGCCGACGCTGGCCACGACGGCGAGGACTACGCGCTCGAACGTCTGCTGACGGAACGCTCGGTGAGCGTGAACACGGCGGCGGCGGGCGGTAATGCGAATTTGATGACGATCGGTTGAGATATCCCTCGAGCGCTCGATTCAAACGAATTCAAACAAGCGGCAGCAGGCACGGCGATCCCGGCACAAGCTGCCATCCACACTGGAACCAGGAGAAGCTATGAAGCACACGATGACCAAGCTGGCAGCAGCCATGACGCTCGCCGGCCTGTCGCTCGCGGGGACCGCATTTGCGCAGCAAGCCGAGGACGTGAAGGTTGGTTATGCAGGCCCGTTGACCGGTGCGCAGGCGCACTACGGCAAGGACATGCAGAACGGCATCACGCTGGCTGTCGAAGATTTCAACGCCACGAAGCCGGTGATCGGCGGCAAGCCGGTTCGCATCGTGCTGAACTCGGCCGACGACCAGGCTGACCCGCGCACGGGCACGACCGTCGCGCAGCGTCTCGTCGATGACGGCATCAAGGGCATGCTCGGCCACTTCAATTCGGGCACGACGATCCCGGCATCGCGCATCTACGCGAACGCGGGCATCCCCGAAATCGCGATGGCGACGGCGCCCGAATACACGACGCAAGGCTTCAAGACCGCCTTCCGCATGATGACCTCCGACACGCAGCAAGGCTCGGTCGCGGGTGAGTACGCGGTGAAGAATCTGAAGGTCAAGAAGATCGCGATCGTCGATGACCGCACGGCCTACGGCCAGGGTCTCGCCGACCAGTTCGAGAAGGCGGCGAAGGCGGCGGGCGGCACGATCGTCGTGCGCGAGTTCACGAACGACAAGGCCGTGGACTTCAAGGCGATTCTGACCAAGATCAAGTCGATGAATCCGGACCTCGTGTACTACGGTGGCGCGGATTCGCAAGCCGGCCCGATGGTCAAGCAGATGAAGACGCTCGGCTTCCGCGCGCCGCTGATGGCGGGCGAAATGGTGAAGACGGACACCTTCGTGAAGATCGCGGGCGACGCGGCTGACGGCACGGTGGCATCGCTCGCCGGCCTGCCGATGGACGAAATGCCGGGCGGCGCGGATTACTCGGCGAAGTACAAGAAGCGCTTCAACGAAGACGTGCAGACGTACTCGCCGTACGCCTACGACGGCGCGATGGCCATGTTCAACGCGATGAAGGCGGCCAACTCGACGGACCCGGCGAAGTACCTGCCGTTCCTCGCGAAGACCGACATGCAGGGCGTCACGGCGAAGCACCTGTCGTACGACTCGAAGGGCGATCTGAAGAACGGCGGCATCACGCTGTATAAGGTCGTCGGCGGGAAGTGGACGACGTTGCAGAGCGTGGGCGGGAAGTAAACGTTCGGGTTTTCTGCGTTGTATCGAACGGCTCGGTCCGCGTTGGCGGCCGGGCCGTTTTGTTTTCTTCTAGCTGCTGACCGTTCGAACTTTCTTCGCGAATGGGCCTTTCTGTCCCGTGCCTTCCAGGTAGCTCACTTCCATGCCAATTTCGAGTTCGTCGGATTCCGCATCAGTCAGAGCGGAGTAGTAGAAGTAGATCTTCTTCAGGCCATTTTCCGGTCTGATGTATCCGTACTTTTCCGTCAGGCTCTCGATGATCCCGATCTTCCAATCAGCCTCTGGCGCACTCGAATTAGGTTGTCGGTCACGGCGTCGCTGGAACAGGTCGCTCAACACGTCGCGTTCATCTCCCTTTGTCTCGTCCATCCTGTCGATGACTTCGGACATCGGTATGCGATAGCTCACTTCCTTGAGCAGCATCGTGCTCGGCCTTTCGGGCTTGGCGTCACCGCTACTGACTGCTTGCGTGAAGGTCCAAGTGACGACCATGACACGAATCCCGAGCGTCTTGAGCTTTCGGACCAGCGGAATATAGTCGCTGTCGCTTGCGATCAGCACGACAACGTCGAAGTGCTTGTGGATCGAAAGGTCGAAGGCTTCGAGCGCCAGCCATACATCAATGCCTTTTTCCTTTCCGGCGAAGTTCATCGGCAGATAATGCGCGGTGACATTCTCGCGCATCAGCATGTCGTCAACTACGCGCTCGTAGTAGAACGCATCGTCGCCCTTCTCTTTGCTCTTCTGCGCAGAGAAGCGGCCGCGGAAATAATGCGCATCGGTCACTTGACAGTTGCGCATATCGACGGCTTCTTCATCCGCTACTCGGTAGCGTATGTACTCGTGAAGCCCCGGAATGGAAATCCAGGCCCTTTTATCATGCCGATGGTTGTAGTACTTGCTGACGCGATCGAAGTAATTCCCGTCATAGAAAACGCCGATCTTGGTCAGTTGCCTCGCTGCGTGGGACATCGTGCAGTCGCTCCTTTTTATCGATCATCGAGTCGACTCTCAGTATCGAGAGTGCGGATTCGATTATCGGAAGCGGCTCGGTTCCATTGGTAGTGCAGGATGCTGAATTTAAGCTGCCTCGAAGCAGGTCATTTGCGTGGATGCTTGTCGCGTTTATTCCCCGTCACCATCGCCCCGATGAGATTCTCCCGCGTCCACACGCTCATCAACACGGCCGCCGCGACATGCACGCAAACACACACCTCGACCGCGACCGAGAGCCACGCGTGAATCTCCTGCGGCCATTCCTCGCCCCAGAATGCATCGAGGCGCATGATCCAGCCCGACACCGCGAGCGCGAGAATCAGAAACCATAGAACGAGCGCCATCAATCCGCCGAGCGGATTGTGCGAGACGTGATGCATCGGCTTGCCTGACGCAAGCGAGCGCAGATATTCAACGAGATGCGGACGTGTTGGCCACCACGCCGAGAAGCGCGCATGCCGCGACCCGACGAAGCCCCACACGACGCGCGCGACCACGAACCCCGCCGCGACATACCCGAGCAGACGATGCGTGGAATCCGTCGGCCCGAACAGATTCCACACGACGATGCCCGCGACCGCCCAATGCGTGACTCGCACCCACGCGTCCCACACTCTCACGCGAGCCACGGGCGTCACGCTTATTCGACTTCCGACTTCACGACGGCAAGCGTCTTCGTGTCGTAATAGATCTCGACCTTCTTGCCGTTCTTGTCGTGGCCGTAGATCTCGTAGCAGTTTCCATCGACCTTGAATTTCTTGATCTTGTAGCCCTGTGCTTCGAGTTGCGCCTTGGCGTCCGACTCCTTGATCCACTCGCTCTTGGGATGCGCCGTGCAGTCGGCCTTTGCGAACGCCGCACCCGACAACCCCATTGCCAACGACAAAGCCAGAATCTTAAGCATCGCTAACTCCCAGTGTTTTCGAACTGGCTACTCTACTGCCACCGGGAGCGTGCTGCAAGAAGATTGAAAGTTTGTCCCTTAGCGCTGGCCTTGCTGGCGAATTTGTTCGAGTGTCGCGCCCGGCGTGCTCTGATCCTGCGGGATGCGAATTTCGATCACTGCGGGCAAACCCGAACCGACCGCGCGTTCGAACGCGGGCATGAACTGATCGGTCGTCTCGACCAGCTCGCCGTGCGCCCCGAATGCGCGCGCATACGCGACGAAGTCGGGATTCGTGAGCCCCGTGCCGTGCACGCGATGCGGATAGTGCCGCTCCTGATGCATCCGGATCGTGCCGAACTGCGCGTTGTTCACGACGATGAAAATCACCGCCAGCCGATACTGCATCGCCGTGGCGAGTTCGTGGCTCGACATCATGAAGCAGCCGTCGCCCGCGAACGCAATCACGGTGCGCTCCGGATAGAGCGACTTCGCGGCGATCGCGGCGGGCACGCCGTAGCCCATCGCACCGCTCGTCGGCGCGACCTGCGAACGGAAATGCCGATACGAACAGTGCCGATGCAGCCACGTCGCGTAATTGCCCGCGCCGTTGGTGAGGATCGAATCGGCGGGAATCGTCTCCGCAAGCTGACGCATGATGTCGCCGAGCTGGACATTGCCGAGCATCGGGCGCGGCGTGCGCCATTCCAGATACGCGGCGTGCGCGGCTTCGGCTTCGCCCTTCCACGCGACATCGGGCGGCGCTTCAAGCGCGGCCAGCATCGACGCGATTTCCGGCATGCCCGAGACGATCGGCAGATCCGCGCTGTACACGCGCCCCAGTTCCTCCGCGCCCTGATGTACGTGGATGAGCGTCTGCTTCGTCTTCGGGATGTCGAGCAGCGTGTAGCCGCCCGTCGTCGATTCGCCCATGCGCGGGCCGAGCACGAAAAGCACGTCGGCGTCGCGCACGCGCGCGGCGAGCGCGGGGTTGATGCCGAGACCGACATCGCCCGCGTAGTTCGGATGCTCGTTGTTCAGCGTGTCCTGATAGCGGAACGCGCAGCCCACCGGCAATTGCCACTGTTCGACGAAGCGCGCGAAATCCTGCGTCGCCTGCGTGTTCCAGCCGCTGCCGCCCGCGATGACGAACGGCTTCTTCGCGTTCGCGAGCAACGCGCGCAGGCGTTCGATCTGCGCCGCCGAAGGCGACGCGGCCACGCGCTGATACGGCGGCGCGGGCGGCGCCGCGTCGACCGCTTCGGTCAGCATGTCTTCCGGCAGCGCGAGCACGACCGGACCCGGACGGCCCGAGGTCGCGGTGTGAAACGCGTGGCTCAGATATTCCGGCACGCGGCGCGGATCGTCGATCTGCGCGACCCATTTCGCCATCTGCCCGAACATGCGCCGGTAGTCGATCTCCTGAAACGCCTCGCGGTCCATGTGATCGCGCGCGCATTGGCCGATCAGCAGGATCATCGGCGTCGAATCCTGAAACGCGGTGTGCACGCCGATCGACGCGTGCGTCGCGCCCGGCCCGCGCGTCACGATCGCGATGCCCGGTTTGCCCGTCAGCTTGCCGACCGCCTCGGCCATGTTCGCCGCGCCCGCTTCGTGGCGGCAGACGATCGTCTGAATTTGCGAGGTTTCGTCGTGCAGGGAATCGAGCACGGCCAGAAAGCTCTCGCCGGGCACGCAGAACACGCGCTCGACGCCGTGATGCACGAACGCATCGACGACGAGACGCGCGCCGGTGGTTCGACCTTCGGAAGGGACAGCAGACGCCATGCGAAGAAGTCTCCTTTGAATATCCGGTGCGGCCGGAACGCGCGCCGGACGGTGAGCGAAATGCCCTAAAGCTTACGCCGTCGGGCAAGTGTTCGAACAGCGGCGAAGCGGAATCTTTTTCCGGCGCGCGCGAGCTTTCACGCCGGACGCCGTATTCCCATCAGCCGAAATACCCCTTTTTCTCACCCTTTATCCAGCGATGGGCAAAAGGCGAAGTTCGCAATAATGGCCTCACTGAAAAGCGGGCATCGCAATGAATCGAGTGAGCCCGCTGGCTAAAGATCGCAGTCTCACCTCATCGGGGGCAAGTTTGAACATTCGTAAATTCATCGGCGCGAACAGCCGCGACGCACTGCGCCAGGTTCGTGAAGCGCTCGGACCCGATGCCGTGGTGCTGTCCAATCGCACGCTGGATGATGGCTCCGTCGAGATCGTCGGCGTCGCGGACAGCGATATCGCGTCGATCTCGCCCGCCGCGAATGAGCAGGCCGTGCGCTCGCCGGGCACGTCGCGCGCCGCGCTGGCTGCTGCGGCGGCCGCGCTGCCGGCCAGGCAAGCCGCCGCGAATCCTTACGCGAGCGGCGACGTGTTTTCCTCGGTCTTCGGCGCGAACACCGACGCCGACGATGAAGACGCGCTCACGCACGAACAAGAAGCCGACGACGAAGCGCCGCGCACGATGGCCGATTCGAATCCCTGGCTGATCGAGCACGCGAAGCGGATCGCGCAACAGGCGACGATGCCGTCGAACCGTCCGCTCTCGGCGTCCGCCGCCATTGCGCGTGGCATGGGCGTGCCGGTGCCGGTAGCGCGGCAGGAAACGCGCGCCGAAAAGACGCCGGAAACGGGCAAGTACGCGTTGCGCCAGCAAGCTCAGGCACAAGCGACTCGCGCGCCCGAAGTTCAGGCGCCGGTGCAATCGAAGGTCGAAACGCCCGACTGGGCGCGCGAAGCCGCGCAAGTCGCCGCGCGTCGCGCCGCGCAGAAGATCAACGCGAGCGCGCCGCACGCCGAAGCACCGGCCACGAACGCCGCGCCCGCCGCGCCGGAAGGCGCTTTCGAAGGTCTGCCCGCGAACGCGGCTGCGGTCGTGACCGAAGCGATCCGCGCGCGCATGGAACAGGTGGTCAACGAAACAGTGATGAACGAGCTGTCGTCGATGCGCTCGATGATGGAAGAGCACTTCTCCGGCTTGCTCTGGGGCGAGCGCCAGCGCCGCAACGCGACGGGCGGCGCGCTGACCAAGCGTCTCTTCGCAGCCGGCTTTTCCGCGCAGCTCGTCCGCATGGTCGTCGACAACATGCCGGAGATGGAAAGCGTGGAAGGCGCGCTGGAATGGGTGCAGCAGGTGCTCGAAACGAATATTCCGGTGATGGACAGCGAAGACGCGCTGATGGAGCGCGGCGGCGTGTTCGCGCTGATGGGCCCGACGGGCGTCGGCAAGACGACGACCACCGCGAAGCTCGCGGCGCGCTGCGTGATGCGCTTCGGCGCGAGCAAGGTCGCGCTGCTCACGACCGACAGCTACCGGATCGGCGCGCACGAGCAACTGCGCATCTTCGGCAAGATTCTCGGCGTCTCGGTCCACGCGGTGAAAGACGCCGCCGACCTGCAGCTCGCGCTGTCCGAGCTGCGCAACAAACATATCGTGCTGATCGACACGATCGGCATGAGCCAGCGCGATCGCATGGTTTCGGACCAGATCGCGATGCTGTGCGGCGCGGGTCAACCGGTGCAGCGCATCCTGCTGCTCAACGCGACCAGCCACGGCGACACGCTCAACGAAGTCGTGCAGGCGTACAAGAGCGCGCCGGATCAGCCGCCGCTCGCGGGCTGCATCCTCACCAAGCTCGATGAGGCGACCAATCTCGGCGGCGTGCTCGATACGGTGATCCGCTACAAGCTGCCCGTGCATTACGTGTCGACCGGCCAGAAGGTGCCGGAGAACCTATACGTCGCGACCAAGCGGTTTCTCATCAAGAGCGCGTTCTGCATTCCGCGCGACGGCTCGCCGTTCGTGCCGCACGACGAGGAAGTGCCGGCGCTGCTGTCCGCTTTGTCGGCGCGTGCCACGACCGAAATGCATGGGGTGCACTTTGGATAAGCTCGTGCTCGACCAGGCGGAAGGTCTGCGACGGCTCCTCACGCGTGCCGGTTCGCGCGTGGTGGCGGTTGCGGGCGGTCCGGCGGGCATCGGCTGCTCGTCGGCGGTGGTGAATCTCGGCGCGGCGCTGTCCGTGCATGGCAAGGACGTGCTCGTGATCGACGAGCATCGCGATTCGGCATCGGTGAGCCGCATGCTGGGCCTGTCCGACCAAGGCGCGCTCGCTGCGGCGATGTCCGGCCGCCGCGCGCTCGCGGATGTCGTCGAGCGCACGCCGTTCGGTTTCTCGCTGATCGCCGCGCCGCGCGACGAGCGCATCAGCCACGATGCCGCGCAGTGCCGCGCATTGCTCGATGGTCCGGCGGACATCGTGCTGATCGATGCGCAACTGGACCGCCACGGCGCGCTGTCGAGCCTCGCGGCGCAGGCGCATGACTTTCTCATTGTGACGCGGGTGGCCGCGTCGGCGATCACCGAGGCGTATGCGTGCATGAAGCGTCTGCACTACGCCCATGCGATCGGCCAGTTCCGCGTGCTCATCAATCACGTGCAGAACCCGGCCGACGCGGCGGTCGCGTTCGACAACCTGTCGGGCGTCGCGAGCCGGTATCTGGCCGTGTCGCTCGTGCAGGCAGGGTATGTGTCCGAGGATGCGCGCGTCGCTCGGGCGAAGGATCTCTC
This sequence comes from Caballeronia sp. NK8, assembly GCF_018408855.1. GTDB lineage: Bacteria > Pseudomonadota > Gammaproteobacteria > Burkholderiales > Burkholderiaceae > Caballeronia. The sequence goes on along the minus strand of NZ_AP024322.1, from coordinate 2,882,549 downwards.
ACGCTGCGCAGTCGAAGCGTTCCCGGCCACGGCCGCGGCGCGCGACTACCGCGCGATAGCGGCGGAGCTCCTCCACTGGCCGATGCGCCCCGCGCCTTATATGCGCGCGGCGGACGGCCAGGCAGACGCGCGAATTCCGGTTGGCGACTCTGAACAGGGCGGGCGGGAGGCGACGCATCGTGCGGTTGCGCTTCACGACTTTGCAATGAGCAGCACGGCGTCGATGTGATCAAGATAGGTGACCAGGATGTATAACGCCCAAGGCAAACTCTCACAGTCCGACGTGCTGACGAAATATGCACCGCTCGTTCGCCGGCTGGGGCTTCAGCTCGTCGCCAAGATGCCGGCGAGCGTCGATCTCGACGATCTCATCCAGGCCGGCATGATCGGCCTGATGGACGCGGCGAGCCGCTACAAGGAAGATCAGGGCGCGCAATTCGAAACGTATGCGAGCCAGCGCATTCGCGGCGCGATGCTCGACGAGCTGCGCGCCAACGACTGGCTGCCGCGCAGCATGCGCAAGACCTCGCGCGAAGTGGAATCGGCGGTGCACAAGGTCGAGCAGAACCTCGGCCGCTCCGCGAGCGAGACGGAGATCGCGGAGCACATGAACTTGCCGCTTCCCGAGTATCAGTCGATGCTTCAGGATCTGCACGGCAGCCAGCTGATCTACTACGAAGACTTCGACCGCTCCGCCGACGACGAACCGTTCCTCGACCGCTACTGCGTCGACCGTTCGGACCCGTTGTCCGCGCTGCTCGACGACAGTCTGCGCGGTGCGCTGATCGAAGCGATCGACAAGCTGCCCGAGCGCGAGAAGCTCCTGATGAGCCTCTATTACGAACGCGGGCTGAACCTGCGCGAAATCGGCGCGGTGATGGAAGTGAGCGAGTCGCGCGTGTGCCAGTTGCACAGCCAGGCGGTCGCCCGTCTGCGCGTGAAGCTGCGCGAACAGGCGTGGACGAGCGTCGAGGCCTGATTCAGTTCGTTTCGAAGTCCCGCGTCTCGGCGAAGACGGTTTTGCCTTCGCCGAGACTTTTGGCGCGGTACATCGCGCGGTCGGCGGCGCGCAGCACGGCGGTCATGCCGGACTGATGCGCGGCCGTCGCACAGGAAAGCAGACACGCGCCGATGCTCGCCGACACCGACACCGGCCGCTCCTGCACCGACGTGAGCGCGTTCAGCACGGAGTGGATGCTGTCGGCCACTGCGAGCACGGCCGCCCGGTCGCGCACGTGATGCGCGAGCACGACGAACTCGTCGCCGCCCAGCCGCGCGATGGTGTCCGTCTTGCGCATGCGCTTTTCGAGCGATTGCGCGAACGATTGCAGCAGCATGTCGCCGACGGCGTGGCCGTAAGTGTCGTTGACTTCCTTGAAGCCATCGAGATCGATGAGCAGGAGCGCGGTGGCTTGATTGCCATCGGTTTCGCGTGCGTTCATCGCGCGATCGACGATATGTTCGAGCGCGTATCGGTTCGATAGTCCCGTGAGCGGATCGGTCGATGCCTGACGCGCGAGATCGCGATTCGCGCTGCCGAGCCGGTCGACGAGCACGCTCAGATAAACCGATGCGCCCAGCACGCTCAGCCCCAGACCGATCGCGGCGGGCAGATTCGCGTGCCACCACGGCTGCCAGATTCCCAGCGCCACGACGATGACGAGCGCCGTCGTGCACGAAACGGCGAGCGTGCGCTTGCCGTAACGGCATCCCGAGCCGATAAGAAACCAGAAGATCACCCAGATGAGCGGCAGCGCGATGGCGCCGCCCGCGGCGAGCGCGAGTCCGAGAATCGATTGATCGGCGATGGTCGTGACGGTGAGACGCTTCTCCGAAGGAGACGCCATGCGGCTGACGATCAACAGCGTAACCGCGCCGTAGGACACATAGAGTGCGACGATGCGTGCGACCAGCAATGCATCGTGCGACGGGCGGAGCCAGGTAAAAATGCCGTAGGCCAGAAGAACCGCCGCTCCCATCCAGACCCGCAGCGTGGCCTGCTCGCGTTCGGGATTCCGGTGCTCGGACCATGCGAAGGCATAAGCCCGGCGTGCCGGTTGATGCGCCTGCTCCATACTGAACCCCTGGGTGGTGATTTCTTGCTTTTATCTTGCTGTTATGACCTGCGGCCCCGTCGCATGGCATCGGTTGAGTGGAGTGGCATCGAGTTGCACCGAGCGAGCGATCCGCTATTTTGCAACGTTTTGCGAAGACGCTGTGTTTCGTGTAAGAACGGCTTTCGGACTTCTATTTCTGATTCACTGCGATGAGCGAAGGAATGCTTTCCCTGGCAGGCGAATGGCTGCCGATCTGCAATAGCGAGGACGTGCCCGACGGCGGCGCGCGCGGGTTCATCGTTGCCGATGAGCGCATCGTCGTGTGGCGCGACAGTATCGGCGCGGCGCATGTGTGGCGCGATTACTGTCCGCATCGCGGGGCGCAGTTGTCGCTCGGACACGTGATGCGCGATCAGATCGTGTGTCCGTATCACGGCTGGCGTTACGACATCGAAGGGCAATGCTTGCGGATTCCATCGAATCCGTCGTTGCGTCCATCGAAGCGTGCGTGCGCGACGACCTTCATCAGCGAGGAAAAGTACGGCGTCGTGTGGATGTGCTTCGGCGAGCCCGCGCATGCGCTCGATGTCTTTCCCGAAGCCGAGATCGCGGGCGGCCGGCGCATCAATCTTGCGCCGCAGACGGTGAGGTCATCGGCGCCGCGCGTGGTCGAGAACTTTCTGGATATGGCGCACTTCTCGTTCGTGCATGTCGGGATTCTCGGCGAAGAGGCGCATACGGAAGTGCCGGACTACGACGTCGTGCAGACTGCCGATGGAGGACTCGAAGCGCGGCAATGTCGATACTGGCAGCCCGCGGGCATTCCGGGACAAGGCGGCGGCGCGATGATCGACTATGTGTATCGCGTGAAGCGGCCGTTGATCGCGAGTCTCACGAAGATGGCGTCGGGCGGGCAGGGCGCGTTGCACATCATGCTGGCGGCGTCGCCGGTGACGCAGACGGAAACGCGCGCGTGGCTCGTTTCCATTCACGAGGATGATTCGACGCACAGCGACCAGGAGCTTTACGACTTCAATATGGAGATCCTGATGCAGGACACGCCGATCGTGGAGTCGCAATGGCCGCAACGTCTGCCGCTCGATCTGGATGCGGAGTTGCATCAGCGATGTGATCGGATGGCGGTGGCTTACAGACGGTGGCTGGCGGGGATGGGGTTTGGGTGGGGGACGGTGATCGCGGGAGCGGCCGCAGAATGATCGCGCGTCAGGGGGAAGATTTGGCGCGCCCGGCTGGGATCGAACCAGCAACCCCTGCCTTCGGAGGGCAGTACTCTATCCATTGAGCTACGGGCGCATCGGAGGGATGCCTTGCGAAGAAAGAAGCACACCGAAAGGCGGCTGCAAGGCCCATGCGAATCCGAGAGGATACCTGTTTTCCGTGACTTCGTCCATCGCATGGGGACGGACGCATCGCGCTAAACATCGCCGCAAGCATCACACGATTCGGGTAAACGCCCGCTCCACCGTGTCGGCCAGCCCGCGCCGACAGTTAAGCGTTCCGTCTATAATCGACCGTGCCTTTCCCCAAGGCGCGCCCAAGCGCAATGCGGTAGCTGTCACGCTGTCACTGAACCGACTCACACCAAAAAACGGGAGACGAGACAAGCATGAGCGAAGCACCCCACGGAGCCCCGATCAAGACGCCCGGCCAACTCATCGCCGCGATCATCGCGGGATTCGGCATCCCGGTCGCCATCATCATCCTGCTCGCGGTGTACGTGAACAATTCCACGCGCGTCGGCGCGGGCACGGACATCGAGCAATCGGTGAAGGAACGCATCGCGCCCGCCGCGCAGGTCGATGTCCGCGACGCCAACGCGCCGCGCGTCTACAAATCCGGCGAGGAAGTCTTCAAGGCCGTGTGCTCGGCCTGTCACGCAACGGGCACGGCCGGCGCGCCCAAGTTTGGCGATGCCGGCGCGTGGGCGGCGCGCATCGGCGAAGGTTACGACACGCTCCTGCACAACGCGCTCAACGGCAAAGGCGCCATGCCCGCGCGCGGCGGCACCAATCCCGACGACTACAGCGACTTCGAAATCGCGCGCGCGGTCGTCTATATGGCGAATGGCAGCGGCGGCAAACTGGCAGAGCCGGCTCAACCCGCTTCGGGCGCGGCGGCAAGCGCGAGCGCGCCGGGTGCGGCAGCGGCCCCGGCAGGCGCGAGCGCCAACGAGAACGCTCAAGCGGCTGCGGCCGTCGCAGCGCTGGCGTCCGTGCCGCAGGCGGCGGCGCCGGCAGCGGGCGCCCAAAGCGCCGATGCCGCCCAGGCCGGCAAGGCGCTCTACGAGCAAGTCTGCCAGGCCTGTCACGCAGCCGGCGTGCTCAACGCGCCGAAGTTCGGCGACAAGGCCGCATGGGCGCCCCGCCTCAAGGAACCGATGGACACCGTCTACAACTACGCGCTGCACGGCAAGGGCGCGATGCCGCCGAAGGGCGGATCGAACGCACCGGATGCGGACGTGAAGGCCGCCGTCGATTACATGGTGAACGCGGCCAAGTAACGTTTTCGCCGGGCCACAAAGCAAAACCCTGCGTTTAGTGGCGCAGGGTTTTTTATTTGACGCACGAAAAAGGCATCAGCTCTTCTGCAACATCGCCTTGAGCATCGCCATGCGGTCCTTCGGCGAAAGCGGCTTTTCCTCGGCCGTCGGCGGCGGCGCGTCGTCGAGCAGCATCTCCGGGATGAAACGCGACGGCTCGCACACCACCGTCTCCCGCGCGCGCTTTCGTTTCTTGCACCAGTTCAGATGCAGGCTGCGCTGCGCCCGCGTGATCGCGACATACATCAGCCGCCGCTCTTCCTCGATGCGCGCATCGTCGATGGGCGCGTCATCGTCCGAGCCGCCGCGATGCGGCATGATGCCTTCCTCGACGCCCACCAGAAACACGTGCGGATACTCCAGCCCCTTCGACGCATGCACCGTCGACAGCCGCACCGCATCCGGATCTTCGTCCTTGCCTTCGAGCATCGACATCAGCGCGACAGTCTGGATCAGGCCGAGCAGGTTCTTGCCTTCATCGGCGAAACCGTCGGCGGTGTCGTAGCCGGTCTGCTCCGTTCCGGGCGCGGCTTCCGGCTTCGTGCCCTTGCGCTTGAGCCATTCGAGAAATTCGAGCACGTTCTGCCATTTCGATTGCGCCTGGCGTTCGTCGTACGCGTCGTAGAGATACGCCTCGTAGTGGATGGCTTCCATCATGTCGTCGAGCACTTCGGTCGCGGGATCGCGCGCGGCGCGGTCCGACAGACGGCGAATCCACTCGCAGAACGTGCGCAGCGGCTCGACCTGCCGCGCCGACAGCCGTGCCTCGATACCGCCCATGAACACCGCCTCGAACAGCGACACCTTCGCCGCGCCCGCGAACGCGCCGAGCGCTTCGAGCGTCGTGTTGCCGACGCCCCGCCGCGGCGTCGTGATCGCGCGGATGAACGCGGGATCGTCGTCGGGATTCGCGATCAGACGCAGATACGCGATGAGGTCCTTGATCTCGGCCTTGTCGAAGAACGACTGCCCGCCCGACAGCACATAGGGAATGCGCTCGCGCCTCAAGACCTGTTCGAAGATACGCGCCTGGAAGTTTCCGCGATAGAGAATCGCGTAGTCGCGAAACTGCGTGCGCCGCTCGAACTTGTGCGCCGACAGCCGGAATACCACAGACTCGGCCTCGTGCTCCTCGTCGTTGCAGCCGGTGACGGTGATCGTGTCGCCCATGCCGTGCTCGGACCACAGCTTCTTCTCGAACAGCTTCGGATTGTTCGCGATGACGTTGTTCGCCGCCGTCAGAATCCGCACCGTCGAGCGATAGTTCTGCTCCAGCTTGACCACGTGCAGCTTCGGAAAATCCTTGCCGAGCTGCGCGAGGTTTTCGAGCGTCGCGCCGCGCCAGCCGTAGATCGCCTGATCGTCGTCGCCGACCGCCGTGAACGCGGCGCGCGGGCCGGCGAGCTGCTTCAGCAATTCATACTGACAGGCGTTGGTGTCCTGATATTCGTCGATCAGCAAATAGCGCAGGCGGTTCTGCCACTTGTCGCGTACCTGCTCGTTCTGCGCGAAAAGCTGCGCGGGGCGCAGGATCAGATCGTCGAAATCGAGCGCCTGATACGCGTGCAGCGTCGCCGCATAGCTGCGAAAGACGATCGCGGCCTGATGCTCGTCCTCGTTGCTCGCGAGCACGGCGGCCTGATCGGGCGAGACCATCGCGTTTTTCCACAGCGAGATCGTCGACTGCACTTTGCGGATCAGCCCCTTGTCCGTCGTGCCGAGCTGTTCCTGAACCATGCCGAAGCAATCGTCCGAATCCATGATCGAGAACTGCGGCTTCAGTCCGACGTGCTCCGCTTCCTGGCGCATGATCTGCACGCCGAGCGAGTGAAAGGTGCAGATCGTCAACTGATTGACGGGAATCTTGCGGCCTTCCTTGCCGGGCGTCGTGAGCGTCTTGCCTTCGAGCAGCTTCGCGGTGCGTTCGCGCATTTCGAGCGCGGCCTTGTTCGTGAAGGTGAGCGCGGCGATGTGCTTCGGCTCGAAGCCGCGTCCTTCGATCAGATGCGCGATCTTCTGCGTGATCACGCGCGTCTTGCCGCTGCCGGCGCCGGCGAGCACGAGACAGGGACCGTCGAGATAGCGCACGGCTTCGCTTTGCGCGGCGTTCAGACCTGCGGACATCGTTCTGGGCTTCTGGAATTTGAGGCGCGCGGCAAGCGCCGGCGCGTGGAAGAGTGCGCGATGTTAACACGATAGAATGCGGCCGGTTCCGGCCCTCGTTCCGTGCCGGACGGGCATCGTGACACAATATCGAACTGATTCCACGACAGGACGATGCCCGCATGAACACAGCACTCAAAGTCGGCGTAATGGGTTACGGCCTCGCCGGGGCGACGTTTCACGCGCCCGTCATCGAGCACTGCGGCCGGGCGGAAGTCACGGCCATCGCGACGAGCCAGGCAGAGCGCGCACAGGCTGATTATCCGAACGCGCAGATCGTCGCGGATTTCGACGCGCTGCTCGCCGTCGACGGGCTCGAATGCGTCGTCGTCGCGACGCCGAACGACACGCACTTCGATCTCGCGCACCGCGCGCTGTCGGCGGTTAAGCACGTGGTCGTCGACAAACCCGTCACGCTGTCCGCGCGCGACGCCCGCACGCTCGCCGATCTCGCGCAGCAAAAAGGCCTCGTGTTCGCGCCGTTTCATAATCGCCGCTGGGATGGCGATTTCATGACGGTGCGCGCGCTCATCGAGAGCGGGCGGCTCGGGCGCATCACGCATTACGAATCGCATTTCGACCGTTTTCGCCCGAAAGTGCCGCAGCGCTGGCGCGAGGAAGCGGAGCGCGGCGGCGGCCTGTTGTTCGATCTGGGGCCGCATCTGATCGATCAGGCGCTCACGCTGTTCGGCGCGCCGCAGACAGTGACGGCGTTTGTGAAGGTGCACCGGGATCACGCGCACGCGCCGGATTATGTGCATCTCGTGCTCGGCTACGACGACAAGGAAGTGATCCTGCACGCGAGCGCGCTCGCGGCGCTGGAGCCGCCGCGGTTCGCGATCCACGGCACGCGCGGCAGCTACGTGAAGAACGGACTCGATACGCAGGAAGATCAGTTGCGCGCGGGCATGAGGCCGGGGAATCCGGAGTTTGCGAAGAATCCGCCGGGCGTGCTTCGCGAAGTCGACGGCGATCTCGATCTGCGTCATGAATTCGCCACGAAGGATGGCGCGTATATCGAGTTTTATCGGGCGCTGGCGGCTTCGATTCAGGAGGGCAAGCCGTTTCCGGTTTCGCCGCAGGACGCGGTCGATACGATGACCATCATCGAACTGGCGATTCAGAGTGAGAGGGAAGGAAGGCGGGTGGCGTTCCAGCGGATCGCCTGAACACAGTTCAGCAAGCGCGTACGCCGTCCATCGGACCCGGCCGAATCCGTTTGACAACCCCAATTCGGTCGCGTAAATTCTGCCGCACGCGTCGGGAGAGCGCGTGGTTTTCGTATGCATCGAGAACCGCGCCGCCGAAGGGGCACACCCGCAAACTCTCAGGCAAAAGGACCGACGGCGTCGAGGAACGAAGTTCCTCGCACTCTGGAGAGCGGCAGCGGTTTCATCGAAAACGATGAGCAGGCTGCCCACCGAAGGGGCGCGCGATGAACCGCGGCACGACTGTGCACGGTTCGCGCAATCTCTCAGGTACCGAGGACAGAGGGGTCACGCATAGCAATCGCTCAGCGGCATGAGCCTTGCGCGCTGCTTCCGGCAGCACGAAAGGTCCATCTGCAAAGCGAAATGTGCGCTGCGTGGCCTTTTTTGTCTGGCGAACCGAGGCCCCGATGACTTCTCTTCAACACACGCCCCTGCACGCTGCCCACCTCGCGCTCAATGCGCGCATGGTCGATTTCGGCGGCTGGGACATGCCCGTCAACTACGGTTCGCAGATCGACGAGCATCGCGCCGTACGCACCGACGCCGGCATGTTCGACGTGTCGCACATGCGCGTCGTCGATTTCGAGGGCGAAGCCGTCCGCGATTTCTTCAGGTACGCGATCGCCAATAACGTCGACAAACTCACGACGCCCGGCAAGGCGCTCTACTCGTGTCTGCTCGACGGCAACGGCGGTGTGATCGACGACCTGATCGTCTACTACTTCTCCGAAACGCGCTTTCGCGTCGTCGTGAATGCGGGGACGGCGGAGAAGGACATCGCCTGGTTCGGGCAGTTGAACGCCGAAGGCGAATTCAATCTTTCCATCACGCCGCGCCGCGATCTCGCGATCATCGCCGTGCAAGGCCCGAATGCGCGCGAAAAGGCCTGGCAAGTGCTGCCGGATACGCGCGCTCAAACTCAGGACATCAAGCCGTTCAACGCCGTCGTGTTTCCATCGACGCAATACGGCGAGCTGATGCTCGCGCGCACCGGCTACACCGGCGAGGACGGTTTCGAGATCGTCGTCCCGGCGACGCATGTCGAAGCGCTGTGGAACGCGCTCGCCGTCGCCGGCGTGAAGCCGGCCGGCCTCGGCGCGCGCGACACGCTGCGTCTCGAAGCGGGCATGAATCTGTACGGCCAGGACATGGACGAGAAGATTTCACCGCTCGACGCCGGCCTCGCCTGGACCGTCGATCTGAAAACGGAGCGCGATTTCGTCGGCCGCAGCGCGCTGGAGGCGCACGGTTCGAAGGCGAACTTCGTCGGGCTCGTGCTGATCAAGGAAAACGGCAAGGCGGGCGGCGTGCTGCGCGCGCATCAGAAAGTCGTCACGCAACACGGCGACGGCGAAATCACGAGCGGCACCTTTTCGCCGTCGATGCAGGAGTCGATCGCGTTCGCGCGCGTGCCGACGGCCGTTGCCGCCGGGGACACGGTGCAGGTCGTCATCCGCGACAAGCAACTGCCCGCGCGCGTGGTAAAACTTCCGTTCGTGCGCAACGGCAAGGTTCTCGTCGACCTCTCCTGACGCCGTCGCGCTCGTTTCTCCGATCAAGAACCTCACGAAAGAACCACGCAAGGAGCATTCAATGAGCATCCCGGCCGATCTGAAATACACCGAATCGCACGAATGGGTCCGCACCGAATCCGATGGCACGCTGACCATCGGCATCACCGATCACGCGCAGGAAGCGCTCGGTGACATCGTGTTCGTCGAACTGCCCGCGGTGGGCAAGACCGTCGCGGCGGGCGATGCCATCGCCGTGATCGAATCGGTGAAGGCCGCATCCGACATTTACGCGCCGGTCTCGGGCGAGATCGTCGCCGCCAACGACTCGCTCAGCGCGACGCCCGACCAGGTGAACGGCGCGCCGTACGAAAGCTGGCTCTTCAAGATCAAGCCGGCCGGCGACGCCGGTCTCGACAAGCTGCTCGACGCCGAAGGCTACGGCAAGTCGATCGGCGAATAACCCATCTCAATGACGATGGCGGCTCGGGCAACGAGCCGCATCGCAGGAATTCACATGAAGCTCGAACACCCGGATCGCCTGATGAACCGCACCTCCCTGTCACTCGCCGCGCTCGAATGCCACGACGCATTCGCCGAGCGGCACATCGGCCCCGATGACGCGGACCAGCGCGCCATGCTCGACGCGCTCGGTTTCGCGTCACGCGCGGCCTTCATCGACGCGGTGATTCCTGAATCGATCCGCCGCAAGGAAACGCTGCCGCTCGGCGCGTTCACGCAGCCCAAGAGCGAGGCGGAAGCGCTCGCGGCATTGCGCAAGCTGGCGGACGAGAATCTGGTGTTTCGAACTTATATCGGCCAGGGCTACTACGGCACGCACACGCCGGCGGTGATCCTGCGCAACGTGCTCGAAAATCCGGCGTGGTACACGGCCTACACGCCGTATCAGCCGGAAATTTCGCAAGGGCGTCTGGAAGCGCTGCTGAATTTCCAGCAGATGATCATGGACCTGACTGGCCTCGCGATGGCGAACGCCTCGCTGCTCGACGAAGCCACCGCCGCCGCCGAAGCGATGACGCTGCTGCAACGCGTCGGCAAGCCGAAATCGAACGTGTTCTATGTCGCCGATGACGTGCTGCCGCAGACCATCGAAGTGGTGAAGACGCGCGCGAAGCCCGCGGGCATCGAAGTCAAGGTCGGCCCGGCCGCCGACGCCGCGAGCGCGAACGCGTTCGGCGTGCTGCTGCAGTATCCGGGCGCGAACGGCGATGTGCGAGACTATCGCGCGCTGGCCGAAGCGATTCACGCTGCGGGCGGCCATGTCGTCGCGGCGGCGGATCTGCTCGCGCTGACGCTCATCACGCCGCCGGGCGAATGGGGCGCGGATGTCGCGATCGGCAATACGCAGCGTTTCGGCGTGCCGGTCGGCTTCGGCGGCCCGCACGCGGCGTACATGGCCGTGCGCGATGAATTCAAGCGCCAGATGCCGGGGCGTCTCGTCGGCGTGACCGTCGACGCGCAGGGCAACTCCGCGCTGCGTCTCGCGCTGCAAACGCGCGAACAGCATATTCGCCGCGAAAAGGCGACGTCGAACGTGTGCACGGCGCAGGCGCTGCTCGCGATCATGGCGAGCATGTACGCCGTCTATCACGGCCCGCGCGGTCTGAAGACGATCGCACTGCGCGTGAACCGCGTGGCATCGATTTTCGCAGCGGGCGTGAAGAAGCTCGGCTATACCATCGCCAACGACACGTTCTTCGACACGGTCACGATCGACAGCGGCGCGAACACGACCGGGCTGCATCAGGCTGCATACGCCGCGCATGTCAATCTGCGCCACGTGAGCGCAACGCAAGTGGGCGTATCGCTCGATGAAACCACCACGCGCGACGACCTGCTCAAGCTCTTCGCGCTGTTCGCGGAAGTCGCGGGCAAGACCGAAACGTTCGATATCGACGCGCTCGATCAGGCCGCGTCCGATCCGCTGCCGGCCGAACTGCACCGCACGAGCGAATACCTGACGCATCCGGTTTTCAATCGCCATCATTCCGAACACGAAATGCTGCGCTATCTGCGCAGCCTCGCCGACAAGGACCTCGCGCTCGATCGCACGATGATCCCGCTCGGCTCCTGCACGATGAAGCTCAACGCGACCTCTGAAATGCTGCCGGTGACGTGGCCCGAGTTCGCGCAGATTCACCCGTTCGCGCCCGCCGAGCAGACGGCCGGCTATCGCACGATGATCGATCAGCTCGAACAGATGCTCGTCGCGTGCACCGGTTACGCGGCGGTGTCGCTGCAGCCGAATGCGGGATCGCAAGGCGAATACGCGGGCCTGCTCATCATCCACGCTTATCACGAGTCGCGCGGCGAAGGGCATCGCAATGTGTGTCTGATTCCGGCGTCCGCGCACGGCACCAATCCGGCGTCGGCGCAGATGGCGGGCATGCAGGTCGTCGTCGTCGCGTGCGATGCGAACGGCAACGTCGATATCGACGATCTGAAGGCGAAGGCGGAGAAGCATTCCGCCAATCTCGCGGCGATCATGATCACGTATCCGTCGACGCACGGCGTGTTCGAGCGCAACGTCCGCGAGATCTGCGACATCGTCCATTCGCATGGCGGCCAGGTGTATGTCGATGGTGCGAACATGAACGCGATGGTCGGCCTGTGCGCGCCCGGCCAGTTCGGCGGCGACGTGTCGCACCTGAATCTGCACAAGACGTTCTGCATTCCGCACGGCGGCGGCGGACCGGGCGTCGGTCCGGTCGCGGTCGGCGCGCATCTGGCGAAGTTCCTGCCGAATCAGGCGTCCACCGGCTACAAGCGCGATGAGGCGGGCATCGGCGCGGTGTCGTCCGCGCCTTATGGCTCGGCCGCGATCCTGCCGATCTCGTGGATGTACATTGCGATGATGGGCGCGCAAGGTCTTACCGCCGCCACCGAAAGCGCGATTCTCGCCGCGAACTATGTCGCGAAGCGTCTCGCGCCGCACTATCCGGTGCTGTACAGCGGTGCGGGCGGACTCGTCGCGCACGAGTGCATTCTCGACGTGCGGCCGATCAAGGAATCGAGCGGTATCTCGGTGGAAGACGTCGCGAAACGCCTGATCGACTACGGTTTCCACGCCCCGACGATGAGCTTCCCCGTGCCCGGCACGCTGATGGTCGAGCCGACGGAGTCGGAATCGAAGGAAGAACTCGACCGCTTCATCGACGCGATGATCGCGATCCGCGAGGAAATCCGCGCGGTCGAAGAAGGGCGCGCCGATCGCGAAGACAACGTGCTGAAGCATGCGCCGCACACGGCGGCGGTGGTCACGTCGGATGCGTGGGCGCACACGTACACGCGCGAGTCGGCAGCGTATCCGTTGAAGTCGCTGGTGACGCGCAAGTACTGGTCGCCGGTCGGCCGCGCGGACAATGCGTACGGCGACCGCAACCTGATGTGCTCGTGCGTGCCGGTATCGGAATACGCGGACGAGTAAGGTATCGCGCAGGACCTGAGAGAGAGCACCGCCCGAAAGCGTAAAGCATTGTCGGGCGGTTTTGCGGCGCGTTCCAGAACAGCTAACATCTCACCCCGGACCAAAAAGCCAAAACAGGGAGTACACATGGCGTTCAAGGTGCGAGAGGTGAAAGGGACGAACCGCGTGCGTGCGGTGCGAGCGATGCTCGGCGCAATGCTGATCGCGGCATCGTCCGCGCAGGCCGCGATGAATTTTTGCGCCGCGCCCGCGATGCAGACGAGCGAGCGCACCAATGCCGATCCCGGCGTGAAGGCGCTCGTGAAAATGGTGCAATCGCATGTGAGCGATCAGCCGAAGCCGCGCGCGAAGCTGCACACCGAGGGCACGCTGCCGCACGAAGGCATTTACGACGAAAGCATCGAAGCGGAAAAAGACCTCGGCCTGATGCGCGATGCCGCGCTCGCGTGGCGCGCGACCGGCGACGAGCGTTATCTGCGGCTCGTCGACCGTTTCCTGCTCGCCTGGACGACGACTTATCAGCCGAGCTTCAACCCGATCGACGAGACGAACTTCGAATCGTTGATTCTCGCGTACGACCTCACGGCGAGCGCCTTGCCGGTCAAGACGCGCAACGCGGCGAACGCGTTCATCACGAAGATGGTGACCGGTTATATCGCCGATATGGACAAGCAGCCGCGGCCGCTCGCGGGCAATTACCGGAACAACTGGCAAAGTCATCGCGTGAAGCTGGTGGCGATGGGCGCTTTCACGATCGACGACCGCAAGCTCATCAACGCGGCGCAGCGGCTGTTCGTCGAGCATATCGGCGACAACATCGCGCCGGATGGATCGACTGTCGATTTCGCCGAGCGCGACGCGCTGCGCTATGTCACTTACGATCTTCAGCCGCTCGTGACAGCGGCCCTCTCCGCGCGGCGGCACAACCGCAACTGGCTGCCGGAGCGCGCGCAGTCGGGCGCGACGCTCGCCGAAGCGCTCAACTGGCTCACGCCGTATGCGCTCGGCACAAAGACGCACGATGAGTTCGTGAAATCGTCGGTGCCGTTCGACGCCAAGCGGCGCGAAGCCGGATTGCCGGGTTTCTCGGGACAGTGGGATCCGAAGAACGCGGCTGAACTCTTTCATCTCGCGGCACGTCTCGACGGCCGCTACACGCCGGTCGCGTTGCGGCTCGCACCGGCGCCGCCAGCCTGGCTCGCGGTGTGTCTGCCGGTGCCGGCGCGCTAACTCTTACAGGCAGGAGCAGTCATGGCAGTCAGCGTATTCGACCTCTTCAAGATCGGCATCGGCCCTTCGAGTTCGCACACCGTCGGACCGATGCGCGCCGCGCTGATGTTCGCGCAAGGGCTCGAGCGGGACGGGCTGCTGGACTCGACGGCATCGGTGAAGTGCGAGCTCTACGGCTCGCTCGGCGCGACGGGCAAAGGCCACGGCACCGACCGCGGCGTGATGCTCGGCCTGATGGGCGACGCACCGGATACCGTGGATGCGTCGAGCATCGTCGCGCGGCTGGACGCCGTGCGCGCGTCGAAGACGCTCGCGCTGCTCGGCACGCGCAAGATTCCGTTCACGATCAAGGAGAACATCGCGTTCTATCGGCAGGCGTTGCCGGAGCATCCGAACGGCATGAAGCTTCACGCGTTCGATGCGAACGGCGCGTTGCTGCGCGAGGCGACGTATCTGTCGGTTGGCGGCGGGTTCGTCGTGACGGCGGGCGCGGCGAACACGGCGGTGCTGACGGCGCACGAGCATTTGCCGTATCCGTTCCTGACCGGCGACGAGCTCATGAAGATGTGCACGGAATCGGGCAAGTCGATCGCGCAACTGATGTGGGAAAACGAGCGCGTGTGGCGCAGCGAGGACGAAATCCGCAGCGGCCTGCTGCGTATCTGGGACGTGATGCAGGATTGCGTCGCGCGCGGGTGCGGTATCGGCAATCCGGCGGCGGAAGGGCACTTGCCGGGGCCGTTCCAGGTGAAGCGGCGCGCGCCGCAGTTGTACCGGGCGCTGACGGGCAAGCCGGAGCAGGCGCTGCGCGATCCTTTGTCGATGATCGACTGGATCAATCTCTACGCAATCGCGGTGAACGAGGAGAACGCGATCGGCGGACGTGTCGTCACGGCGCCGACCAATGGCGCGGCGGGCATCATTCCGGCGGTGCTGCACTATTACGATCGCTTCGTGCCGGGGTCGAACACGCAAGGCGTGATCGACTTTCTGCTGACGGCGGCGGCGATCGGCATTCTGTACAAGATGAATGCTTCCATCTCAGGCGCTGAAGTCGGATGTCAGGGCGAAGTCGGCGTCGCGTGTTCGATGGCGGCGGGCGCGCTGGCCGCGGTGCTCGGCGGAACACCGGCGCAGGTCGAGAATGCCGCGGAAATCGGCATGGAGCATAACCTCGGGCTGACGTGCGATCCGGTCGGCGGGATGGTGCAGATTCCGTGCATAGAGCGCAACGCGATGGGTTCGGTCAAAGCCGTCAATGCCGCGCGCATGGCGATGCGGGGCGACGGGTCTCACTATGTATCGCTGGATTCGGTGATCAAGACGATGAGAGAGACGGGCGCGGATATGAAGACCAAGTACAAGGAAACTTCGCGCGGCGGGCTGGCGGTGAATATCGTGGAGTGTTGAGGCTTCGCGGCTTGCGTCGGATCGAGATTCGGCGCAAGTCGTCCGTTCGGCAGATTTCTGAATGCACCCACTTTGCTTAGCATGACGATATGAATGTCATGCGGAGCAAACAACAATGCTGCAAGCTGTCAATACGAATTCCGAAGTCTGCCTCTGCGTTCTCAGCGTGCGATACGAAGGCAACGATGCTGCATCGCATGAGATAGATCTGAATCAGCTGGGTGTATCGATTCAGGGCTTTGCTTCTGTCTTTGCGCTGTGCGCGAACACGCTTGCAACGGGTAGACTCACCCTTCAACTCGATGCACTCGATGTTCGTGTGGTTTCGCTTCCCGTCGCCGAACATCATTGCTTCGAAGTCCTCGCGATGGTGAAAAGCATGGCGACTAGCAGGGACCTGTGGTCTGGTGCATTCGGGGCTGTGCTCGCTGTCGTTGTTCAGTATGTACTTTCTCGACGCGATCAAGATCAAATGAAATTTCTAAGTGAAGCCCTGCAGGGCCAAACGAAGTATATGAACGAAGCGCTGCACGCCCTGCAGAGCCAATCGAAGTCCATGAATGAGGCGCTGCAGAACCAATCGAAGCATATGAACGAAGCGCTGCAGCAGTCCCTGCAGCACAATCAACAGAACTTCGAAACACTGAAAGCACTCACCAACAAACTCGCCGACGCCCTACGCCCCGCCGCACGCCAGGCACTGTCCCCGATCGGCCACTCCTGCCAACGCATCGACCTCTACGCCGAAGGCAAGCAGTTCATGACACTGGACTCCGATCACAAGCGCGCCTTCTCGCAAAATGCCGGCACGGTCACGGAGCATCTCGAGCCCTACGTCGGCGTCATCTCGCAATTCGACATGACCACAGGCGCATGCAGACTCACGCTGGAAGGCGCAACCTCGCGCATCCCGGCCATCGTGGTCGACCCGATTTTCAATCGCCCGAACAACCGCTACGTAAAAGCGATGACCTCAGCCGACCCGATCCGCTTTCTCGCGAAGGCGGAACTGGACGACGAGGGCAATCCCATTCGGCTCTACATCTCCGACACATCGAAGCCGGAGTTGAACGAGGCGTCGGCGTAATCAAGCGCCAATCAGATTCACCACCTTCACATTTCGCGTATCCGGCACTTCCGCATAAGACAGCACCTTCAACTGCGGCAGGCTTCTGCGGAGAAAGCGAGCCAGCATCGCACGCAGCGAGTGCTGCACGAGCAGCACCGGCGGCAAGCCCAGATTCTGCTGACGCATGATCGCGTTCTGCGTCGAGTTCATCAGCGTCTGCGCAAGCCCCGGTTCCAGCCCCGGATTCGCCCCGGTCGACAACGCCTGCGACAGCACCCGCTCCAGCGTCGGATCAAGTCCCATCACCTGCAGATCGTCCGCGCCCGGATACCACTGCTGCGTGATCGCGCGCCCCAGCGCCAGTCGTACCGCCGCCGTGAGGTCGTGCGAATCGGAGGTGCGCGGCGCGTGTTCCTGCAACGCGTCGAGAATCGTACGCATGTCGCGGATCGGCACGCTTTCGTCGAGCAGGTTCTGCAACACCTTTTGCAGCGTCGTGAGCGACAGCACCTTCGGCACCAGATCGTCCGTGAGCGACGGCGTGTCCTTGCCGATGCGCTCCAGCAGCGCCTGCACTTCCTGACGCCCGAGCAACTCGGCCGCATGCGTCACGACGAGATGATTCAAATGCGTCGCGACGACCGTGCTCGCATCGACTACGGTGTAGCCGTACACCTGCGCCTGTTCGCGCAGATTCGTGTCGATCCACACTGCCGGCAGTCCGAACGCCGGGTCCTGCGTCTGCGCGCCCGGCAGCGCGGCCGACACCTGTCCCGGATTGATCGCGAGCCACTGGCCCGGGAACGCTTCGCCGACGCCCACTTCCACGCCCTTCAGCGCGATCCGGTAGCCGTTCGGCCGAAGTTCGAGATTGTCGCGAATGTGAATGACCGGCGGCAGAAAGCCGATTTCCTGCGCGAACTTCTTGCGAATGCCCTTGATGCGCTTGAGCAGTTCGCCGTCGCTGTTGCGATCGACGAGCGGAATCAGCCGATAGCCCACTTCCAGCCCGAGCGGATCGATGAGCGACACATCTTCCCAGCTCGCTTCCGCATTTTCCGCCGATGCAGCCGCCGCGCTCGCCGCGAGCGGCGTGACATCGGTGACGGCGCTGGCCTTCTTCTTCGCTTCGGCGCGCTTGTTCATCGTGCGCGCGGCATAGATCAGGCCGCCGCCGAGCAGCATGAACGCGAAGTGCGGCATGCCCGGAATCAGACCCATGATGCCGATGATCACGCCCGTGATCATCAGTACGCGCGGATTCTGGAACAACTGGCCCGTCAGTTGCGTGCCGATGTCTTCCTCGGTCGCGACGCGCGATACGATCACGCCCGCCGCCGTCGAAATGATGAGCGACGGAATCTGCGCGACGAGGCCGTCGCCGATGGTCAGCAGTGTGTAGTTGGTCGCCGCGTGCCCGAAGTCCATGTCGTGCTGGAGCATGCCGACGATCAGCCCGCCCACCACGTTGATCACCATGATCAGCAGGCCCGCGATCGCATCGCCGCGCACGAACTTGCTGGCGCCGTCCATCGAACCATAGAACTCGGCTTCCTGCGCCACGGCCTGACGGCGCTTCTTCGCGGTTTCCTCGTTGATGAGGCCGGCGTTCAGATCGGCGTCGATGGCCATCTGCTTGCCGGGCATCGCGTCGAGCGTGAAGCGCGCGCCCACTTCGGCGATCCGCCCCGCGCCCTTCGTGATCACCATGAAGTTGATGATCATCAGAATCACGAACACGACGATACCGACCGCGAAATTTCCGCCGACGAGAAAATGCCCGAACGATTCGATCACCTGGCCCGCCGCATCCGGGCCGGTGTGGCCTTCGAGCAGCACGATACGCGTCGACGCCACATTCAGCGACAGCCGCAGCAGCGTCGAGAACAGCAGCACGCTCGGGAACGCCGCGAAGTCGAGCGGCTTTTGCGTGTACATGCTGACGAGCAACACCATCACCGACAGCGCGATGTTGAAGGTGAACAGCAAGTCCAGCAAAAATGCGGGCAAGGGCAGAATCATCATGCCCAGGATCATGCAGATCAGGATCGGGCCAGCGAGGGCTCGCAAGTTCTGCGTGCCCAGCGCGTCGGGCCGTTTGGCGAAAAATCCAGCGCGCGCGTTCATGCTGCGGCTCCCTTGTCAGTGTTGTCGCCGTTCAGGGCCTCGGAGGCTTCCTGTTCGGCGTCGGCGTCGGATACGCCGCCCTTGTCCAGTTCCTTCGGCACGTCGAGATCGGACGGTTCGTCCGGCTTCGTGCCGCCATCTTCCTTGTAGCGCTTGAGCTGGTAGACCCACGCCAGCACCTGCGCGACCGCGCCATACAGCGCGCCCGGAATCTCGCGGTTGATCTCGACGTTGTGATACAGCGCGCGCGCCAGCGGCGGCGCTTCGAGCAGCGGCACGTTGTGCTCGCGGCCCAGTTCGCGAATGCGTCCCGCGACCAGATTCACGCCCTTCGCGACGACCTTCGGCGCGCGCATCTGGCCATCGGTGTACTTCAGCGCGACGGCGAAGTGCGTCGGGTTCGTGACGATCACATCGGCGGTCGGAATCGCCTGCATCATCCGGCGACGCGCGGCCGCGCGCTGCTGCGAGCGGATCTTGCCCTTGATGTGCGGATCGCCTTCGTTTTCCTTGTGCTCGCGCTTCACTTCTTCCTTGCTCATGCGCAGCTTCTTCGCGTGCGAGTAAAGCTGATACGGCACGTCGACGGCCGCGACCAGAAACAACCCGCCGATCGCCATGCCGCAGCACACGAAGATCAGATGCATCGCGTCGGCGAGCGCCAGCGTGAGCGGTTTCGTCAGCAGGCCGAGCACTTCGGCCTTGCGGCTCCAGATCGCCGAGCCCGCCATGCCGCCGACGACCATCGTCTTCAGCATCGACATGCCGAGCTGAACCGGCCCTTGCGCCGAAAAGATCTTGCCGAGACCGCTGATCGGATTCAGGCGCCCGA
Source organism: Caballeronia sp. NK8 (assembly GCF_018408855.1). Taxonomy (GTDB): domain Bacteria; phylum Pseudomonadota; class Gammaproteobacteria; order Burkholderiales; family Burkholderiaceae; genus Caballeronia. The sequence continues at coordinate 2,862,931 of NZ_AP024322.1, read as the reverse complement.
AGTTCGGCGCGAGCGGTTTCGTCGTGATGAGCCAGCCGCCCAGCGCCATCGGCGCGGCGAGCGCGGCGAAACCGGAGAGCAGGAGAACCGGCAGCACCGCGAACATTCCTTCCTTGCCCGCGTTCGCCGCGCCGATCATCATCTGGCGCGTGTCGAGCACGGTCGCGTGGTCGAAGGTGAACGCGCCGCGCAGGATCGACTGCAAATGCTGGCTGATCGGCCCCGACAAACCCCACACGCCGAAAAATCCCGCCGCCAGCAGCGCGAATGACGCGAGTTCCCGCGAACGCGCAACCTGGCCTTCCTCCCGCGCCTTTTCCAGGCGCTTGGGAGTGGCTGATTCGGTTTTTTCGAGATCGCTTTCTTCTGCCACCGGGCCTTACTCCGTTGCTTGCATAGTTGTCACATGCGGGCGGCGCGAAGCCGCTTTTTGATGAAAGCGATTATTGCGGATGGCGTCGAGCAGCCATCGACGGATAAGGCTGGGGAAAAGGGGGTTATTCGGTAGATGAAAGCGCGGGAAACAAAAGCGGCGCGTGCCTCGCAGGAAGCACGCGCCGTTCGATGAGTAATGCGCGTCGGACGATCAGGCGCCCGGCACGCGGCCATCCGGGCCGTAGAAACCGGCTTTGGACGGCGCGACCTGCAAGGCGGCGAGCGCCTTGCGGTTGTATTCCATGCGCGTGCGGATCAGCACGCCATTGTTATTGTTGCCCTGCTTCGCGCGGCGGGCCGCGGCAGTGAGCAATGCCCATTGCTCGGCGATCTGGCTGTCGTCCGCGGCGGCGGCCTCCATGCCGACGAAGCCGGCAGGGAAACCGAGCGCGTTCAACTGCTCGTCGCGCGCTTTTTCGAGCGCGGCGATGCGTTCGGTGAGCGCGGTCTTGTTCGCGATGATCTCGGGCAGCACCGGCAGCGGCTGCGCCGCAATCAGCGCTTTTTCCTCATCGACGAGGAGGGATTCGAAGGCCTGTACAGCGGCGACTTCTTCGGTGACGGTGGCAAGCAGGGCGTCTCTCATTGCATCGCTCGAAAAGCGGTTTCACAAAAGCCGCCGGTGTCACGAACGCCGCTTGCCGCCGCGCGCCCTTGATGCAGGCGCGGCCGGGTCACCGCGTTCAGCCGCCGGTCGGCGGGGTTCTCGTTTGCAGCAGGTCGCGGGCGGTGCTCAGAATGCCGTCGGCGATCTTGCTCGTATCCATCTTCAGACTGCCGTCGCGGATCGCGGCCTTGATCGACTCGACTTTCGCCGTGTCGATGTCGGAACCGTTCGATGCGCGCAGGTCGCTCGCCAGCGGCGAAAGGCTCACCGTCGAGTTCTTCGCCGGGTTCGCGCCCGACTGTTGCGCGGCGCCCGTGGCGCCCTTCGCGTCGTTTTGCGACGCGCGTTGCAGGTTGTCTTGAAGGCCTGCCAGCGTGGTGTTGCTATTCGTTTCGATTTTCACGATGTCCATTCCCGAACGTGTTGAGTCCTTTATCGGCGAGGGTGCTTGAAAACTTTACCCTGCCGGGGGACCGCCAACTTCCGTTCGCCGCGCTCATCGCCGTGAAAGCCTTGTCTGGCGGGCTTCAAGCGCATTTGCAACAAAATGAAACAAACGTGGGGGACCGAACACTTCGCGCGTTACAACGCGATTTCCACCGTCTGACTGTCCTTCACGATGCCGGTGATGATCTGGCCACCGGCGGTTTTTACACGAACCTGCTGGCCGGGCGCGGCGTTGTTCATCGCGGTGCCTTCGGCCGAAATCGAGAAGCCGGAGCCGCCGGCGACCACATGCACGTTCTGGCCGATCGCGACCGAACTCGCCGCGCGCAGCATGTCGGTGCGCAGCGGCAGTCCGGCGGGCACGCGCGACAGCGCCACCGCGCCGACGGCCTGCGCCGGATCGGTGACGATGGCCTGCGGCATCGCGGTGAGATCGCCGTCGCGGGCGACCAGATCGGCGTTGCTCAGCACTTCGCCCGGCGCGATGGCGCGCGCGGCCAGATAGTACGTGGCGTTGATAGACACGCGCGCCTGTACATAGAGCGTCCACGGACGCTCGCCGACGCAGCGCACGCCCACCGTCATGCGGCCCCAGAGCCGCGCGCCCGTCGGCATGAACGGATCGAGCGACGAGCAGGCGGCGAGCCCGCGCGGGAAAACCGGCGTGACGGTGATGTCGACCTTGCCCGGCAGACCGGCGGCCTGTTGCTGGAGGAAATTGAGCGCGGCGACGCGGATCGATTCGCCGTCCTGCGTCGTCGCGGGCGCGCCGGGCGTTTGCGGCAACGCGGCGGCGACGGGCGCGGCAGACGGATTGAAACTCACGCGTCTCATCGGCGAAGCGGCGCCGGCGACGGGCGTCGCGGGACTTGCCGCGACGGGGCGTGTATTCGTGTTGCGAACGGGTGCGCCGTCATCGCGCGTCACGACGACGGGCATCACGTCGCGTGAAGCGGACACGGCCGGCGCTTTCTGCAGCACAGGCGCAGGCGCGGCCTTCGCTTCGCCCGTTCCCGGAATGACGATCATCCCGCTCGCATCGTTCATGGAATCGTCGGCGGCATCGGCGCGGGCTTCGAGCGCCAGCGCGGCATTGCGCATCGCGGCGTCGGCGGCTTTCGTCGCGGCGCGATAGCCGCTCGGGCGCGCGCCTTCAGGCGCAGGCATCGCCGCAACCGGAGCCGGAGCGCGCGACGCCGTTGCATTCAGACTCTTCGCCATATCGGCCGCTGCGGCGGGATTGGTTTCCGCATTGCCCGGAATGACGATCGGGCCGTCGCTCTGCTGCGCAAACGCGCTCGCCGCGACGCCCGAGAACAGCAGGCCACACAGCGTGCGGCGCGCGAACATCGCTGCGGCGCGAGCCGTAGGGTTCGATGCACGCTTGACGGACCTGCTCATCGACTTTCTCCATACCTGATTCGAACGAGCCGCAAAACACGCGGCGACTACTGACGAAACGAATTCTAGATATCGGCTGGCGCGGGCAAGCGTCGAATAGAGGCCCCGTTTCCCGGTTATTCGTCGGATTAGTTATTGCGCGCCGCTCCTAAGATTCGTGTCATGCAAAAAGGCCTCGGCGCTGCCGACAGGAGAAACCGCAATGCTAGACAGACTCGACAAGGAATTCGCTTTTGGCCGTGAGGCGCTCGACGTGCGCGCGTATCGGCAGGAATTGCTGTCGTCGAACATCGCCAACGCCGACACGCCCGGCTACAAGGCGCGCGACGTCGATTTCTCGAGCGCGCTGTCGGGCGCGCTCAAGCAGAGCGGCGGCGCCTCGAACAATTCGACGCTGAAGATGGCGCAACCCGTCAGCGTGAGCACCAGCGGCGCAATGGCCGCGACGGCGAAGGGCCACATGAGCGGCACGTCGAAGCTCGCCGCGTCGGGCGGTTCGAGCGATGACTACGGCAAGCTCGCCTATCGCGTGCCGAGCCAGCCGTCGCTCGACGGCAACACGGTCGATCTCGACGCCGAGCGCGTGCAGTTCGCGGACAACGCGCTGCACTTCGAGGCGGGCATGACGGTGCTGAGCTCGCAGATCAAGTCGATGCTCTCGGCGATCACGTCGAACAGTTAAGGAATAGCGATGCCCTCTTTGATGAACATCTTCAACGTCGCCGGTTCGGCGATGTCCGCCCAGGCGCAGCGCCTGAACGTCACCGCGTCGAACCTCGCGAACGCGGACAGCACGACCGGCCCGGACGGCCAGCCGTACAAGGCGAAGCAGGTCGTGTTCGCGGTCGATCCGCTCGGCGGCGCGCGCACCGCGTCGGGCCAGCAGGTCGGCGGCGTGCAGGTGACCGGCGTGATCGACGATCCGACTCCGATGAAAACCAGCTACGACCCGAGCAACCCCGCCGCGAACGCGGACGGCTACGTGACGTTGCCCAACGTCGATCCGGTGCAGGAGATGGTCAACATGATTTCCGCGTCGCGTTCCTATCAGGCGAACGTCGAAACGCTCAATACCGCCAAGCAATTGATGCTCAAGACCCTGACCATCGGAACCTGATTCAGACATTCAAGGAACACAACGTGACGACCAGCACAACCATCGGCAGCAACGGCACGAACGTGTCGAAGACGCTGCTCGACACCATGAACGGCGCGTCGAGTGCGTCGACGACGTCGACCTCGGCGACCGGCGCGCAATCGGCGTCGGATCTGCAGAACACCTTCCTCACGCTGCTCGTGACGCAGCTGAAGAATCAGGACCCGACCAATCCCGCCGACAGCTCGCAGATGACCTCGCAGCTCGCGCAGATCAACACGGTGACGGGCATCGGCCAGTTGAACACGTCGCTGTCGTCGCTCGCGACGCAGCTTTCGGCCGGCCAGCAGACGCAGGCCGCGCTGCTCATCGGCTCGAACGTGCTCGCGGCAGGAAACAGCATGACGGTGTCGAGCGGCGCGTCGTCGAGCTTCGGCGTGCAGCTCGCCAACGACGTGAGCGACCTGCAGATCGTCGTGAAGAACTCGTCGGGCCAGATCGTCAACACGCTCGATCTCGGTGCGCAGGGCGCGGGCGTCGTGCCGGTGACGGGCTGGAAGCCGGTCGATTCGAAGGGCGCCACGCTCGCCGACGGCAGCTACACGATCACCGCGCAAGGCACGATCAACGGCCAGCAGGCGACGGCGACCACGTTGTCGGCTTCGCAGGTCCAGAGCGTCGTGCAGATGACGGGCGGCGCGCCGGGCCTGAAGCTCGCGAACGGTTCGACCGTTGCGCTGACGAGCGTCGCTTCGATTCTTTGATTCCGCATTCACGGAGATACAGAACATGAGTTATCAACAAGCACTGAGCGGTCTGGGCGCTGCATCGAGCGACCTCGACGTGATCGGCAACAACATCGCGAACGCGAACACCGTCGGCTTCAAGCAGGGCGCGGCGCAGTTCGCCGACATGTACGCCAACTCGATGGCCACGGCCGTCAGCAACCAGATCGGCATCGGCACGCGTCTGTCCGAAGTGCAGCAGCAGTTCTCGCAAGGCACGATCACCACGACCAACCAGGCGCTCGACGTCGCGATCAACGGCAACGGTTTCTATCAGTTGTCGAACAACGGCTCGGTCGTGTACTCGCGCAACGGCGTGTTCCACCTCGACGACACCGGCAAGATCGTCAACTCGTCGGGCCTGCAGCTGATGGGTTACGCGGCGGATTCGAGCGGCGTCGTCAACAGCGCGAGCACGGTGCCGCTCACGGTGCCGACCGCGAACATCGCGCCGACGGCGACCAAGACGATCACCGCCGCATTCAACCTGAACTCGCAGGACAGCGTGAAGGCGGCCGCGGACTTCGATCCGACCAACGGCAACACGTACAACGCGTCGACCTCCGTCGATGCCTACGACTCGCTCGGCGGCACGCAGAAAGTGTCGGTGTACTTCACGAAGTCCGGCACGAACTCGTGGGAAGCGTTCGCGGGCTACGGCGATCCGGTCACGAGCAAGACGGATCTCGGCCCGGTCACGTTCGATTCGTCGGGCAACCTGACCTCGGGCAAGACCTTCACGTTCACGATTCCGGACGGCGCGAGCGCGACGGCGGGCGCGACTCAATCGCTGACGCTCGATCTTTCCGGCACGACGCAATACGGCGCGAAGAGCGGCCTCACGAATCTGCATCAGGACGGCAACAGCACGGGCGAGCTGACGGGCTTCACGGTCGGCACCGACGGCATGCTGACGGGCAACTACTCGAACGGCGAAACGAAGGCGCTCGGCCAGATCGCGATCGCCAACTTCAACAACCAGAACGGCCTGCAGAACCTCGGCGGCAACGTGTACGCGCAGACCGCGGCTTCGGGCGCGGCGCAGGTCTCCGTGCCGGGCTCGACCAACCACGGCACGCTGCAGGGCGGCGCGGTGGAAAACTCCAACGTCGATCTGACGAGCGAGCTCGTGAACCTGATCACCGCGCAGCGCAACTATCAGGCGAACGCGCAGACGATCAAGACGCAGCAGACCGTCGACCAGACGCTGATCAATCTGTAAGTGTCGTCCGCACGCAAGGAAGGAAGCGATTCATGGACCGTCTGATCTACACCGCGATGACCGGCGCAAGCCAGGCTCTCGAGCAGCAAGCCGTCGTGGCGAACAACCTCGCGAACACGTCGACCACGGGTTTCAAGGCGCAGCTCGCGGCGTTCCGCCAGGTGCCGATGTCGTTCGAGAACCAGTCCGCCGATGGCACGACGCGCACCTTCGTGCTGTCGTCGACGCCGAACGCGGACTACTCGGCGGGCCCGGTGCAACAGACCGGCAATCCGCTCGATGTCGCCATCCAGGGCCCCGGCTGGCTGTCCGTGCAGGCGGCGGACGGCAGCGAGGCGTACACGCGCGCGGGCAATCTGCATGTGGATCAGAACGGTCAGCTCGTCACGGCGAACAACCTGCCGGTGCTGGGCGGCGGCGGCCCGCTGTCGATCCCGCCGGGCGCGGAAGTGACGATCGGAAAGGACGGCACGATCTCCGCGCTGATTCCCGGCGACCCGCCGACGGCGATCGCGGTGGTGGATCAGCTCAAGCTCGTGAATCCCGATCCGGCGACGCTCACGCGCGGCGACGACGGTCTCTTCCGCACCGCCACCGGAGACCCCGCCGATGCGGACCCGAACGTCGTCGTGGCCGGCGGCGCGCTCGAGGGCAGCAACGTGAACCCGGTCTCCGCGATGGTCTCGATGATCACCAACGCGCGCCAGTTCCAGATGCAGACCAAGCTGATGGAATCGGCGGACCAGAACGAACAATCGGCCAATAAGCTGCTCAACTTCTCCTAAGCGGCGAAGCAAGGACATCAGGAAACAGACATGAATCGCTCACTCTATATCGCCGCGACCGGCATGAATGCGCAGCAGGCGCAGATGGACACGATCTCGAACAACCTCGCCAACGTGAGCACGAACGGCTTCAAGGGCTCGCGCGCGGTGTTCGAAGATCTGCTGTATCAGACCACGCGTCAGCCGGGCGCGAACTCGACACAACAGACCGAACTCGCATCGGGCGTGCAGCTCGGCACCGGCGTGCAACAGGTCGCGACCGAGCGCCTCTACACGCAGGGCAACCTGCAGCAGACCGGCAACTCGAAGGACGTCGCGATCAACGGTCAAGGCTTCTTCCAGGTGACGATGCCCGACGGCACGACCGCCTACACGCGCGACGGCTCGTTCCAGACCAACGCGCAGGGCCAGCTCGTCACGTCGAGCGGCTATCAGCTGAATCCGGCGATCACGATTCCGCAGAACGCGACGTCGATCACCATCGGCTCGGACGGCACGGTGTCGATCGTGCAGTCGGGCAGCACGAACAGCACGACGGTCGGCGCGGTCCAGCTTGCGACCTTCATCAACCCGGCCGGCCTCGAAGCGCGCGGCGAAAACCTGTTCTCCGAGACGGGCAGCTCTGGCGCGCCGAACGTGTCGCAGCCGGGTCTGAACGGCGCGGGTTCGCTGCAGCAGGGCTATGTGGAAGCGTCGAACGTGAACGTGGTGCAGGAGCTGGTCAACATGATCCAGACCCAGCGCGCCTACGAGATCAACAGCAAGGCCGTGACCACGTCCGACCAGATGCTGCAGACGCTCTCGCAGATGCAGGTTTAACGTTTCAAACGAGTCACGAAGATGTCGCCTACTCAAATCCTCTCGCGTGCCACGATCGCCGCGCTCATCGCAGCGCTCGGCGCGTGCGGCCTCGTGCCGAAAGAGCCGATCGTCCAGCAGCCGATGACCGCGCGTCCGCCGCAGCCGCCCGTCGGCACGCGCTCGCCCGGCGCGATCTACAACGCGGGCTACGCGGGCCGGCCGCTGTTCGAAGACCAGCGTCCGCGCAATGTCGGCGACATCCTGACCATCGTGATTTCGGAAAACGTCAACGCGACCAAGTCGTCGGCGGCGAACACCAACCGCGCCGGCAACGGCTCGTTCTCCGTGCCGACGACGCCGGGCCTCTTCGGCGGTCTCTTCAACAACACGAACCTGTCGGCCACCGGCGCGAACAAGTTCACCGCGGCGGGCGGCGCAAGCGCGGCCAACACGTTCAGCGGCACGCTGACCGTGACCGTCACGGAAGTGATGTCGAACGGAAACCTGATGGTGAGCGGAGAAAAGCAGATGCTCATCAACCAGGGCAACGAATTCGTGCGCTTCTCGGGCGTCGTGAACCCGACCACGATCTCGGGCAGCAACACCGTCTTCTCCACGCAAGTCGCCGACGCGAAAATCGAATATTCGGCGAAGGGTTATATCGACGAAGCGCAGAACATGGGCTGGCTGCAGCGCTTCTTCCTCAACGTCGCGCCGTTCTGATCATGAATCCGTTTCTTCGTTTCGTTTCGTTCTCGCTCGCCGCCGCGCTGGTGGCGATCCATACCGCACCGTCCGCGCACGCCGAGCGCCTGAAAGACCTCGTCTCGTTCCAGGGCGTGCGCGACAATCCGCTGATCGGCTACGGTCTCGTCGTCGGTCTCGACGGCACCGGCGACCAGACGATGCAGACGCCGTTCACCACGCAATCGCTCACCAACATGCTCGGCAACCTCGGCATCACGGTGAATTCGGCGACGACGCAGAACATGCAGTTGAAGAACGTGGCCGCCGTGATGGTGACCGCGACGCTGCCGCCGTTCGCGCGCCCCGGCGAAGCGATCGACGTGACCGTTTCGTCGCTCGGCAACGCGAAGAGCCTGCGCGGCGGCACGCTGCTGATGTCGCCGCTGAAGGGCGCCGACGGCCAGGTGTACGCGATGGCGCAGGGCAACCTCGTGGTCGGCGGCGCGGGCGCGAGCGCGAACGGCAGCAAGGTGCAGGTGAACCAGCTTGCCGTCGGCCGCATTTCGGCGGGCGCGATCGTCGAGCGCGCGGTGCCGTCGGCGTTGCAGCAGCAGGGCGGCGTCATGCAGATGGAACTGCGCGACATGGATTTCGACACCACGCAGCGGATCGTCGCGGCGGTGAACAACCAGTTCGGCATGGGCACGGCCCTCGCGCTCGACGGCCGCACGATTCAACTGCGCGCGCCGCAGGACGCGAGCGAGCAGGTGTCGTTCATGGCGCAACTTCAGAACATCGACGTGCGTCCGGCGCAGGCCGCCGCGAAGGTGATCCTGAACGCGCGCACCGGCTCCATCGTGATGAACCAGATGGTCACGTTGCAGAACTGCGCGGTGGCGCACGGCAATCTGTCGGTGGTGATCAACACGAAGACGGCGGTGAGCCAGCCGGGCGCGTTCTCGAACGGGCAGACGGTGGCCGCGAAGGAATCGTCGATTCAACTGAAACAGGATAGCGGCGCGCTCAAGATGCTCAACGCGGGCGCGAATCTCGCGGATGTCGTGAAGGCGCTCAACGCGCTCGGCGCGACGCCGGCGGATCTCATCTCGATTCTTCAGTCGATGAAGGCCGCGGGCGCGCTGCGCGCAGACCTCGAAATCATCTAAGGAACGAAGCCACATGAACTCGAACACGAGCGGAATCGCCGGCACCGCGCTGGCATCGACCGATACGACGAGCGGCTTATCGAACCTGTCGAACCGTTTCGCGCTCGACACGCAGGGTTTCGATGCATTGCGCGCGCAGGCCGGCGCGAATCCGCAGCAGGGACTGAAGCAGGCCGCGAAACAGTTCGACGCGGTCTTCACGCAGATGATGCTCAAGAGCATGCGCGACGCGACGCCTTCGGACAGCCCGTTCGAATCGAACGATACGAAATCGTTCACGTCGATGCTCGATCAGCAGCTTTCGCAGCAGATGTCGTCGAAGGGCATCGGCGTGGCGGACATGATGTTGAAGCAGCTCATGCGCAACGCGGGCGGCAAGACCGACGCGAGCGGCACGGGCGGCGCCAATGCGATGAACGCGATGCAGGCGCTCGGCGGCATGTCGGGCGGCAGCGGCGATCTCGAAGCGAACGCGGGCAATCTCGCCGCGATGAACGCGATGGCGAAGGCTTATGCGGCGGCGCAGGCCAGCAAGAGCAGCGCGTCGCTCGCGGGCAAGGGCTATACGGCGGCTGACTCGCTCGAACCGCCCGCGCGCGGCAACGGTTCGGACAAGGTCAACGCGTTCGTCGACCGTCTGGCCGTGCCGGCGCAGGCCGCGAGCGCGGCGACGGGCATTCCGGCGCGCTTCATCATCGGCCAGGCGGCGCTCGAATCGGGTTGGGGCAAGCGCGAGATCAAGAGCGCGAACGGCGCGACGAGCCACAATATCTTCGGCATCAAGGCGACGAGCAACTGGACCGGCAAGACCGTCGATTCGGTCACGACCGAATACGTGAACGGCCGGCCGCAGAAGGTCGTCGAGCGGTTCCGCGCTTACGATTCGTACGAAGAAGCGCTCACCGATTACGCGAGCGTGATCAAGAACAATCCGCGCTATGCGCCGGTGATCCAGGCTTCGCGCGATGTCGCGGGCTTCGCGCACGGCATGCAGAAGGCGGGCTACGCGACCGATCCGCAGTACGCGAAGAAGCTGATTTCGATCATGCGTCAGATCGTCTGACGGCGCGCGGGAAGCGCGAATGTTCCGATCAAAAGTGATGGCAAACGTTTTACGTTCGTCGGGACGGCGCACCACATACATTTAACGTCGGGCGACCCTAAACTTTTGAAGAGGTATGCCGCTAACCTGAATAATCGAAGTGCCGGACCGATTCAGGTTCGGTCGACGCGCGACGCCCGGGACTGGGCGGCGCGAGCACAATGAACACGGCTAGCACCATGAACACCTATCAAAAGCATGACGTTGCCGACGAGGATATTGCGCCGATCGTGGATTTCGGGCGGCGCAATCCGCTGGAAATTGGCGTGGCGCTGCGCAATCTCGCCAACCGCGGCGACTTTCTGACGGCGCAATACGGCGACGGGCAAATCGTCACGCGCTTGCTCGACGTCGATGTGACCGCGCACCGGTTCACGTTCGACTGGGGCGGCGTGCCGGAGCAGAACCGCGGCGTGCTCGCCTCGCAGAGGCTCGTGTTCAGCGCGGCGCCGGACGGCGTGCGCGTCGAGTTCACGACGCCGCCTCCGCGCGAGACAGTGTTCGACGGGCGTCCGGCATTCGAGGCGGAGTTTCCGCCGGTGCTTTACTACATGCAGCGGCGCGAGTATTTCCGCGTCGAGGCGCCGGTGCTGGATCCTTACATCTGCACGGGCTCGTTGCCGGATGGCGAGCGGTTTCGCTTCGAGGTGCATGATCTTTCGCTTGGCGGCGTCGCGTTGCGTACGACGGATGAGCGCGTCGCGGATCTGGAAATGGGCATCGTGATTCAGGATGCTGAGTTGCATTTCAGCGCGAATGGCAGGGTTACGCTGGATATGAAGCTGGTTTCTCATCGGGAGTCGATGACGGCGAAGGGGGATCGGCGGTATACGATCGGGTTCAAGTTTGTTTCGATGCCGGGGTCGGCGGAGAATACCCTGCAGCGGTTGATCACTCAGTTGGAGATGAAGCGGCGCTCGCTGGCGAAGTGAGCTCGCTTCGGTCGCTGGGGTTTGGTTTTGGGTTTTCGCCGGATCCCGTTGGCGTGTCGGTCTATAAGCGTTGCCCCTGTGCGGGGCGGCAGTCACTTTCTTTGCTGCTGTGTATAGACCGGGGACATGGTTGACACTTTCGTCGGGGACATCGTTGACACTTTGATCATGGGGTATCGGGCTGGTTTGGGTCAAACGTCATGAGTCGGTGATGCGCGAAATAGAGGTCGTAGGCATCGGCAATCGTGCTGCTCGGTCGCGCCGCGATGTGCAGTCCGTGCAGTGCACTGGATACGCGCAAGCGGTGCTTTCCAAACGTTACCCTGCCGTTCCAGCCCACCAGCAGAACCTGATCATCCGGTCCGTATTCGAGCGGCGGCAGGCGGCTGGGCATCGCCCGCGCACTGGGCCGATAGCGCGTGATCGGCGTCGCCATGCCGATGCCCGCGTGCGGGCGCTCAAAGTTGTAGCTTTGGCGCCAGCGGTCGAATTCAGCCTGCACCTGATCGGGCCCGGTGAAGCTGCGGTGATTCAGCACCTCGGCCTTGAGCGAGCGATGAAAGCGCTCGTCCTTGCCGTTGGTCTGCGGGTGATAGGGACGGCTATGGCTCATACGAATACCCAGCCGAATGCATCGGATGGCCAACTCGGTCAATTCGCCAGGCTTGCTTGGCGTGCCCCACGGCGCGCCGTTATCGGCGTTGATCTGTTGCGGCAGCCCGTAACAGGCGAAAGCGTTTCGCAGGTGCGTGTACACCGTCTCGGTGTCCTGGCTGCAGCACGCCTGCAGCACGAGGTTGAAGCGCGAATGATCGTCGAGCACGGTGAGCGGGTGGCAGCGCCTTTGATCGAGCATGCCGAAGTGGCCCTTGAAATCGATTTGCCACAGCTCGTTAGGCTCGGCGCGCTCGAAACGGGTCCAGGCGGTGGCCGCGTCCGAAGCCTTCTCGCCGATGCATCCATGGCGCTGCAAAATGGCATTGACCGTGCTGTGCGAAGGCACGCCTTGCAGGCCTTGATCCTTCAGGCGCCGGCTGATCTTGTGCGCGCTCCAGGCCGGATGCTGGCTTCGCACCTCCAGCACCCGCGCTTCGAGTTCGTCACAGGTTCGATTCGGGCTGCTGTGCGGACGTCTGGAGAGATCGCCCAGCGCCTCGCGGCCCCCGGCCTGATAGCGGTTGACCCACTTGTATCCGGTCTGCCGGCTGATGCCAAAGCGTTGGCACAGCTCGTTGAAAGCAATCTCTTGTTGCATGGCCAGGGTCACGAATTCAAGGCGAAGTTGCATGGTGTCCTGCGGGTTCCAAGGCATGGTCGGGTCCGGGCATCGAGATGCCCGAAAGTGTCAACCATGTCCCCGCGGATCTGTCAGCTATGTCCCCGGTCTATACACTGCTGCAAAGAAAGTAACCAAAGAAAGCAGCTCGAGACGCCCGCGGTCACACGCAATTTGGGTATCCTTCTCCTCACCCGTGGCCTCTGTAGCGAGTGCCCTCATAGGCCACATCCGGCTTGGACCGCGCACGGTCTGACACGTCGCGCCGCATAACGGACTGGTTCAGCACCAAATGGCTCCGGCCCGCTTCGCGGCCGACCGGTCAATCGGGTTTGCGCGCGCTTCATTACTAAGCTATCCATACCAACGGTTTCCCTTGTATACCCGGCGGCAGCGCGTAGCGCTGTGCCGGAACTCTTTCGTGCTGAACCAGCGCGCTAGAAGCTCTAGCTAGTCAGACCGTGCGCGGTCCAAGCCCGGTTAGGCCTACGAGGGCACTCGCTACTGACGCCACGATCGACGAGAAGAACACTCAAATTGCGTGTGACCGCGGGCGTCTCGAGCTGCTTTCTTTGGTTACTTTCTTTGCAGCAGCAAAGAAAGTGACTGCCGCCCCGCACAGGGGCAACGCCAATAAACCGACACGATCACGGGATCCGGCGAAATCGAAAGAGCAAAGAGCCAAGAGCAAAAAAGCAAAACCAACGAATTAACCCCAAAACCCCACGCTCTTCGCGCAATAGCCATTGCGCCCCTCCTCCGATAATGGCCCCATCGCAAAGAACCGCCCTAACAAAACCCGCAAACGCAGAGCGCGGCCCCACTCAATTTCCCCGGCAATCGGCCGATATACAAATCAGCCATGCGGCAGCGCCATCTCCACGCCGCCTCACCAGGATTCATGCATGTCCAATAACATCTTCAGCATTGGTCTTTCCGGTCTGAACGCGGCCCAGTGGGGTCTGACGACGACAGGGCAGAACATCAGCAATGCCGCGACGCCGGGCTATACGCTCGAGAAGGTCTCGTATCAGGAAGCGTCGGGGCAATTCACCGGTTCGGGCTATCTCGGCAACGGAGTCCAGGCGGTCACCGTCACGCGCCAGTACAGCCAGTACCTGTCGACGCAGGTGAACAACACGCAATCATCCAGCAGCGCGGCCAGCACGTATTACTCGCTGATCTCGCAACTGAACAACCTCGTCGGCGATCCGACCAAAGGTATCGCGCAAGGCATCACCAATTACTTCTCCGGCCTGCAGTCGGTGGCGAACTCCGCGAGCAGCACGGCCGCGCGCCAGTCGCTGATGAGCAACGCGCAGACGCTCGCGGATCAGATCAACTCGGCGGGCGAGCAATACGACCAGTTGCGCCAGAGCGTCAACACGCAACTCACGAGCGCAGTCTCGCAGATCAACAGCTACTCGCAACAGATCGCCGATCTCAATAAGCAGATCAACATCGCCAGCGCGGGCGGCCAGCAGCCGAACCAGTTGCTCGATCAACGCGATCAGCTCGTCACGAACCTGAGCTCGATGGTCGGCGTGCAGGTGGTGCAGCAGGACGGCAACTACAACGTGTTCATCGGCAACGGGCAGCCGCTCGTCGTCGGCAATACGCAATACGGGCTGCAAGCCGTGCCCTCGGCGTCCGATCCGAGCGAACTCACCGTCGCGTTCCAGAGCCGCGACGGCTCGACGCAAACGGCCGCGAACACGCAATACCTCGATAACTCGGCGCTCACGGGCGGCGTGGTCGGCGGTCTCATCGACTTCCGCACGCAGACGCTCGACCCGGCGCAGGCGCAACTCGGCGCGATCGCGACGAGCTTCGCCAGCCAGCTGAACGATCAGAACGCGCTCGGCCTCGATCTGAACGGCCAGCCCGGCGGCGCGCTGTTCGCGACCAGCGATCCGAACATCATCGCCAACGCGCGCAACAAGGGCACCGGCTTGCCGACGGCGACCATCGCCGATGGCACGCAGCCGCCCGCCAACGATTTCACCGTCACCTACGACGGCAGCAAGTACACCGTGACGGACCCCGCGTCGGGCCAGCAGCTCGGCACCATCGATCCGGCGACGGAGACGCAGAAGACGATCAACGGCCTGAACATCGACGTGTCGTCGCTGACCGGCGTGCAAAAGGGCGACTCGTTCACGATCCAGCCGACGCGCGGCGCGCTCGACGCGTTCAAGCTCACGACGAGCAACGGCGCGGCGATCGCGGCGGCATCGCCCGCGGTGACGTCGGCGGCGAGCACGAACACCGGCACGGCGTCGATTTCGTCGGCGACGGTGACGCAAAACGCGATGTCGTCGGACATCAACCTGAAGTACAGCGCGGCGGCGAACGGCTTCACCTCTGACGTGGCGGTCACGGTCAACGGGACCAGTTACGCCGTCGGCCAGACGATTCCCTACGATGCGTCGAAGGGCCTGACGGTCTCGGCGAACGGCGTTTCCGCGACCATCAGCGGCACGCCGAAGGACAACGACGCCTTCAAGATCGCGCAGAACAAGGGCGGCACGAGCGACGGCAGCAACGCGCTCGCGATGGCGAACCTGGTGTCGGCGAAGTCGCTTAACGGCGGCACCGACACGCTGACGAGCTCGTACGCGGGCTACATCAACACGATCGGCAACACGACCAATCAACTCAAGGCGACCAGTTCGGCACAGACCGCGCTGCTCACGCAGGCGACGTCGGCGCAGCAATCGGTGCAGGGCGTGAACCTGAACGAAGAAGCCGCCAACCTGATTCAGTATCAGCAGCTTTATCAAGCGAACAGCAAGGTGATTCAGACCGCCGCGACGCTGTTCCAGTCGCTGCTCGGCATGTTCAACTGAGGTTAAACGCGATGCGTATTTCCAGTTCCCAGTACTTCAATCTGAACGTCGCTTCGATGAGCGACCAGCAGAGCACGCTCGCATCGATGTATCAGCAGATCTCGTCGGGCAAGCGCATTCTCACTGCGTCCGACGATCCGCTCGGCGCGGCGCAGGCAGTGCAGCTCACGTTGAAGAGCGGCGCGCTCGCGCAGTACAGCACGAACCAGACGACCGCGCTTTCGTCGCTGCAGCAGGAAGACTCGACGCTGGGCAACGTGAGCAGCGTGCTGCAGAGCATCCAGACGCAGATCGTGCATGCGGGCGACGGCTCGCTCACCGATGCCGACCGCACATCGGTCGCTAACACGATCCAGGGTCTGCGCGATCAGCTCTTCAGCCTCGCGAACACGACGGACAGCAACGGCAACTACATCTTCTCGGGTCTGAAGGGCGGCACGGCGCCGTTCTCGAACGATCCTTCGGGCGTCGGCGCGAACTACTCCGGCGACTTCGGCCAGCGCGCGGTGCAGATCAGCGAAGGGCGCTCGATCTCGGTGGGCGATACGGGCGTCTCGATCTTCCAGAGCGTATCGCCGACGGAAAGCGATCCGGTGTCGAGCGCGGGCGCGTCGAATAAGGGCACGGCGACGATCGGCCCGGTGAGCATGAGCGACGCGAGCAACGCCGGCAACGCGAGCAAGTACACGATCACGTTCTCGGTCTCGCAGACGGACGGCTCGACGACTTACTCGATCAAGTCGAACCCGGTGGACAGTACGCTGCCGACCAATGTTCCGTACACGAGCAAGAGCGACATCACGCTCGGCGGCCAGAAGGTGACGATCGAAGGAGCGCCCGCGGACGGCGACACCTTCGTCGTGCAGCCCGCGGCGACGGACAACAACGACATCTTCTCGACGCTCGACAGCATCGTGAGCGCGCTCAAGCAGCCGACGGGCACGCCGGCGGCGCAGGCCACGCTGACCAACGCGCTGACGACGGCGGGCACGAAGATCAACAACACGTTCAACAACGTGCTGTCGGCGCAGACGGTGGTGGGTGGACGCGAGCAGGAAGTGCAGTCGACGCAGACCGCGATGCAGACGAGCCAGACGCAGACGGCAAGCGATATCGCGAACCTGACGAGCATCGATCTGGTTTCATCGATCAGTCAGTATGAGTTGACGCAGAACTCGTTGCAGGCGGCGCAGATGGCGTTTTCGCAGATTCAGAAGATGTCGTTGTTTGATTACATCGGGAATTGATGGGGCGGTTTTTCTTGCCTGTGGTTGAGGGAGCATCGTGGGGACGCGGTGCTCCCTTTTGCTTTATATGCGGCCTGCAAATAGGAATTTGCGTGTTCAACCGAGCGTGAACTGAAGACATACTGCGCGCATGTCGTCTCCCATCGATCTTGACCCATGGCCGATTCCATCCACTTGAACATGTTCTCGGTCAAGCTGCGGAGCGGTATCTGGAGTCTCGCATCGAGCTACCGGCTGTTCACGCGCCGGCAATTCGAGTACGTTGTCGCCGCCTCGTTGATGCCACCAGTCGAGCCGGAACTGCTCGAGCAGTATCGCGAGGATTTCGTTCGCGGCTATAAGCCCACTTATCGTGTGGAGTATCCCAATCCATACGATCGTAAGGAGATGGATGACCTGTTAGCGATGCTGAGGGAGTCGTTCCGGTATAGGCCAGACTCGACGCACGAACTCGTATTCAAGCTCAAGTACTTTTACGTGCGGGCCGGGTTGCTCATTCCGGTGAAGGCAGATGAACTGGTTCGGGCCTTGATCACGGGCGAGGGCGCAACATCGCTGGATGCAGGGAAGCCTTTCGAATATCGGACGCAAGAAGTAAAGGGCGAGATCGAGCAACTTGCGGAAAGCACCAGGAACCCGGACTATGCTGCGAAGATGCTTGGGTATGATCGGAAGACCTTTGGCAACATGATTCACTCAATGAAGAACCGGCTGGAACTGCGTGGTGACCACAATGTCATCTGGCATGACAATGGGGACGTCGAGTTTCGGAAAAGTATCATCGATAACATGCACAACTACGCGCCATAGGGTCCCGGCATGAATCAAGACAGACTTGCGTACGCGTCCTTTTCGATACATTCCGATACGCTGGACCCCGCTTTCTGGACCGCCTACTTCGGTGGCGCGCCAGACTGGTCAATGATCAAAGGCCAGCATTTTGTCACCCCGTCGGGGCGACTCAGCAGCGTGCCGGCGCGCGTCGGTGGGTGGGGAGTTGGAAGCGAGCACGCCGTGCAGAGCGACGCATTGGAGCCGCATCTCCGATACTTGATTATCCGGCTTGGACTTCCGCGCGTTGGTTTCCGTGAATTGTTGAATCAACAGGAAGCGCGGATGCGCTTCTTCTGCTACTGGGACAACTACTCCGGCGATCGCGTCCCCGAGGTCCCCGACGACATCCGAATCATGATTGAATCCATGGGCGGCACGATCGAGATCGACGAATATCGGTAACCGGTCGAGAAAAAATCAAAACATCCCGCCCGCCACTCGCCCCACCTGCGCAATCCCCACATCGAAAATCCGCTGAAAAAACGGTATCAGATTCGGCACCATCAACTGCAGCAAAAGCAGCCCGACGAGCATCGTCACCGGGAAGCCGACCTGAAAAATCCCGATCTGCGGCGCAGCGCGATTGAGAATGCCGAGCGCGAGATTCGCGGTCAGCAGCGCCGCCACGATCGGCAACGCGAGCAGCAACCCAGTCGAAAACACACTGCCGCCGTAACCCACCAGCACGCGCCATCCCTGCGCATGCGAAGCCGTCGCGACCACATTCGCCTCGATCGGCACGCTCTGAAACGTGCCGACAAGCGCACTTATCAACTGCAAATGCCCGTCGAAGACGAGAAACGCGAGCATCGCCAGTGTGTTCAGATAGCGCGACACGACCACCGCGTTGCCACCCGCGCGCGGATCGTAAAGCATCGCGAAACCGAGCCCCATTTGCTGGCCGATGAACTCGCCGGCCGCATCGACGGCGGCGAACGCGATCTGCATCACCATGCCGATGGCCGCGCCGATCAGAAACTGATTGACGATGATCCACACGCCCGCAGCGGAAAACACTGTTGCCTGAGGCATGGCGGGAAGCGTCGGCGCGACGATCAGCGCGATGAACGCGGCGAGCGCGATCTTCACGCGCATCGGAATCGCCATGTGACTCAGCACGGGCGCGGTCGCGATCAGCGCGAGGATACGCACGAACGGCCACAGAAACGCCGTGAGCCAGCCGTTCAGTTGCGCGTAGGTGACGGAGAACATCGAACGAATCTCGGCCCGTGACTCAGCCCGTGATCGCGGGCGTGATCGTGAAGACGTGGCGCATGTAGTCGAGCAATGTCGACAGCATCCACGGACCCGCGATCACGAGCGTCACCGCCACCGCGATCAGCTTCGGGATGAACGACAGCGTCGACTCGTTGATCTGAGTGGCCGCCTGAAACAGGCTCACGACCAGACCGACGACGAGCGCGACCAGCAACAGCGGCGCGGCGAGCAACAAGGCGACGTACATCGCCTGATGTGCCATGGTCATGACGGATTCGGGTGTCATGCGCGTCTCCTCAGGATACGAAACTTTGCGCCAGCGAGCCGATCAGCAACTGCCAGCCGTCGACGAGCACGAACAGCATCAGCTTGAACGGCAGCGCGATGGTCGTAGGCGAAACCATCATCATGCCCATCGACATCAGCACGCTCGCCACCACCATGTCGATGATGAGAAACGGAATGAAGATCGTGAAGCCGATCTGGAAACCCGTCTTCAGCTCGCTCGTGACGAACGACGGCACGAGCAGCGACAGCGGCACGTCTTCAGGGCCGTTCATCGGCGGGGCCTTCGAGATGCGCGCGAACAGTGCGAGATCGGTTTCGCGCGTCTGCTTCAGCATGAACTGCTTGAACG
Organism: Caballeronia sp. NK8; assembly: GCF_018408855.1. Taxonomy (GTDB): domain Bacteria; phylum Pseudomonadota; class Gammaproteobacteria; order Burkholderiales; family Burkholderiaceae; genus Caballeronia. The sequence continues at coordinate 2,843,404 of NZ_AP024322.1, read as the reverse complement.
GCGCGACGCCGCGCGTCATCGCCTGGTCCATTGCGATCTGGCCTTCGGAGAAGGGCTTGTACGCGTCGTTGTATGCGCGGTCGAGCACCGGCGACATCACGAAGAACGACAGAAACAGCGCGAGCCCGACGAGCACCTGATTCGGCGGCGTGCTCGTCGTGCCGAGCGCCTGGCGCAACAGCGACAGCACGATGATGATGCGCGTGAAGCTCGTCATCATCAGGACCATCGCAGGGAGGAACGAGAGCATCGTCAGCAGCAGCATCGTCTGCACGCTGAGCGAATACGTGGTGCCGCCGTTCGGGCCGGGACTCGTGTTGAAGGCCGGCAGGCCCGCCGTGCTCTGCGCGAACGCGAGGTACGGCATCAACCCGATGATGACTGGCAGCGCGATCTTCACACCACGCGCGATGTTACGACTGACCTGCATGCTTGCTCCCGCCGACGAACACTTTCGATAGGCTGAATTGTTGTCGATCCCGGTCGCGAACGATGACGCGAACAGAGGGGGAAACCCGGGCTAACTCGTTCTATTGCGAAACGTTCTCCGTAAACGAACATCGGGCGTTCGATCCTTGCGGACCACGCCCGATGTATCGGTCAAACGGAACGAACTTACTTGACGAACTTCTGGAGCCGCTTGTTCGCTTCGCCGGCGAGGGCGTCGCGAAAGCGCGCGCCGAAGCTGCCAGCCGGCGACGGCGCCGGCGCCGCGATGCCTTCCACTTCGGCCGAACCGGCGGGCATCGTGTGCAAGAGACGCACATTGCCGGGACCGGCGCCGAGCACGAGCCACGTATCGCCGACTTCGATGACAGCGACGCGCTCCTTGTTGCCGAGCGATGCGCCGCCCACGACCTTCACGAGACCGCTGCGCTTGCCGCCCTGATAGCCGAACTTGCGCGCGAGCCACGCACAGCCGAACACGAAACCGATCACGACGACCAGTCCGACGAGCGTCTGCAGCACCGCGCCGAAACCGAGCGACGGCACCGCGGTGCCCGCGCCGACGCCCGAGGCGATCTGCGCGGCGTGGTTCACGGCATTCATGTCGGCGGCGCGCGCGAACAGCGGCGCTGCGGACAACAAGGCGGCAAAGCGTTTCATCGATTCAACTTCCGGATACGTTCGGACGGCGTGATGATGTCGGTCAGGCGAATGCCGAACTTGTCGTTGACCACGACCACTTCGCCCTGCGCGATGAGACAGCCGTTCACGAGCACGTCCATCGGCTCGCCGGCGAGGCCGTCGAGCTCCACGACCGAGCCCTGCGCGAGTTGCAGCAGGTTGCGGATCGCGATCTTCGTGCGCCCGAGCTCCACCGTCATCTGCACGGGGATGTCGAGAATCATGTCGATGTCGTTGCGCGTCGACGGCGCCGCGGCCTTCGACAGCGGCTGGAACACGCCCGCGCTTGCTGCAACCGGCGTGTCGTTGCCGTTCTGCTCGGCGAGCGCGCTCGCCCAGTCGTCCAGCAAAAGCTCTTCGCCTTTTTCCGGCGCGCCGGGCGCGTCGTTCTGCATCAGATCACTCATATCCACCTTCCTTCATCGTATCGCTCGCGCTGATCATCTTCTGCACGCGCAGCGCGTATTGACCATTGAAAATTCCGTAGCCGCATTCCATGACCGGCACGCCATCCACTTTCGCGACGACGTGCTCCGGAACATCGATCGGCAGCACGTCGCCCGCGCGCATGTTGAGAATCTGTTCGAACGACGAGCGGATCTCGGCGAGATCCACCGTCAGTTCCACTTCGGCGGACTGCACCTGCTGCGACAGCACGCGCACCCAGCGGCGGTCCACTTCGAGCGCTTCGCCCTGGATCGGCGAGGAGAGCACGTCGCGGATCGGCTCGATCATCGAGTACGGCATGCAGATGTGCAGCGTGCCGCCCGTCGAACCGAATTCGATCGTGAACTGCGTCACGATGACGATTTCGTTCGGCGTCGCCACGTTGGCGAACTGCGTGTGCATCTCCGAGCGCATGTATTCGAACTGCAGCGGCTTCACGCTGCGCCACGAGGTGGCGTAGTGCTCGAACACGAGATTGAGCAGCTTGCTGATGATGCGTTGCTCGGTCTGCGTGAACTCGCGGCCTTCGACGCGCGTGTGAAAGCGCCCGTCGCCGCCGAACAGGTTGTCGACCACGAAGAACACGAGGTTCGGATCGAACACGAACAGCGAGGTGCCGCGCAGGGGCTTCACATGGACCAGGTTGAGGTTGGTCGGGATCGGCAGGTTGCGCGTGAATTCGCTGTACTTCTGCACCTTCACCGGGCCGACGGAGATTTCCGCCGAGCGCCGCATGAAGTTGAAGATGCCCACGCGCATGAGGCGCGCGAAGCGGTCGTTGATGATTTCGAGGCCGGGCATCCGGCCGCGGACGATGCGTTCCTGCGTCGCGATGTTGTAGGGACGTACGCCGACGGGCTTTTTCTCGTCAGTTTCCTGATCGATTTCGCCGGTGACGCCCTTGAGGAGGGCATCGACCTCCTCCTGCGACATGAACTCTTCGTGGCCCATGAGTGGTTACTCGCTGATGCGGCGTTACTGAACGACGAATTCGGTGAACAGCACTTCCTCGACGCGCACCGGCTTTTCGGCGGTGCTCGCCGCGGTTTCGACCGCCGCGCGTAATTCGTTGGCGAGTTGCTTCTTGCCGTCGACGGTCGCGAGATCGTCGGGGCGTTTGCCCGAGAGCAGGAGCAGCACGCGGCTGCGGACTTCGGGCATGTGCTCGGTGACGAGCAACTGGACCTTTTCGTCTTTCAGCTTGAGCGTGAGACCGGCGCGCAGATAGTGCATGCTGCCGTCGTCGGACTGGAGGTTTACTGTGAGCGATTCCAGCGGGAAGAACACGGGCGGCGGTTCGGGCGCGGGCTTGGCCGCGCCGTGGGTCTTGCCGAGGAAGAAGTAAGCGCCGCCGGCTCCCGCGCCGAGCAGCACGATCGCGCCGATGGCGATGATCAGGATCTTCTTGAGCTTGCCGCTCTTCGCGGGGACGATGGATTGCTGGTTTGCGGTCGTGGTAGCCATTTGCTTGCCTCTTTCGATAGGGTGAATTGTTGGCTATCGCCGTGTAAAGCGATGGGTCGAACAGAGGGGGGATTTGGGGTTATTCCATCCGATTGCTTTGGGCCCGCTTTGGGGCCTTGGCGCGGGCTTATTGCGCTTTCTCTTTAGCGTTTGTTAACGGGCGATTCTCGGGAAACTTGTATTCGAGTCGGTCTATTGGCACTGCCCCTGTGCGGGGCGGCAGTCACTTTCTTTGCTGCTGCAAAGAAAGTAACCAAAGAAAGCAGCTAGGTCACGGCCCGCGGTCACACGCAGTTTGGCCATGCTTGCCAGATGCGGTGGGCTCAGTAGCGAGTGCCCTCATAGGCCTAATCGGGCTTGGACCGCGCACGGTCTGCCGAGCTAGAAATCCAGGCGCGCTGGTTCAGCACGAAATGGCTTCGGCACAGCGCTTCGCGCTGCCGCAGGGTATGCAAGGGAAACCGACGAAAATAAGGGAAACGCAGAAGCACCCACAGACCCGATTGACCCATCGGCCGCGAAGCGGGCCGGAGCCATCTCGTGCTGAACCAGTCCGTTATACGGCGCGATATGGCAGACCGTGCGCGGTCCAAGCCCGGTTAGGCCTGTGAGGGCACTCGCTACAGAGGCCACGAACGATGAGAAGAACACCCAAATTGCGTGTGACCGCGGGCGTCTCGAGCTGCTTTCTTTGCCTACTTTCTTTGCAGCAGCAAAGAAAGTAGGTGCCGCCCCGCACAGGGGCAACGCTAATAAACCGACGCGCTAACGGGATCCGGCGAAACCAAAAACGAAAGCCCCGAGCCGTCAAGCGAAGGTATCCACAAGCCCAACCCTGCGCCGCACCGGCAAACTCACGCTGGAAGCGACCGAATCATCCCCCCCACCGATCCCACCAACCCCACGCCCACCCCGCGACCCCGACGAGCGCTCCCCTTCGCTTCCTTGCTGCGACTGCCGCCCAAACGCAGCCCCATCCGAAACCGAAGCACTCCCGAGACTGATGCCATTCGCCTCCATAGCCTCACGCAGCTTCGGCATGGCGGCCTCGACCGCCTCCCGCACCTGCGCATGCTGCGAAACAAACAACGCGTGCGCGTGATTCTCCGAAACCTGCAACGTCACCTGCAACGGCCCCAGATCCTTCGGATTCAAAGTCAGCTCAGCACTCTGCTGATCCGCCTTCGACAAAAACACGACCTTCTGGCTGAACGCATCGTCCCAGCCGGACGCGCCCACGTGCGGCGCAATCGCCGCGCTCGTCGCAGACGCCATCGCGCCTTGCGGGCTCGACACCGCCGAATTCGCCGATGTGGTCTGCATCGCCACCGCGTGCGCGGCCGCATCGGCGGCTTGTTTGTACGCGGCGGTTGCGGCGTCCGCGGGCGTCGTCGCGACGGCAAGCGCGCTCGCATCGGTCGCCTTGGCGTCCGTGTTCACGTTGCTCGCCAGCACGGCCAGACCCGCACCCTTTCCGCCCTTGGCGAACAAACTGCCTTGATCCTCGCCCTTCGCGCCTTCGCGCGCGCCCGCGACGGCACCGTTCGCCGCGGCATTCGCGGGCGTCGCATTGACCGGCGGGTTGCTGATCGCCGCGAGCGCTGCCTGAAGCGGATCCTGCGCCGTCTTCGCATCGCCGCTCTTGTGCGTTTCGCCGGTCGATTTGTCGTCGTCGGTCGAAGCGGTGACGTCGTTGGTCAGATCGGAGAGCGTGACGTCAGTGCCGGTATCGTCGGCGTTGGCGGCGTCTGCGCGCGCTTTCGCCTGCGCTGCAGCGGCAGCGGCCGCATCCGACGAAGTCCCCGATGCCGCCGGCTTCGATGCGTCCGCCGTATCGCGCTTGCCCGTGTTCTTCGACGCCTCTTTCGGCGCGTCCGTCCGATCGGGCTTCGACGCAGCCTGCGCATCCGACGCGTCATCGCTCTTCGACGCCGCATCGGCCGCGCTGTCGTCCGGCTTCGGCGCGTCGTGCACGCTCGATTTATCGGCCGATGAATCCGCCAGCGCCTTCGCCGCCTGCGCGTCGGCATTGGCGCGGTCGGTGATGCCTTGCAGCGTCATGCCGAACGACGCGCCCGCGCTCGCCGCGCGCTGCGCCGCGGCCTTGCTCGATGACGCGGCGCCAGTCAGCGCGCCGAGGATAGATACGGAGGACATACGAGTCTCTCAAATGCAATGGGTTAAAAACGGCTCAGGCCCGTTCGGCGCGCATGCGCAGCACCTTGGCCGCGTGTTCGTCGGCTTCGCGCTGCTCGACGCGTGCCGCTTTCTTCGCGAGCATCGCCTCGCCGCGCGCGGCCAGCACTTCGTAACTGCCGAGCTTCTGCTTCTTCAGACGCCAGTCGGGCTTGGCCGCCTCGATGCGCTGATCGGCCATGACGAGCGCCGTGCGTTGCTGCGCGATCGCCGAATCGAGCGTGTCGACGAACGCCTGGAAGTTGCGCAGCGTCTGCGCCGTGGTGCCTTCCTGCGCCGATGCCGTGAACCGCGCGTGGTATTCGTCGCGATAGGTCACGAGCGAATTCAGCTGCGTCTCGATGTCGTTGCGCTCCTGCTGGAGTTTGCCGAGCTTCTTCGTGGCAGTGTCGAGTTCCTCTGCAGCAAGTTCGATGAGCGTGTTGATCGGCAGATTCTTGGACATGGCGTGGCGATCCCGTATGGTCTTTTGGCGTTCTTATGACGAATGCTTCGGATACTAGTCGAAAACTATTCGAACAGTTGATTCAACATCGCGATGCTCGGCTCGAACGGCGCCTGCTCGCGAAAGCCTTGCTGCAAAAACGACTCCATGCGCGGGTACAGCGCGATCGCGCGGTCGAGCAGCGCATCGCGCCCGCTCGAATACGCACCCACGTTGATCAGATCCTTGTTGCGCTGATAGCGCGACAGCATCTGCTTGAAGAGACGCACGCGTTCGAGATGCTTGTCGTCGATGAGCGCGGTCATCGCGCGGCTGATCGACTGCTCGATGTCGATGGCCGGATAGTGCCCCGCCTCCGCGAGCGAACGGTTCAGCACGATATGGCCGTCGAGAATCGCGCGCGCCGAGTCGGCGATCGGGTCCTGCTGATCGTCGCCTTCGGTGAGCACGGTGTAGAACGCGGTGATCGAGCCGCCGCCTTCCGGACCGTTGCCGGTACGCTCGACGAGCGCGGGCAGCTTCGCGAACACGGACGGCGGATAACCCTTGGTCGCGGGCGGCTCGCCGATCGCAAGCGCGATCTCGCGCTGGGCCATCGCGTAACGCGTCAGCGAGTCCATCAGCATCAGCACGTGCTTGCCCTGATCGCGGAAATATTCGGCGAGCGAGGTCGTGTACGCGGCGGCCTGCATCCGCAGCACGGGCGATACGTCCGCCGGCGCCGCGACCACAACGGAGCGCGCGAGACCGTCCTCGCCGAGAATCTGCTCGATGAATTCCTTCACTTCGCGGCCGCGTTCGCCGATCAGCCCGATCACGATCACTTCCGCGCTCGTGTAGCGCGCCATCGTGCCGAGCAGCACCGATTTACCGACGCCCGAACCCGCGAACAGGCCCATGCGCTGGCCGCGCCCGACCGTCAGAAGCGTGTTGATCGCGCGCACGCCCACGTCGAGCACCTTGTGGATCGGCTCGCGGTTCAGCGGATTGATGACCGGCGCGTTCAGCGGCGCATCGACCTTCGCGCCGAGCGGGCCGAGCCCGTCGAGCGGACGGCCCGACGCATCGACCACACGCCCGAGCATTTCCCAGCCGACCGGCAAGCGCTTCGCGCCGGCCATCGGATCGTTGATCGGCGCGCTTTCGAGCGGATAGACACGCGCGCCGGGAAGAAGGCCGGCCACTTCGGTAGTCGGCATCAGAAAGAGCTTGTCGCCCGAAAAGCCGACGACTTCGGCTTCGGCTGTCGGAATCGCGCTGCCCGGCGGCAACTCGATCATGCATTCGGAGCCGACGCCCATCTTCAGGCCGACTGCTTCGAGCACGAGTCCGGCGGCGCGCGTGAGACGTCCGCACGAACGCAGCGGCTTGGCGAGTTCGCTGCGCGTTCTGAGCGCGTCGAGCTTTTCGCGCCACGTGTCGATGTGCGGATTGCCCGCGATATCGGCCAGTTCGGCGATGGTGCGCGCGGCGAGTTCGTCGGGCGATTCGCTGTCGAAGTCGTCGTCGCTCGCGAGCGGGCCGAACGATGCGCGCGCGAGTTCCTGTTCGAGCGCGCTCAGTCCATCCTGCGTGATCCGTTGATTCACCACGGCTTGTTTCTCCCCAAAGCGGCCACGACGCGCTCCCAGCGCGAGACATTGGTCGCGTCGATCTCGCCGGTCGCGGCGTGCGCCTTGCAGCCGCCGCGCTCGATGTCCGGATCGGGGCGCACGGTCCAGCCGGCGCTTTCGAGTTCGTCCTTCAGATACGCATCGACGATCGGCAAATCGGCCGGATTGACGACGAGCGTCGGCGCGCCCGACAACTCCGGCTCGGCGGCGATCACTTCGCGAGCGACGGCGACGAGCGCGGTCGGATCGAGCGCGAGATGCTGGCGCACGACCTGCTGCGCGATATCGACTGCGAGTTCGGCGAGCGATTCCGCGATGGCGGCATCGGCGGCCTGCAACGCGGTCTTGAACGCATCGGCGATCTCGGCGAGGCGCGCGGCCTGCGCGAGCGCTTCCTTGCGGCCATCCTCGAAACCCTTCGCCTGACCCTGCTCGAAACCCGCCTGATAACCCAGCGCCTGACCCGCGACGTGTCCTTTCGCGAGCCCTTGCTGATGCGCGTCGTCCTCGACGCGGCGCAGGTGCGCTTCGAGCGCGGCCTGTTCCGCCGCGCTGTTGTCGACCTTGATTTCGACGGGATCGAACGAGGCCATCTCCCAGCGCTGATACGCCGAGACCGGAGCCGCCTGAGCCTTGCGCGCGCGGGCGTCAGACATATGCGTCCTCCGCCTTGCCGCCTAGCTGGATCTGACCGTTTTCCGCGAGATTGCGCACGATCTGGAGAATCTTGCGCTGCTGCTGCTCGACTTCCGACACGCGCACCGGACCGCGCGAATCGAGGTCTTCGGCGAGCAGTTCGGCCGCGCGCTGCGACATGTTCGACAGGAACTTCTGACGCAGCGCCGGCTGCGCGCCCTTCAGCGACACGATCAGCGTCTCCGACTCGACTTCCTTCAGCAGCAGCTGGATCGCGCGGTCTTCCAGGTCGAGCAGGTTCTCGAACACGAACATCTGGTCGATGATCTTCTGCGCGAGTTCGGCATCGTATTCGCGCACATTCGAGATGACGCCTTCCTCGTGATTGCTCGACATGAAGTTGAGAATTTCCGCCGCCGTGCGGATGCCGCCCATCGGCGCGCGCTTCAGGTTGTCGCTGCCGGAGAGGAGCGTGGTCAGCACGTCGTCGAGTTCGCGCAGCGCGGCGGGCTGAATGCCGTCGAGCGTCGCGATGCGCAGCAGCACGTCGTTGCGCAGACGGTCGGTCAGCAGCGAGACGATTTCCGAAGCCTGATCGCGGTCCAGATGCACGAGGATCGTCGCGATGATCTGCGGATGCTCGTTCTTGATCAGTTCCGCGACCGCGCCCGAGTCCATCCACTTCAGGCCTTCGATGCCGCTCGTGTCGCTGCCTTGCAGGATACGGTCGATCAGCGCGCCGGCCTTGGTCTCGCCGAGCGCCTTGGTCAGCACCGAGCGGATGTACTCGCTCGAATCCAGCGACAGCGCGGTGTGCTGCTCCGCCTCCGACACGAATTCGGTCAGCACGTTGTCGAGCTGCTCGCGCGTCACGTTTTTCAGGGCCGCCATGGTCGCGCCGATTTTCTGCACCTCGCGCGGCGCGAGATACTTGAATACTTCGGCGGCTTCTTCCTCACCGATCGACATCAGGAGGAGAGCGGCTTTGTTCAGGCCTTCAGCGTTCATCGGACACCCAGTTTTTCACGACCGTCGCAACGATTCTCGCGTCCTGACGCGCCACCATGCGCGCGTAGTCGAGATTGCGATCGAATTTGGCCTTCTTGCTTTCATGACCGAGGAGACTCACCTCGGCATCCTTGTCTTCGTCTTCCTTCTTCTCGCCGTCGAGCGACGGACCGTCGAGCAGCGAGAGTTCATCCGGTGCGCCGAGCGTCGGCGCGACTTCGGGCGGCGGCGGGAAGGCGCGGCGCATCGCCGGCTTCACCATGCTGAAGTACAGGAACAATCCGACGATTCCGATGCCCACGTACTTCGCCGCCTGGATGCCCCACGCGATCATCTGCGGGGTGCGCCACCACGGCGCGTCGGGCGTCACGTTCAGATCGGCGGAGAACGCGCTGTTCATGACGTTCACCGAGTCGCCGCGCTTGTCGTCGAAGCCCATCGCGTCCTTCACGAGCTGCTGGACCTGCGCGAGCTTGTCGGCGGCGAGCGGCGTCATGGTGACGTTGCCCTTGGCGTCGAGCTTCTTCTCGTAGTTCACGACCACCGCCACCGACAGACGCTTGATGCCGCCCGTCGCTTGTTCGTAGTGGCGCACGGTGCGGTCCACTTCGTAGTTCGTCGTCGTGTCGCGGCGCTGGTTCTGCGGCGTGGACTTCGCGCCGACCGCGCCCGACGCGGCTGCGTCGATCGGCGCGGAGGCCGGCTGCGGCGGCTGGTTCGACAGCGCGCCCGGCACGCCCGATGCGCCGCCGCCCGACGTCTCGCTCGACTCGCTCGATTGCTGGCTGCGGATCGCCGTGTTCTGCGGATTGGCGTTCGGGCCGTAGCTTTCGGCGGTCTGTTCGAGCTTCGAGAAATCGATGTCGGCGCTCACCTGCGAGCGGGCGTTGCCGGCGCCGAAGAGCGGCGCGAGGATCGCGTCGATGCGCTTTTGCGTGTTGTGCTCGATCTGCTGCACATACTTCAGTTGCGACGCGTCGAGACCGTTGGCGGCGTTCTGGCTCGTCAGCAGGTTGCCGTCCTGATCGACGATATTGACGTTCTTGACCGGCATGTCCGCCACGCCCGACGCCACCATGTGCGCGATCGCGACCACTTGCCCTTCGTCGAGCACGCGGCCCGGATACAGATTGACCATGACCGAGGCGGTCGGCAGTTCCTTGTCGCGCACGAACACGCTCGGCTTCGGAATCGCCAGATGCACGCGCGCCGACTTCACCGACGAAATCGAGCCGATCGTGCGTTCCAGTTCGCCTTCCAGCGCGCGCTGATAGTTGACCTGTTCGGCGAACTGGCTGATGCCGAACTTCTGGTTGTCCATCAGCTCGAAGCCGACCGAGCCGCTTTTCGGCAGGCCCTGGCTCGCGAGGCGCAGACGCGTTTCGTGAACCTGCGCGTCGGGCACGAGGATGGCGCCGCCGCCGTCGGACAACTTGTACGGAATGTTGCCCTGCTGGAGCGCGGCAACGATTGCGCCGCCGTCCCGATCCGAGAGATTGGAGAAGAGGACGCGGTAATCCGGCTGGCGCGACCACATGACGAGGCCGGCGACCACCATCACCAGAATCGCGACGGCCACGATGAGCGGCACGCGCGGATTCGAGCGGAACTGGTTGAGCATCGGCACGCGCTGCGCAAAGCCGCCGAAGTCGGCGCCCGCGAGGCCCGGGCCGGCGCCGACCGTTCCGGCGGCTCCCGGTTGTGCGCCCGCCAGGCCCATTCTGGCGTCGGGCGTGATCAGTGAGTTGTTGGGCGTTTCCATTTAGCGTCGAAGCTCCGAATCCTGTTGTTCTCCTGCCGCCGTTATCCGCTGATGTAAGCGGCGGTGGAGGACTTTTCACGATGGGGATTATCCGCAGAAGATTGCAAGTCGATTCGGCGAATAGAGCGGGGTTTTCCCCGTTCTTCCGGTGCTTTGAAAACTGGCCCGCTGCTAAGCTTTTTCGTACTCGGCGAACCTCCGCGAAACGCGTCCCGAGCGCCAGGTCCCACTACGTGCGGCACCGGCTTTTCCCTGTCACCCGGAGTCAACATGAACTTTCCGATCAATCCGCTTTCCGCCGCGCTCTCGGCCATTCAGTCGATGGCCTCGCAAGCCGCCGGCGGGACCTCCGGCCCGACCAGCGCGTCGGGCGCCGTCACGGGGCAGGGTGGGACATCGGGCGCGGCGAGCGTCGGCAGCTTTTCCGATGCGCTGAAATCGTCCATCGACAAGATCAGCGACAACCAGACCAAGGCGCTCGGCGAGGCGCACGCCTTCGAGATCGGCGCACCGAACGTGTCGCTCAACGACGTGATGGTGGACATGCAGAAGGCGAACGTCGGCCTGCAATTCGGGCTGCAGGTGCGCAACAAGCTCGTGTCGGCCTACAACGACATCATGCAGATCTCCGTCTGACGCGGCCCCCGCGATCCAGCCCTTTATCGCTGCACCGGCTCTGGAGCCTTGTTTCCTAAAGCTTTGCCGCGTTTCTCCGATAACCCCGATAACGGCACGGCGAACGATGGTTCGTTTGCCTGCACCGGTTTTGCCGGGCCCATACGGATCAGGACGAGAAGCACGGCGTCCGCTGGAAGCATGCGGACACCGCGGCATCGCATAAGGAGAACCGAGAGATGTATTCCCCAGGACACGCTGGAGCCAGCGCGTACGCACGCGTGGGCGTTCAGACAGGAGTGATGGGAGCGAGCCCGCATCGGCTGATCGTGATGCTGTATCAGGGCGCGCGCCAGGCGATCGCGCAGGCGCGCATGCACCTGCAGCAGCGCAACATCGGCGCGCGCGGCGCTGCGATCAGCAAGGCCATCAGCATCATCGAGAGCGGCCTGCAGCAGGCGCTCAACAAGGATGCGGGCGGCGAGATCGCGGAGCGTCTGGACGCGCTCTACACGTATATGACGCGCCGGCTGCTGGAGGCGAATCTGAAGCAGGACGAGACGATGCTCGTCGAGGTCGACAACCTGCTCGCAACGCTCGAAGAAGCCTGGGTGGGAATTGGACCGGAAGTGGCGCAACTGACCGCGACGCCCGTTTGACGGGACTCTCGCGTCGACTGCCTCGAAAGAATGAAGACGACACAAGACTATTTCGCCCACTACGAAGCCATCGCAGCGGTTTCCGGCCAGATGCTGGCGGCTGCGCGCGGCGGCGAATGGAGCGAACTGAAGACGTTGCAGGGCACTTACCGTGAGTTGGTCGAGCAGCTGAAGGAAGTGGATTCGGGCTCGGAACTCGACGACGACGCCCGCGCGCGCAAGCTGGACCTCGTGAAGAAGATTCTCGCCGACGACGCCGCGATCCGCGATCTGAGTTCGCCGAGCCTCGCGCGCCTGTCCGCGCTGTTCACGGTCAACAGCCCGGCGCGCGTACTGAAAAAGATGATCGGACTGCGTTAAGCGTCCGTGCGCGCCGGCCGTGGCGCAATTGAGGATGTGGGCATGACTGGACTCGATACCGCGATCGCATCGCTGCTCGCCAGCCGCACCGAGCTCCTGCTGTCCGCGATTCGCGCGCCCAACGGCGTTAGCGGCACGGGCGTGACGGGCGCGAGCGTCGGACAGACGACGCAGACGGACCTGCCGCAGCTCGTCGGCACATCGGCGCAGGCCGCGGCGCCGGCCGCATCGGCGCAAACCGCGCTGTCCAGCGTCGCGCGCACGCTCGACGTGATCTCGCGCATCGGCGGCGCGACGCCCGCGCTGACCAGCGACGCCCCGCTCTGGCCGACTCCGCCGCGTCCCGCGAGCGCCTTCGCCGCGCTCACGACCGGACTCTTCGATACCGCTTTCTCCGCCAACGCCGCCGCCGTCGCGGCCGCGCGCGCCGCGACGCAGAATCTGCCGCCGCTGCCCGCCGCGGCGCTCGCGACCGCGCTGGCGAAGACCGTCGACGAAAGCGGGCTCTTCTACGAATCGCATCTGGTGCAATGGCTCGCGGGCCAGCGCAGCGCCGCGTCGCTCGGCAACGAGCCGCAGGCGCGCGCCGATGCACGCTCGCTGTCCTTGCCGCTGGATTTCGCGAATGGCGCGACCGGCGACGCATGGCTGGACGCCGGTGCGCCCGATTTCCACGCGCCCGCGCACGCCGTCGCGACGCCGCAGACGCCGCAGCAGGCGGCCGCGCTCGCGGCGTCGGTGCGCGATGCGCCGGCGTCGGCGCTCTCGAATTCGCAGAGCGGGAACGCATCGGGCGGCGCGAGCGCGCAGACCGCGCAACCGGGCACGCAGGAATCGGCGTTGCAGGCGTCGCTGGCGGCGGGCATTCATCCGGCGACGCTCAATGTCGTGCGCCAGCAACTCGACGTGCTCGCGAACCAGCAGTTCCGCTGGCAAGGCGAAGCGTGGCCCGGCACGCGCTTCGAATGGGAAATCGCCCGCGAACCGCGCGATCCGCGCACGCCCGACGATGCCGCCGAAGCCGCGGACAAGCACGCCTGGCGCACGCGCATCACGTTGTCGCTGCCTGCGCTCGGCACGGTCGACGCCGAACTGGTGCTGACGGGCGAAAAGCTCGTCGCGCGCATCAAGGCGGGGGATTCGGGCGCACGCCGTCTCGCCGCCGACGGCGCCGCGTTCGCGCGTCAGCTCGAGGCGGCGGGCATCGCGCTGGCGTCCCTGTCCGTGCGCTCGATGGACGGCGCGACCGATCTCGCGCTGTCAGCCGACAAGCCTGTCGCGAAAAAGCCGTTGCGCTCGCCGCTCGAACATCTGTTTCGCCCGCCGCGCGGCGAGGGGAGTGAAGCATGAGCGGACAGGATCAGCCGCCGTACACGCGCAGGCAGGCGACCGCGCTCGCCTACGACGCGGGCAATCGCGAGGCGACGCCGCGCGTCGTGGCGAAGGGTTATGGCATGGTCGCGGAGATGATCGTGCAGCGCGCGAAGGAAGCGGGACTGTATGTGCACGAATCGCCGGAGATGGTGTCGCTGCTGATGCAAGTCGATCTCGACGCGCATATTCCACCGGCGTTGTATCAGGCGGTGGCGGAGTTGCTTTCGTGGGTGTATCGGCTGGAGAACGAGGAGCCGATGCGGGAAAGCGGGCGCGCGCTCGCTACGCGGCAAACGCCCGCCTGACAATCGCCGCATGATCGAACCGCGCCGGCAGCGTGCCATACACCCGCCCCGTCTCGCCGCGCGCATCGCCGAGCCGCGTTTCGATGAACGCATCCGCAACTTCCTGCGGCGCATGCCGCGCCAGCAACACGCCCTGCGCGCATAGCGTCAATTGTTGCGCGATTCGCCGCGCCGACGCTTCCCGCGCAGCCGGATCGCCCGTCAGCATGTCGAGCAGCGACGCCAGCGCGCCAGAGAGCGCCGGATGCGCGGCCGCCGTCCGCTTCCAGTCGGCGAGGAGCGCGTGCGCGGCGTCCTGCTCACGCTCGAACGCGCGCAGCACGTCGAGGCACATCACGTTGCCCGAGCCCTCCCAGATCGAATTGACCGGCGCCTCGCGATAGAAACGCGCCATCGGCCCGGTTTCGACATAGCCGTTGCCGCCCCAGACTTCCATCGCCTCGCCGGTGAATTCGAGCGCGCGCTTGCAGACCCAGAACTTCGCGGCAGGCGTGACGATGCGCCGCCACGCGCGCTCGGCGAGCGCTCCGTCCGGCACGGCGCTGCGCTCGAATGCGCCCGCAAGCCGCATGAAGAGAATCGTCGCGGCTTCGGATTCGAGGGCGAGATCCGCGAGCACGTTGCGCATCAGCGGTTGATCGATGAGGGCCGCGCCGAACGCGCTGCGATGCCGCGCGTGATGGATCGCCTGTACGAGCGCCGCGCGCATCAGCGCTGCGCTGCCGATCACGCAGTCGAGCCGCGTGAAGTTCGCCATTTCGATGATGGTCGGCACGCCGCGCCCCTCGTCGCCGATCATCACGCCGTAGGCATCGAGAAACTCCACTTCGCTGCTCGCGTTCGAGCGGTTGCCGAGCTTGTCCTTCAGGCGCTGGATCTGGACCGCGTTCTTGCGGCCGTCCGGCGCGAAGCGCGGCACGTAGAAGCACGACAGGCCGCCTTCGTCGGCGGTGCGGGCGAGCACGAGATGCGCGTCGCATTGCGGCGCGGAGAAAAACCATTTGTGACCGACCAGCCGATACGCGCTGGCGCGTCCCGGTACGCCGAGCGCGTACGCGCGCGTGCGATTGCTGCGCACGTCCGAGCCGCCCTGTTTTTCGGTCATGCCCATGCCGATCATCATCGAATGCTTGCCGGCTTCGAGCGGGATGTCGCGCGGATCGTGCTCGCGCGACAGCAGCGGCTGGGCGATGCGCGCGAACAGATCGCGCTCGTTGCGCAGGACCGGGATGCTCGCGAAGGTCATCGTGATCGGGCACAGCGAGCCGGATTCGAGCTGGCCGTGCAGATAGTAGCCGGCGCAGCGCGCGGCCATCGATCCCACGCGCGCGGCCGGTTCGAACGGCAGCGCGTGCAGGCCTTCGTGGCGCAGGCGCCGCAGCAGTTCGTGCCAGGCCGGATGAAACTCCACCGCGTCGATGCGCTCGCCGCGCGGATCGTGCGTCGCGAGCTCCGGCTCGTGCCGGTTGGCGAGTTCCGCCAGCGCGACGACATCCGGCTGCGTCAGCGTCATGCCGTCGCGCGAGAGCGCCTGCGCGTGCCATTGCGCGCCTTCCCGCCCGAGCGCGGCCGTCAGCGCCGGATCGAAGGCGAACGCGTCGTAGCCGACAAGCGGCGGCGCCTGATTCGTGACTTCGTGTGTCTGCCCGAACGGGCGATCGGCGGAAGCGGACATCGCTGGTCTCCTTCATTTGCACGCGCGCGCAGGCAGGGCGGCGATGCGTCACTGTCGGGTGGGCGCAACAGTCGTTCCGGGCGTCTCGACCCATCTCGAATTCAGGAATCATAGGCCGCGCATTCATTGGACGGGTAGAGCCATCGTTCTTTTCACAAATCAGCATCACTTTCTAATGCGCGTTCCTAAAGCGCGGATCGCTGGGACAAATCCGATTGTTAATGCCACCCCGATGACGCGCAGGAGCCCGAACCTATAATCGGCTCGCCCAATTCCGGCGGATGCAGTAACGCTTTCAGGGAAGCATTCTCAATGAGCATCAACCTCAATCAACTCGTCCAGAGCGCTTTGCCAGAAAGCGTGTTGCAGCACATCGCCGGGCGCATCGGCTGCGCGCCGGAATCCGCCAGGCGCGTGGTGTCGCTGTGCGCCCCCGCGCTCATCGGCGCCATGATGAACAAGGCGTCCTCGCTCGAAGGCGCGCGCAATCTGTTCGCCGCGATCATGTCGCCGGGCACGAACGCGCTGATCGCGGAGGAACTGCCGCACTTCGTCGTGCAGGACGAGGGATTCAGGACGCTCGTCAGCAGCGGCGCGAAAACCGACGAGGCGATCGCCTCGCGCGACAGCCTCAACGGCCTCGCCGATCGCGTCGCCGAATATACCGGCGTGGCGACGATCGCCACGCGCACGCTGAACGGCGTGGTCAGCGTGACGCTTTTCGGCGTGCTCAAGCGCTATCTCACGCAGCACAACGCCCAGGCGGCCCAGCTTCCGGCCCTGCTCGGACACCAGTTGCCGGTGGTGCGCGCCAACATGACGGACGCGTTCGCGAATGCGCTCGGGCTCGGCTCGGTCGGCGCCTTTCTTGCGGGCGTCGCGTCGCGGCTGAAGGCCGTGGCGGCGCATCTCGACCATCCGGCCACGCAGGAAGCGGCGGCGTTTCCGTTGCAGTCGGAACCCGCCGCCGCTGCGGAGCAACCGGCGAAAGAGCGCGCTGGCAAGAAAAAATGGTGGTGGATCGCGCTCGCCGCCGCGCTCGCGCTGTTCGCGGCGCTGCTCGGGCGCGGATGCTCGACGGAGAAGCAGGAGGACACCGCGCCCGCCGCGAAGCCGGATGCAGCCTCTGACGCGAACACCGACATGGCTGCGGTCACGAGCGCCGGTTCCGCGGCCGCGGCGACGATTCCGGCAGCAAGCGAGGCGTCGATGCCCGTCGCGCTGCCGGGCAAGGACTCGAAGTTGTCCTTCGCCGTCGACGCATCCGGCATTCCCACGCTGACCGCCACCGTGAACAGCGAGAAGGAGCGGCAGCACCTGCTCGACGTGCTCGCGGTCAAGTTCGGCATGGACAAGTTCCACGCCAACATCACGGCCGATCCGGATACGAAGCCGGCCGCGTGGCTCGGCAAGCTCGACGGCCTGTTGCCGGTCATGGCGTTGCCGGGCGCGCAGGTGCAGATCGCGGGCGACAAGGTCGATCTGGGCGGCCGCGCCGCGGACACGGCGCTCGGCTGGCTGGACAAGCTGAGGGCGTCCTTCGGCGATGGCTGGACGATCGCCGCCGATACGCCCGCCGCAGCCAAGGCGCTGGCCGCGTCCGACGCCCAGGCCGCCGCGAGTTGCGCCGCCGCCGACATCGCGAAGCATCTGAATACGCATCCGGTCAACTTCGGCTTTGCGTCGAATTCGCTGCCGCGCGCCGCGCTGGACGAACTCGCCGAATCGGCGAAATCGCTGAAGGACTGTGGCGCATCCGGCAAACCGATCAGGCTGCAGATCGGCGGTTACACCGACAGCTCGGGCGATCCGGCGGTGAATATCCGTTTGTCGGAAAAGCGCGCGCAGGCGGTGCGCAGCTATCTGATCCAGCACGGCGTGCCTGCGGACACACTCTCGGCGGAAGGTTTCGGCGACGCGCATCCGATCGCCGACAACGCGACGCGTGAAGGTCGCGCGGCGAATCGCCGGATCGAGTTCAAGGAATTGAACTGATACGGCTAACGCCCGGGAAGTTGCTGTAAAGAACGCGCCGGCTTGCTCTATGCAAGCCGGCGCGTTTCATTTTCCCGGCTCGCCGCGCCGCGCGCGCGGAAAGCCATCGCCCATGAAATCCTGATCGAGATTCGCGGGCAGCATTTCGCGCGCGACTTCGATCCACGCCCGCGCCGCGTGCGACAGATAGCCGTTGCGCCGCCAGCCGAGCGCCATATCCCAGTGAATCTCCGGCGCGACGACCGGGCGGCAGGTGAACGCGTCGGCGTCGAGGCGGCGGCAGTACGGCGCGGGCAGCAACGCGATGCCGATGCCCGCCTGCACGAGCGCCGCCATGAAATCCCAGTGCCCGCTGCGGCCGACGATCGTCGGCGCGAAACCCGCTTCGCGGCACGCGTTGAGCACGACGTCGTTCAGCGCGAGGCTCTCGCCGTAGAACACGAATGGTTCTGCGGCGAGATCGGTGAGCGCGACTTCGCGCGCGTCGTCCCAGCGCGAACCCTTCGACGCGACGAGCCACAGAATCTGCCGGCTGACGGGCAGGACGTCGAACATGTTGGTGTCGACAGGCTGCAGGACGCCGCCCAGTTCCAGTTCGCCGTCGATGAGCGCCGCCTCGATCGCCTTCGAGCCGCGCTCGAACAGCTTGAGCTCGACCTTCGGATAGCGACGCCGGAACTCAGCGATGGCGGGCGTGAAGAGCGAACCGCCCATCGGCGGAATGCCGATCGTCAGCGTGCCGCGCCCGAAGGTGCCGAGATCGTTGAGCTCGGCCTCCAGCCGGGCATGCGCCGCCAGCACCTCGACGCCGCGCTGATAGACGATCTGCCCGGCGTCCGTCAGCACCATCTGACGGCCCTCGCGCAACAGCAGCGGCGATCCGACTTCATCCTCCAGCGCCTTCACCATTTTGCTGATGGTCGGCTGGGTCACGAACATGTGCTCGGCGGCGGCGGTGAAGCTCTTCTGCTTCACGACCTCGATGAAGTACCGCAAGGCGCGCAATTCCATCGTCAGCTCCTGAATTCCAGTTTGGAATGATTTGGATAAGCTTAATTCATTTTAATTATGCAAGGAGCGCCCATATACTCGGACTACAGGTTAACCCTAGTTCATTGATTTCATCGCAAAAGAGCCCGCCATGTCCGCCGTCCTGACGAACCCTTCGCAATCCGCCTTCGGCCGCTTTCTGCGCGTCGCGGTGCAGTCCGCCGCGCTCGCGGCGATCTGGGTCGCGGCGGATTTCGTCGCGCGCAAGCTGTCGCTGCCGGTGCCGGGCGGCGTGGTCGGCCTGGTCGCGCTGCTCGCGCTGTTGTTCTGCGGCGGCATCGCACCGCGCTGGGTGAAAGCGGGCGCGGACTGGCTGCTTTCGGACATGCTGCTGTTCTTCATCCCGGCGGCGGTCGCGGCGGTTCAGTACGGCGGCCTCTTCAAGGAGGACGGCTGGCGGCTCGCGCTTGTGGTGGTCGGGGGAACCTTGATGGTGATGGTGGCCGTCGCGTTCGCCGTCGACCGTGCGGCGCGCCTCGAACGCCATCTCGCGTTGCGCCGCGTGCTCGTCGCACGGCAGGCCGCGCGCGCGTGAACCGGCCGACATGAACCACTTCTACGCCTCCCTCATCGCAGACGACGCCGCGCGCCTCATCGCGGCGGGCTGCTTCGTGCTGACCGTCGCGCTGTACTTCGCGGCCAAGCAGCTCTACGCGCGCTTCAGGCGGCCGTGGCTCACGCCGCTGCTCGCGGTGCCGGCGATGCTCGCGCTGATCGTCGTGATGGCGCGCATTCCTTATTCGGTTTACTTCGCCGATACGCGCTGGCTCATGTGGCTGCTCGGCCCGGCGACGGTCGCGTTCGCGGTGCCCATCTACGAATACCGCATGCTCATCAAGCGGCACTGGATTTCGCTGAGCGTCGGCGTGACGGTCGGCATTCTGGTGGCGGTCGGCGGATCGCTGATGCTCGCGAAGCTGCTGCATCTGTCGCCGGAATTGCAGCGCAGTCTCGCGACGCGCTCGGTCTCGACGCCCTTCGCGCTCGCCGTCTCCGACAAAATTCACGCGCCGAAGGACCTCACCGCGCTTTTCGTGATCGCGACGGGCGTCTGCGGCATGCTGTTCGGCGAGATCGTGCTCGCGCTCGTGCCGTTGCGCACGCGGCTCGCGCGAGGCGCGCTGTTCGGCGCGGCGGCGCACGGCGTCGGCACCGCAAAAGCGCGCGAACTGGGGAGCGAAGAGGGCGTCGTCGCCAGTCTCACGATGATGATCGCAGGAGTCGCGATGGTGCTGCTCGCGCCGTTGCTGTCGGCGCTGCCTTTCTGAGCGCGGAAAAGCGCCGCGAAAAATCCCCACGCACGTCTCAGAAACGGATCGTTCCCACGGGACTTTGCTACAATCGGCGTTCGCTTCCGAGGAGCGTTGCGACGGCCAGAAAACACAGGCCGCCAGGCTCGGAGCATTCAATCCGGACGGTTCGAAGGCTGATCGAAAGCCCGCTGAGCCACCGCATCGAACGGCGCTCACGTCAACATTTCTAGACTATTTAGAAAGGAGGGCGTGATGAACGCCGCAGTTCTCGATTCCAAGAATTCCAAGGATTACGTCGTCGCCGACATGTCGCTGGCCGCATGGGGCCGCAAGGAACTCGACATCGCCGAAACGGAAATGCCGGGTCTCATCCAGACGCGCGAGGAATACAAGGCGCAGCAGCCGCTGAAGGGCGCGCGCGTCGCCGGTTCCCTGCACATGACGATCCAGACGGGCGTGCTGATCGAAACGCTCACCGCGCTGGGCGCGGACGTGCGCTGGGCATCGTGCAATATCTTCTCGACGCAGGATCACGCAGCCGCCGCCATCGCCGCCGGCGGCACGCCGGTGTTCGCGTTCAAGGGCGAATCGCTCGACGAATACTGGGAGTTCTCGCACCGCATCTTCGAATGGCCGAACGGCGAGTTCGCCAACATGATTCTCGATGACGGCGGCGATGCAACACTGCTGCTCATTCTCGGCTCGAAGGCGGAGAAGGATCGTTCGGTCATCTCGAAACCGACGAACGAGGAAGAAGTGGCGCTCTACAAGTCGATCGCTTCGCACCTCGACGCCGATCCGACGTGGTACTCCACGCGCCTCGCGCACATTCAGGGCGTGACGGAAGAAACCACCACGGGCGTGCACCGCCTGTACCAGATGGAAAAGGAAGGCCGCCTGCCGTTCCCGGCCATCAACGTGAACGATTCGGTCACGAAGTCGAAGTTCGACAACCTCTACGGCTGCCGCGAATCGCTCGTGGACGGCATCAAGCGCGCAACCGACGTGATGATCGCGGGCAAGATCGCGGTCGTGGCCGGTTACGGCGACGTGGGCAAGGGCTGCGCGCAATCGCTGCGCGGTCTGGGCGCGACGGTGTGGGTCACGGAAATCGATCCGATCTGCGCGCTGCAAGCCGCGATGGAAGGCTACCGCGTCGTGACGATGGAATACGCCGCGAGCCGCGCCGACATCTTCGTGACGGCGACGGGCAACTACCACGTCATCAACCACGACCACATGAAGGCGATGCGCAACAACGCGATCGTCTGCAACATCGGCCACTTCGATTCGGAAATCGATATCGCTTCCACGCGCCAGTACACGTGGGACAACATCAAGCCGCAGGTCGATCACATCGTCTTCCCGGACGGCAAGAAGATCATCATTCTGGCTGAGGGCCGTCTCGTGAACCTCGGCTGCGCAACGGGCCATCCGTCGTTCGTGATGTCGAACTCGTTCACCAACCAGACGCTCGCGCAGATCGAACTGTTCACGCAAGGCGAGAAGTACGAGAACAAGGTCTACGTGCTGCCGAAGCATCTCGACGAAAAGGTCGCGCGTCTGCATCTGGGCCGCATCGGCGTGGAACTGACCGTGCTGTCGGACGAGCAGGCGGGTTATATCGGCGTCGACAAGAACGGCCCGTTCAAGCCGAACCACTATCGCTATTAATCGCAGGCGGCGGCGTTCGTTCGCACGGGGGCACGCGCACCCGTGCGACGCGCGCGAGCTGACGCATCAACCGGAGAACCTTCGATGACCGTGCTGCTGACATGGCTGATCAACGCGCTCGCGCTCCTGATCATTACCTATCTCGTGCCGTCGATCCACATCCGCAGTTTTGGCACGGCGCTCATCATCGCGGTGGTGCTCGGGCTCATCAATGCAGTGCTGAGGCCGCTTCTCATCATCCTCACGCTGCCGGTGACGATCCTCACGCTCGGGGTCTTCATACTCGTCGTGAATGCGCTGTGTTTCTGGCTGTGCTCGTCGCTGCTGAAGGGCTTCGAAGTGTCGGGATTCTGGTCCGCGTTCTTCGGCTCGATTCTGTACAGCATCGTGTCGTGGCTGTTGTCGGCGCTCATTTTCGGGAACCGCAACTTCGGCTGACGTCGCCGCTCGATCATCCACCATCATGAAACCGATCGAACTCTCATTCGAGTTTTTCCCGCCGAAGACGCAGGAGGGCGTGGACAAGCTGCGCGCGTCCCGCGCCGAGCTCAAGAAGCTCTCGCCCAAGTTCGTTTCCGTGACCTTCGGCGCAGGCGGCTCCACGCAGCAAGGCACGCTCGACACCGTGCTCGAAATGGCCACGGAAGGCTTCGAGGCCGCGCCGCATCTTTCGTGCATCGGCTCGTCGCGGGACAGCCTGCGCGCGATCCTTTCGAACTACCGCGAGCACGGCATTCGTCATATCGTCGCGCTGCGCGGCGATCTGCCTTCGGGCATGGGCGAAGTCGGCGAGTTGCGCTATGCGTCCGAACTCGTGGCGTTCATCCGTCAGGAGCACGGCGACTGGTTCAACATCGAAGTGGCCGCGTATCCGGAATTTCATCCGCAATCGAAGTCGCCGCGCGCGGACCTCGAAAACTTCGCGCGCAAGGTGAAGGCGGGCGCGAATTCCGCGATCACGCAGTACTTCTTCAACGCCGATTCGTACTTCAGGTTTGTCGAGGAAGCGCGCAAGCTCGGCGTGGACGTGCCGATCGTGCCGGGCATCATGCCGATCACCAACTTCTCGCAACTGATGCGCTTCTCCGACATGTGCGGCGCGGAAGTGCCGAAGTGGATCGCGCGCCGGCTCGAAAGCTTCGGCGACGATCGCGAGTCGATTCGCGCATTCGGCGTCGATGTGGTGACCGGTTTGTGCCAGCGCCTCGTCGACGACGGCGCGCCGGGGCTGCACTTCTACACGCTCAACGGTTCGTGGGCCTCCAAAGCGATTTGCGAAGGCCTCGGATTCAAAAGCATCTGATCTGCATCAATGCTTCACCCGCGCGGCGTTCGTCGCGCGGTTCTTGTTTCTTCTCCCGTGAATTTCGCCTTTTTTCGCCAGCAAAGAGCCGGGCGCGCAATATTTCGTCGTCCGGTCTATCACGTCTGCGCATGAGCGATAACATACCCTTATCGAAGTGCCATCGGCGACAAACTCTAGTGGGGAAAACCAAGCGCGCATGTCACTTTTGTTCGTGCTAGGGTAGCGCCCGACTTTGCGCACACGCGTCGAAAACCGGGCGGTGCGATCAAGTACACTCGCGCTACGCCGGCCAGAAGCCGGCATCGACTTGGAGGAAACATGAACAAAAACAGCCTGTTGCGAGCCGTCCGCATGTCGGCGCTCGCGGGCGCCGTGGCCACGGCATCGCTCTTCGCAGCGAGCGCGGCGAACGCCGCCATCCCGAACAAGACGCTCGTGTACTGTTCGGAAGGCAGCCCCGCCGGTTTCGATCCGGCCCAATACACGACCGGCACCGATTTCACCGCGAACACCTTCACCGTGTACAACCGTCTCGTCGAGTTCGAGCGCGGCGGCACCAAGGTCGAGCCGGGTCTCGCGGAGAAGTGGGACGTTTCGTCCGACGGACTCACCTACACGTTCCATCTGCGTCACGGCGTGAAGTTCCAGACGACGTCGTTCTTCAAGCCGACGCGCGAATTCAACGCGGATGACGTGATCTTCACGTTCAACCGCATGCTCGATCCGAACAATCCGTTCCGCAAGGCGTACAACGTGCAGTTTCCGTACTTCACGGACCTCGGCATGGACAAGCTGATCTCGAAGATCGAGAAGGTCGATCCGTACACCGTGAAGTTCACGCTGAAGGAAGTGAGCGCGCCATTCATCCAGAACATGGCGATGGAATACGCATCGATTCTGTCCGCCGAGTACACGGACAAGCTGCTGAAGGACGGCAAGGCCGCCGACATCAATCAGCAGCCGGTCGGCACGGGCCCGTTCATTTTCCGCAGCTATACGAAGGACGCGACCATCCGCTTCGACGGCAATCCTGACTATTGGAAGCCGAACGCGGTGCAGATCTCCAAGCTGATCTTCTCGATCACGCCGGACGCCGCCGTGCGCGTGCAGAAGCTGAAGAGCAACGAATGCCAGGTGATGAGCTATCCGCGTCCGGGCGATATCGCGGCGCTGAAGTCGGCGTCGAATGTCGATACGCCGTCGCAGGCGGGCTTCAACGAAGGCTATGTCGCGTACAACGTCACGAAGAAGGACCTCGGCAACACCGACGTGCGTCGCGCGCTCGACATGGCGATCAACAAGAAGGCGATCATCGATTCCGTATATCAGGGCGCGGGCCAGCCGGCCACCGCACCGATGCCGCCGACGCAATGGTCCTATGACAAGAACCTGAAAGGTCAGGCTTACGACACCGCGAAGGCGAAGGAACTGCTCGCGAAAGCGGGCTTTCCGAACGGCTTCGAGATCACGCTGTGGGCGATGCCCGTGCAACGCGCATACAACCCGAACGCGCGTCTGATGGCGGAAATGATTCAGGCCGACTGGGCGAAGATCGGCGTGAAGGCGAACATCGTGTCGTACGAGTGGGGCGAGTATCTGAAGCGCGCGCACGCGGGCGAACATGACGCGCTGCTGATCGGCTGGACCGGCGACAACGGCGACCCCGACAACTGGCTCGGCACGCTGCTCGGCTGCGATGCGGTGAAGGGCAGCAACTTCTCGAAGTGGTGCTACAAGCCGTTCGACGAGCTCGTCGTGAAGGGCCGTTCGACGACCGATGTCGCCGCTCGCACCAAGGCTTACACCGACGCGCAGCAGATCTTCGCGCAACAACTGCCGTTCTCGCCGATCGCGCACTCGACGGTCTATCAGCCCGTCAGCAAGAAGGTGACGAACATGAAGATCGAGCCGCTCGGCTACGTGCGCTTCGATGGCGTCGGCATGCAATAAGGTTTTGCTGCGGAACGTTTTTTGCACTAAACCATAACTAATCGAAAAGGTCCGGCGGCGCGGGTCGAAGTACGATCCAAGCCGCCGGACACGTTTTGAGTCCCTCCAATACCGAAAAAAGGCGATCATGTTCCGATTCGTTTTGCGACGCATAGGAATGGTGATACCGACGTTCATCGGCATTACGATTCTCGCGTTCGCGCTCATTCACCTGATTCCTGGCGACCCCATCGAAGTGATGATGGGCGAGCGCGGCGTCGACCCGGCGATGCACGCCGAAGCCATGAAGCGCCTCGGCCTCGATCAGCCGCTTCCGATCCAGTATCTGACCTACGTCGGCCACGCGCTGAAGGGCGATCTCGGCACCTCGATCATCACCAATACGAGCGTGATGGGCGAGTTCCTCGCGCGCTTTCCCGCGACCGTCGAGCTGTCGATCTGCGCGATGATCTTCGCGCTCGTCGTCGGATTGCCGGCGGGCGTCGCGGCGGCGTTGAAGCGCGGCACGGTCGTCGATCACAGCGTGATGGGCACCGCGCTCACCGGCTATTCGATGCCGATCTTCTGGTGGGGCTTGATCCTCATCATGTTCTTCTCGGCGAAGCTTGGCTGGACGCCGGTGTCGGGCCGCATCGCGGTGGAATACGACATTCCGCACGTCACCGGCTTCATGTTGATCGACTCGATCTTCTCGACCGATGAAGGCGCGTTCAAATCGGCGGTGTCGCATCTGATTCTGCCGACCATCGTGCTCGGCACGATTCCGCTCGCGGTCATCGCGCGCATGACGCGTTCTTCGATGCTCGAAGTGCTGCGCGAGGACTTCATCCGCACGGCGCGCGCGAAGGGTTTGTCGCCGCTGCGCGTGATCGTCGTGCATGCGCTGCGTAACGCGCTGATTCCCGTGGTGACCGTGATCGGTCTGCAGGTCGGCACGCTGCTCGCGGGCGCGGTGCTCACCGAGACGCTGTTCTCGTGGCCGGGCGTCGGCAAGTGGCTCATCGACGCCATTTCGCGTCGCGATTATCCGGTCGTGCAAGGCGGCATTCTGATGATCGCGACGCTCGTGATCGTCGTGAATCTGGTCGTCGATCTGCTCTACGGCGTGTTGAATCCGCGCATTCGCCATACGAGGTAACTGGAAAGATATGGCCGATATTCAAAACAACCTCCCGCCGCAAGCGGTGATGCCGCCGCCGTCCGGCCGCATGGTCGCGGCGCGCGAGTTCTGGGCGAACTTCTCGCGCAATCGCGGCGCTGTCGTCGCGGGCGTGATCGTGCTTTTGTTGATCATCGTGGCGATCACTGCGCCGCTGATCGCGCCGCACAGCCCTATCGAGCAATACCGCGACTACGTGAAGATTCCGCCTGCGTGGCTCGAAGGCGGAAACCGCATGTTCCCGCTCGGCACCGATGAAGCCGGCCGCGACATCCTCTCGCGCCTGATGTACGGCGCGCGGCTGTCGTTCTGGATCGGTTTCGTGTCGGTGATTCTCGCGCTGATTCCGGGCGTCGTGCTCGGTCTCATGGCCGCGTTCTTTAGCTGGCTCGACACGCCGATCATGCGCGTGATGGACGTGCTGCTCGCGTTGCCGTCGCTGCTGCTCGCGGTCGCCGTCGTGGCGATCATCGGGCCGGGACTCGTCAACACCATGCTCGCCATCGCGATCGTCGCGTTGCCGGGTTACGTGCGTCTGACGCGCGCATCCGCGCTCGGCGAATTGCAGAAGGAATACGTGACGGCATCGCGCGTCGCGGGCGCGGGCACCGTGCGGCTGATGTTCTCGCAAGTGCTGCCGAACTGCGCCGCGCCGCTCATCGTGCAGGCGACGCTCGGCTTCTCCTCCGCGATTCTCGATGCCGCCGCGCTCGGCTTCCTCGGCCTCGGCGTGCAACCGCCGGCGGCGGAGTGGGGCGCGATGCTGGCATCGGCGCGTGATTACATCGAAAGCGCATGGTGGATCGTGACGATGCCGGGTCTGTCGATTCTGGTCTCGGTGCTCGTCATCAACCTGCTCGGCGACGGTCTGCGTGACGCGCTCGATCCGAAACTCAAGCGGATGGGCTGACATGAACGATCTTCTGACTATCCGTAATTTGCAGGTGACGTTCGGCGGCACACAGGCCGTCGATCGCATCGATCTTTCCGTGAAGCCGGGCGAAGTGGTCGGCGTCGTCGGCGAATCGGGCTCGGGCAAGAGCGTCACGATGATGGCGCTGATGGGCCTCATCGACGCGCCCGGCAAAGTGACCGCCGATCAGGTCACGTTCGACGGCAAGGACTTGCTGAAGGCATCGGCAAGCGCGCGTCGCAGGATCATCGGCAAGGACATCGCGATGGTGTTTCAGGATGCGCTCACGAGCCTGAACCCGAGCTATACCGTCGGCTATCAGATCAAGGAAGTGCTGAAGCTGCACGAAGGCCTGCGCGGCGATGCGCTCAACAAGCGCGCGCTCGAACTGCTCGATCAGGTGGGCATTCCGGATGCGAAAAGCCGCATCAACGCGTTTCCGCATCAGATGTCGGGCGGCATGAACCAGCGCGTGATGATCGCGATGGCCGTCGCGTGCAATCCGAAGCTGCTGATCGCCGACGAGCCGACTACCGCGCTCGACGTGACGATTCAGGCGCAGATCATGGAACTGCTCGTCAAGCTGCAGAAGGAACGCGGCATGGCGCTCGTGCTGATCTCGCACGATCTGGCCGTCGTGTCCGAAGTGGCGCAGCGCGTCGCGGTGATGTACGCGGGCGAGATCATCGAAACGAATCATGTGCCGACGATCTTCAGCGACCCGCATCATCCGTATACGGAGGCGCTGCTTGCGGCGATTCCCGAGCATTCGCGCGGTGCGGAGCGCCTCGCGGCTTTGCCGGGCATGGTGCCGGGCAAGGACGACCGGCCGAGCGGATGTCTGTTCGCACCGCGCTGCAAGTATGTCGTCGACGATTGCTGGAAGGGCAGGCCGGGTCTGCTTCAGCTCGACAAGAACGATCCGGCCGTGCGCGCGCGTTGCATCAAGCCGTTGAACATCGATGTGGTGGTGGAAGGAGGCGCGCGATGAACGCCGTACCGAAGGAAATCAGTCAGGACATCGTGCTCGCGGCCGATCAGCTCACGAAGCACTACGACGTGAAGCGCAGCGCGTTCAAGCATGGCACGGTGAAGGCGCTCAACGGCGTGTCGTTCGAACTGAAGCGCGGGCGCACGCTCGCGGTCGTGGGCGAATCGGGCTGCGGCAAGTCCACGCTCGCGCGCCAGTTGACGATGATCGAAGCGCCCACGTCGGGCCGCTTGCTGATCGACGGTGATGATGTCGCGGGCGCAAGCAAGGCGAAAATCGCGGAATTGCGCCAGCGCGTGCAGATGGTGTTTCAGAACCCGTTCGCGTCGCTGAATCCGCGCAAGACTGTCGAGCAGACGCTCGGCGAGCCGCTCGCGATCAACACATCGCTTTCGTCGACGGAGCGCGCCGAGCGCATCGCGAAGATGATGCGCACCGTCGGCTTGCGGCCGGAGCATGCGACGCGTTACCCGCACATGTTTTCGGGCGGGCAGCGTCAGCGCGTGGCGATTGCGCGCGCGATGATTCTCGATCCGCAGATCCTCGTCGCGGATGAGCCCGTGTCCGCGCTCGATGTGTCGATCCAGGCGCAGATCCTGAACCTGTTCATGGATCTGCAGCAACAGTTCGGCACGAGCTACGTGTTCATCTCGCACAACCTGTCGGTGGTCGAGCATATCGCCGACGACGTGATGGTGATGTACTTCGGCGGCGTCGCCGAAGTAGGCGACAAGAAGACGATCTTCGCGAAGCCGCGCCATCCGTACACGCGCGCGCTGATGTCCGCGACGCCCGCGATCTTCGAGGAAGACCGGACCATCAAGATCAAGCTGCAGGGCGAGATGCCGTCGCCGCTCAATCCGCCGTCGGGCTGCACGTTTCATCAGCGCTGCCCGTACGCGATCGAGCGATGCCGTGTGGAGGAGCCGAAGCTGCGCGCGGTCGATGGACGTCAGGTGTCGTGTCATCGCGCCGAGGAGGTCGGCGAAGGCGAGGCCTGAATCCGAGCGAGTGGGCGCGCGTGGCGTCACGCGAATGTTTTAAGATGTGCGTCGTGCCGGATTCATTCGACAAGCCGCGCTTCGTGCGCGCGGCGTTCGCCAAAACGACAGCCATCGTGCTGTCGTTCGCGCTGTTTACGGCGGGTGTTTGCGTCTCGCCGGCGGGCTTCGCCGTGGTTGGATCGCGCACGCCGCAGGCCGCGGGCGACGCGGGGTCCGCCGCCGCGCCCGCCAATCCGGTTGCGCCGCCGCGCGCGGATCGCTCGGAAGGCACGACCGCGAGCGGCCCGGTGCGCGCGCAGCCGCCGCGCATGCCGTTTTACGTCGCGACCAAGGGTACGACGACCATCTATCTGCTCGGCACGCTCCATGTGGGATTCGCGAGCGACTATCCGCCCGAGCAACCCTTTCGCAAACCGATACTTGCGGCGCTGGATGCATCGCCGACATTGGCGCTGGAAATTTCTCCGGACGAACTGCTGCTATCCCAGGACGATGTGAACCGCTACGGCATGTGTCGCAGCGAGTGTCTGATCGACTATCTGCCGGACGCGATGTGGAAGAAGGTCGAGACGCGCATGCGCGGCAATCCGGAAGCGTTGAAGGAGTTGCGGCACACGCGGCCGTGGCTCGCGTCGATGCTGATCGAAACGTACGACACGTTGAAGGCGGGTTTTCAGAGCGAGTATGGGACCGAGGCGCAGTTGCAGAACGTCTATCTGCGGGCGAGAGGGAAGATCGTCGGGCTGGAGACGCTGAACGAGCAGATTTCGACATTTACGCGGCTCACTTCGGCGCAGCAGCGGGAGATGCTCGCGCAGGATCTGGTGCAGACGCCGGCGGAGAATGTCGCGGACGTGAAGGAGTTGCACAGGCTATGGCGCATCGGCGATGCGGACGCTTTGAAAGCCTGGGATGACGCGAAGAGCAGCAAGCTCGCGAGGAATCCGGCGCTGGCGGCGCAGGTCGATGGTCGGGTGGTTTATGAGCGGAACCGGCGCTTCGTGCAGCGGATGGTTGGGCTGGCCGCGCCGGATAAGCCGGTGTTCGTGGCGATCGGGGCGTTGCATCTCGGGGGAGCGAGGGGGGTGGTGGAGCTGTTGAGGAAGAGGGGGTTTGTGGTGGTGCCTGGTTGATCGACTCAGCATGACCCGCGTGGGATTCCTACGTGCGTCCCAGATACGCCTTTGCAAGCATCATCGCAAACTGTGCGTTGGTCACGAGATAGCGCTTCCACATCCGCCTCGGCTCCTGAATCACACGGAACAGCCATTCAAGACCACAACGCTGCATCCATACGGGTGCCCGGCGCACTTTGCCCGCGATTACGTCGAACGTTCCGCCCACGCCCATAACGAAATCGACGCCAAGTTGGTTCTTCCAGCGTTCGATGAAAGTCTCCTTCTTCGGAGATGTGATCGCGACGAACAGCAACCGCGCACCGGAATTCCGGATTGCAGTCACCGCCGCTTCTTCGTCGTCCCAGAAATATCCGCTGGCATACCCCGCAACCTGCAAACCGCGATATTTCTCGGTCACGCGTTCGACAGTTCTTGCGACCACTGCGTCCGTCGCCCCCAACAGGTAGACGGGCCAGCGCTGTTCGGTCGCAACTTCCAGCAAACGGCCGAACAGATCGATTCCGGCTATTCGCTCCGGTATATCGTGCCCGAGCATGCGCGCGCCCCACACAACGCCCATGCCATCGATATTGATCACGTCGCAGGCCTGAACCGATTCAGCGAGAGCAGGATCGCGTTTCATATGGACGATCTTCGCAACATTGACGACAACGTGTTGCGTGAACTTCCCCGCCTGAACCCTGTCAGCGATGAGCGAAACGGTTTCCTCCATGGTTCCCGCATGCATGGGAACTCCCAAGAATTCAAGCAATTTCATTTTGTGACTTCCTGATACTTGTTGATCTGAACCAGATGCGACGCCGTCGCGGCCGTCGAGGTAATCGACACGTTGGGAATCGTGCGCTCCAAGATGGAAATGCTTCCATACTCCATGGTGCGTACCGCGACATCCGACGGCTTCCGCTTCCATTGCGCCTTGTAGATTCCGAGCTTGAAGTACGCGCTGTCATCAGCCGCATAGGCGTTCGGCACGCCAGCGAGGGAGAAGACCATCTCACCATCCTTGAACAGTTCGGTTCTCGCCAGACGGCCGCTGGGGTCAGGGACGTACACGAGCTTCCACTTGACCAGCCGGCCACGGTCCAGCAAAGGTGTGCCGAACAACTGGCTGACGTAGTCGCGCTTGAATTCCGTCCGACTATGCACCTCGTATTGGCCATCTCCCGAAATAAACAAGGCGAAAGCAGGGTATCCGGCAGCGGGGCCCTGATGAATCTGCCCGATGACCTCTTCCTGTTGACTGTCGAACTGATAGTCCTCCGGGATTCGCATTTGCCATTCGACAATGTATTCGTGGCCTCTCGCGAAGTGAAGAAACCCGCCGAAGGATATTTCGGCCCTGGGGGTACCATTCGCGACGCCGGTGTAGTCTGCGCTTCTCTGTATCGAGAAGCGCAGCCCCTTTCCAGACGGTACATCCCGCAAGGCCACAATCTGAATGGCATCCGCGCTGGCGCGCTGGTACTGCAGACGCGCATCGATGCCGTGCGTCCAATCCGAAAAGAAAAGGAGCTTCTCGGTCGACGAGTCCGACAAGGCGTACGCGGGCATCACAGAAAACGACGCAGCACAGTAAGCCATGCTCACAAGGCCCGCACACGTGGCACGCGCGACGCGCGATACGATCCGGTCAAGATGAAACATGATCCTTTGACTGAATGACTGGATCCGGCTCGACCGGAGAATGCATAAGGCTGTCTTCAAACGATCCTCCTGAAGCCTGTCAGAAGTCTCGTCACCGTAAGAAGGACCAGTACTGCAGTGCCGTACAGAATCGTCTTGGTGACGAGTACTTCGATCCCTTCGCGATATAGGTTGAATACGAACACGAAGGAGAAAGAGAAAAGAAAAGCGACCAGCATCTTGTGTTTCGAGAGCAGAATGATCTCGTCGAAGGTGCGAAGAATGCAGCCAGAGATGAAGGCGCCGAGCACACATGCGGCGCTGCCGCCGAGCAGATACAACTCCCCCAATAGCGTCGGCGAGTATGTAATGAGTTCAGTACGGCCAAGCACCATCTGAGTGTAGAAATTTCCGGCGTTCAGAACGATGGCCGGTTTCTGGCTCCACATGAAACGTGGCACGGTCGTGAGGAATTGATTGAGGAATACATTCTCCGTGACGTCGTGGTACCGGCAAAACGCAACGATGTTGTAGAACGCATCGACTGGAGCGAAACCGTCATAGAGAAAAATGAACAAACGGCCAGTCAGACCGCCGGCCTGATCGGAAGTGGTACCGGTATAGCGAAAGATCGCAACGACCAGCGTCGTCGTGACCAATGCCACCGAGACAATAAGAAATTTGCCAAATGAAATGTCGCGGCGCAAAACGGCGATTACAGCGATCGAGAACAAGGCGGCGAAGCCGAGTTGCCGATATCCGCCAAGGACGACGAATGTGAGCAGACAGTACATGATCGTCCCACCCGTTACACGAAGCTTTTCAGCGCGCGTCCGTGCTCTCAGCGACGCCAGCGTGCAGGCCATCAGTCCCATCGAGAAGAAGAGCGAATAACTCCCCATTCCCACGTTTGCGTCATAGCGGTTCTCGTAGCCGCCCTCTTTCAGCAGCACTGGACCACCCGAGCCGATCAGGTAGACGAGCATCGACAGAATGAGCGCGGCGCTCAAGACTCTCACGAACCATACGGTTCCGGTTCTCCAGTCGATTTCCGCCCGCCTCGATATCAATCCACGCAATGGGCCGGTCATCCAGTAACCCAGGACGAACAGCAGAAGGCACACCTGGGCCAGCAGAACGAGTTCCCGGGTGGTGGCGTCGGATGCGCTGATCTTGTCGATTCCATAACTGGAATACAGCACGTTTGCCAGCAGGACGCCGCCGAAATACGTGAAGACGTAACACGAAACGAACATCGTCAGATAGACGCGGCGCAATCCGTCGACGCCAAGGCGGCACCAGTAGATGGTCAGCCCCACGAGATTCGCGAAACAGATTAAGTAGATCATTTTTTTCGTGCGCCGGTAGCGAATTTCGCCACCTTGCAGCGCGGGATTGTGTCCGCCGGTCAGTTCGTGTCGGCCAGTTCGCCGATCACTTCCTCGACGAGGAGAGTCACACGGGGCAGACCAAAATGCGCTTCGATCCAGCGACGTCCGCTGCCGGATTCGATCGATGAAGCCAGCCGCGCCGCATCGATGACGGCCCGCCCAAGTGTGGCTGGATCGAGGGAGTCCACGTACACGACCTGATCGCTCCGAATTACCTCGAGCACGGGGGGATGCCTGAACGCGACTACGGGCAAGTCGTGGCACTGCGCCTCGACAAAACTCATGCCGAACGAATCGACACGACTCGGCAGACAGAACACGTCCACTCGATCAAGCAGCCGCTGCTTTGCGTCGCCCGAAATCCATCCGGTCCATTCAATGCGGCTCATAAGAGCCATCTTCTGAGCTTCGGCGCGCATATCATCGATCAGCGGCCCTTCGCCTGCGACGATCAGCCGGAAGTGTTCGGGCAGGTGAGCGAACGCCCTCAGCGTCTCGAGAAAGCCCTTTCCCGGAACGGCTCGCCCCATGACGAGCACGCGGCAGTCGTCACCTTCTTCCTTTGCACTGGCGACGAAACTCTCTTGGCGATAAGGATTGGGGATGACTTTGACCTTGTCCGCCAAATGCTGTTGTTCAAGCAAATTCTTCGCGTAACCGGTCAAAGCGACGGTACGCGTGGAAAGCCGCGTGAGGGCTGCAATGACGTGCCGCCAGAAGTTGCTTCCGAGGTATCGCTCGAGGTACGGCGTGTGCAAATAGACGAAGACGGGTTGACGAAGAAAAAGCCGCAGGAACGCGGTCAGTACAAGCATTCGCAGCAGACAGAATCCCGATCCCGGGTGCACGTGAAAGAGCTTCTTTGTTCCCGCATGGCGCAATGTCACGCCGATGCAGCCAAGGAAAGAGATCAACCACGGAACCAGCTTTCCCCACACCGGTACGGACCGATGCGTTGGAATGTGGATTGCTCTGCCCAGCGCGCTCAATATTTCGAGGTAAAGCGGAATGACGGTGGCGACTCCGCCCTTTCCGCCTTTGGGCTCAGTGGATAAAACGACGTGAATCGCAGTCACTGGAACATCTCGTCGGGGCTGTGGCATTGTATGGAGACTCAAGAGCGTTAGCTACGCGACGCCGAATTGTCTGGAGCGCACAACGACGCGCTTCTTGATTTCAATAGGAGATTTCGCATGACTGTCACTACGATGCAGGCAGTCAGCACCGTGAGGAAGTGCAATCCACCCAACAGATGGAGGAGGAGTGCGATGCCAACGTAAGCAATGCATGCGCTCAGATTTATCAGCATTGCCGCTTTGCTTGCTTCCCGCACCATGAGCACGCTGCTGTGCGCCATGCTCGACATGCTGATACACCCGACGGCCGACAGGGCAATGCCGCTCACAAAGGCATTGCAAAACTCACTTTCCGATGTATTGAGATAACAGATCGCAGCGACGAAAACGGCGTTTCCAGCGAAAGCGGCAACGCTGGCAAATTGAATCTCGCGGCTGGTCTTTCGTGTCAACTCATGCAGCGAACCGCCAGCCGCTGCGATTCGGCTCAACGCGGGCAGTCGATACATCGTGATCGCCCTGGGGATCAGCGCGCTGATTGCACAGATCGACCCGATCAAGGACATCAATCCTGCGAATCGAATTCCGTCGGTGTGCGACGCCATCGGAACGAGGCTTAACGCAATTCCGCCTGACAGGAAGTTGGTGAAGCCGAATTCGAGCCCTTTGGGTTCGTAGTGAGGCACTTCGAAGTTGTCGGGCCTACCGATGCGGAAAAGCATCAGCGCGCCGGAAAGAGCCAGCGCGATGCCGAGCGGCAATCCTGCTACCGCATTCAGCTTGCGAAACGCGAGGATGCTTAAAAACGTGGTGAGCAACAGCACGATGTCGTTCAGCACAATGAAGCGATATTCACGGTGTGCGAGAAAATAATGACGCGCTAGTTGATAGACCGTCCATCCGACGAGAATGAAGACCGTTTCCAGAGCCGGAAAATCGAAACGATCCAACGTGCCCACAATCGCAGTCATCGCACTGCACACGCTCAGCGTCACTAACCCCATGAAAGCGAGTTCATAGAATCGCCGTACGCGAAGCGCATGATCTGGCGCTGCGGGGACGCGTACGAGAATGAGCCCGGCCCAACCGATTGCGGTGAAAAACGCGAGTGTCTGAGCGATCGAGAAGGCTACGCCCGCGCGACCGAGATCACCCAGGCTATACAGTTTCTGTACCGCAAGAAACGCGATGACCCGATAAAGCCCTGGCATACCAGTGGCGAGAATTGCTTCCAGCTTGCGTGTCGCGCCGTGAATGCCCGGGGCCATCTTCGTCCAGCGCTTCATGATGCCCGCGCCAACATCCCACGCGTATCAATCACCACTTTCGCCTGCAGTCGAATCGGATCGACATTCTTGAACGGCGCGTGATCGACCAGAACCACGATCACATCGGCGCGAAGCAATGCCTCATTCAGCGAGCACAACTCGACCTCATCCTTCAACCGGGCCGGCAATTCGCGGATGTTCGGCTCGACGGCGAGCACGCACGACGGATAACGCCGGGCTAGCTCCGCGGTAATCTCCACCGCCGGGCTCTCCCGCAAATCATCGATGTTCGCCTTGAACGCCAGCCCCAGACACGCGATCACCGGCTCGTTGAAACGTGCCGCTGCGCGTTTCACCCGCTCGATCACCCACTGCGGCTTGTGATCGTTCACCGTTCGCGCCGTGCGAATCAACCGCGCCTCATCCGGCGCCGAATCGACGATGAACCACGGATCCACCGCAATACAATGCCCGCCGACACCCGGTCCAGGCTGCAGAATATTCACGCGCGGGTGCCGATTGGCGAGCTTGATCAGCTCCCACACATTGATGTCGAGCCGGTCGCAGATCAGCGACAGCTCATTGGCGAACGCGATGCCCACGTCGCGCGACGCGTTTTCCGTCAACTTGCACATCTCGGCCGTGCGCGCGTCGGTGATCACGCACTCGCCGGTGACGAAGGTCTGATAGAGCGCGCGCGCGACATCGCTACACCGCGGCGTCATCCCGCCGATGATGCGGTCGTTCTCCACCAGCTCGCGAATCACGTGCCCCGGCAGCACGCGCTCCGGACAGTGCGCAACGCGAATGTCGGACGCTTCGCCGCGCTCCTGCGGAAAGCTCAGGTCCGGCCGCATCTCGGCCATCCAGGCGGCCATTTGCTCCGTCGCACCGACAGGCGACGTCGATTCCAGCACGACGAGATCGCCCTTCTTGAGCACGGGCGCGACGGCGCGGCTCGCGGCTTCGATGTACGAGAGATCGGGCTTGAAACCGTCGGAGAAAGGCGTCGGCACGGCGATCAGGAAGGCATCGGCAGCTTGCGGCGTCGTCGTCGCCTTGAGATGGCCTTGCGTCACCGCGGCGTGCACCAGCATGTCGAGCTCGGGCTCGACGATATGGATTTCGCCGCGATTGATCGTGTCGACGGCATGCTGGTTCACGTCGACGCCGATCACTTTCTTGCGACGCGCCGCAAAGGCGGCCGCTGTCGGCAAGCCGATATAGCCGAGACCGATGACGGAAATAGTTTCGAATTCCATAGCTGTTCTTCTGTATTTCGGGGAATAGTCAAGCGGCCAGAGCGGACGCAGGCGCCAGCCGTTGCAGGGCGGTCGCGATCCGGTCGCATGCGCGGCCATCGCCATAGGGATTCGCGCCACGGCTCATCGCCGCGTACGCATGGGCGTCGCGCAGCAAGTGCATGACGTTTTCGACGATGGCGCGCGTGTCCGTGCCGACGAGTTTCACTACGCCCGCATCGACCGCTTCCTGACGCTCGGTGGTCTCGCGCATCACGAGCACCGGCTTCGCGAGCGACGGCGCTTCTTCCTGAATGCCGCCCGAATCGGTCAGGATGAGATCGGCGCGATCCATCAGCCGCACGAATGGCAGATAGTCGAGCGGCTCGATCAGATGAACATTGCCGATGCCCGTCAGAAAGCGATTCACCGGCTCGCGCACGTTCGGGTTCAGATGCACCGGATAGACGATGTCGATATCTGGCGACGCATGCGCGATCTGTGCGAGGGCGGCGCAGATCCGCTCGAAGCCGCCACCGAAGCTCTCGCGTCGATGTCCTGTAACGAGCACGAGCCGTCGGCCGGGCGCGAACGATGGCAATGCGCGATCGGCGTGTGCGCGCAATGCCTCGTCGTTCGCCAGACGTTCACGCACCTGTAGCAGCGCATCGATGACCGTGTTGCCCGTCACGACGATGGACTCATCGCGTACGCCTTCGGCGAGCAGGTTGTCGCGCGCACGGCCGGTCGGCGCGAAATGCAGCGACGCCAGCGCGCCAGTCAGCTTGCGGTTCGCTTCCTCGGGCCACGGCGACGTCAGATTTCCGGTGCGCAAGCCCGCCTCGACATGCCCGACGGCGATGCGCTGATAGAACGCGGCGAGCGTCGTTGCCATCGTTGTGGTTGTGTCGCCATGCACGAGAACCATGTCCGGACGATATGTCGAAAGCACGTCGCGCATGCCGCTGAGAATCGCGGCGGTGACGTCATAAAGATCCTGCCCGCGCTTCATGATGTTCAGATCGAAGTCGGGGCGGATATCGAACAGCGCGAGCACCTGGTCGAGCATCTCGCGATGCTGGCCTGTGACGCACACGCGGCACTCGATGCCGTACTCGCGTACGAGACGTTTGACGAGCGGCGCCATCTTGATCGCCTCGGGACGCGTACCGAATGTAAACAGCAGTTTCTTCACAGAAGTGGAGCCTATTGAGAGATTCGTGAGCAGTCGCGTTTCATTCGGTGCGACTCGCATACTGAGAAAACGCCCCATACGCCATCCCGCGCGCCGGCGTATCGGTGAGCAGCACGCCGTCCACCTGCACGCCCGCGCTGGCGAGTTGACGCGCGGTCTGACGCAATTCCGCCGCGGTATGGAATCCATGACGCGCGACGAGCAGCGTCGCCCCCGCATGTCTGCCGATCAGGCCGGAATCGGTCACCGCCAGCACCGGCGGCGAATCGATGATCACGAAGTCATAGCGCGCGCGCAGCTCGTCGAGCACGCGCACGAAGCGCTCGCGCATCAACAGTTCGGCGGGCAGATCGGGGGCGGCGCCACCGGCGATCAGATCCAGATTCGGCAGCGCGCCGCGATGAATCACGGCATCCGGTTCGGCGCCGCCGCCCAGCAGCTCGGCGAACCCCGGCTTGCGGGGCAGCGCGAACATGCGGTTGAGATCGCCACGGCGCATGTCGCCGTCGATCAGCAGCACGCGCTGACCGCCCGCCGCGAGCACGGTCGCAAAATTGGTCGACACGAACGATTTGCCGATACCCGGACGCGGTCCCGTCACCATGATCACGTTGTTGCGCGGCTTCATCACGCCGAACTGCAGGGCGGTGCGCAAGCTGCGCAAGCCTTCGATGGCGACATCGTTCGGCGCGACGTCGGCGAGCACTTGCGGCTTCGTCGGCATGCGGCGGCGCGACGTCTGAAGCGACGCCTGCCGCTCGGAGTGCGAGATGATCGCGTAGACGGGCAGGTCGAGCGCCTGCTCGATTTCCGCCGGCGTTTCGAGGCCGCGATTGAACATGCGCCGCGCGAGCGCGAGCGCGCAGCCGGCCATGAGACCGAGCGCGACGGAAAGCGCAAGAGACAGCGCCTTCTTCGGCGCGACGGGCTTTTCTGGCGTCACCGCGTAATCCACGGTGCGGACGTTGCCGAGCTGCCCGGCCTTCAGCACGCGCAACTGTTGCGTGCTGTTGAGCAGGCTCGTATAGAGATCGTTGCTGACCTTTACGTCGCGCAGCAGACGCACGGCATCCTGCTGCACCGAAGGCAGCGCGTTGATCTGCGTGTCGGTCTCATCGGCCTGGTGCTGCAACTCGCCGATGCGCGCATCTACCGCCGTGACGGAAGGATGCTTCGCGGTGTAACGCTGCACGAGATCCGCGCGCTGCTGCTGCAATTCGATGATCTTCGAGCGGTTCTCGACGACCGTCTGCAGCAGCAGCTTGCTTTGCTCTTCCAGATCGACCGCGCCGTTCTTCGCGCGAAACGCGTTGTAGCGCGCTTCGGCGCGATCGAGGTCGGCGCGCAGTTGCGGCAACTGATCGCCGAGGAACGCGAGCATCTGCTGCGCTTGCGCGGACTTGCGGTCGACGTTGCGTTGCACGTAGAGCGTCGCAATGGTGTTGACGGTCGTCGTCACGCGTTGCGCGTCCGGGCCGTCGAGCGACATGCCGATGATGCCGGACTGCTTCGTCTTCTCGCTGACCATGAGCGCCTTTTGCAGATCCGCGATGGTCTGCTGCGTCGATGCACGCTTCAAGTCGAAGCGCGTGCCGGGACGCGCGAGCAGCGACGTCACCATCAGCCTGACGGGGCCGTCGCTGCCTTGCGCCGTGGCCGTTTCACCGACGCGGCCGCGCAGGACGGTCATGCCGTCGGGACCTTGCAGCTCGTAGCGCTCGCCTTCGCCGGCAATCAGCGTGAATGTCTTGTCGAATAGGCGCGGCGCAACGTCGAAAGCCGAGACGCCGATGCGCTCGCCGCCCCACGCGTAACGTCCAAGGCCGAGCGGCGCGCTTGCGAGGCCGTCGCCAGCGATGTAGCGGACATAGGGCGCACCGACGAGCGGCAGATAGTGCGGACGCGCATCGATGTCGAGATGCAGCCGCGAAACCGCATCGCCGATCACCGTCCGCGAGCGCATCAGTTCGATTTCCGCATCGGCGCTCGCCTTGCTCTGGAACAAGGCCGCGAGGTCGCCGAGCTTGTCGTTGAGCGTGCCCGTGCCGCTGTCGTCGTCGACCTGAATGAGTGCGTCGGCGCGATAGGTCGGCGTCCAGAGAAACGCGTACAGCGATCCGGCCGCGAGCGTGCACGCAGTAACCACCGCGATCAGCCCGCGACGCTCGCGCAACACGGAGACGATCTCCGAGAGGCGGATTTCATCGTCGCCGGCCGCGGGTTCGGGCGCGGAAGGTTTGAGGGTAATGTCGTTCATCGTTGTGCCGCTAGCGTGCGGGTCCATTGCGAGATGCCTTCCCGAATCTGGGCGAAGGCCAGGTCGAACACCGCGCGGTGCCGCCGGTAGGGATCGGTGACGTCCGCGCCGTGTTCGTCGCAGAGACGAAACACCTTGCCGCGCGTCGACGGAAAAGCCGTCTCGATCCATTCGCGCTGAGGTTTGGTCATCGTGAGAATCAGGTCCGCGGCGCGGGCGCGCGGCGCATCGAGTTGCGTGGCGACGTGCGTGTCGAGCGCGATACCGCGCTCATGCGCCAGTTCGGCGACGATCGCGTCGGCGCGCGCGCCCACGAGCGCGTGCGTACCCGCCGACCCCACCTCCAACTGCGGCAACTCCCGCTTGAGCAACGCCGCCGCCAGCGGGCTGCGGCAAATATTCCCTTCGCACACCATCAACACCGAGCCGATCATTTCGCGATCACCCCCGCCGTGAGCCCCGTGCTGATCAACGGCATCAACAGACTGATCACGCGGTTGAACCGCACGAGCCCGCTGCCGTCGACATAAACGACGTCCTTCGGCTGCAGCTCGAACTCGTTCGCCACGAGCATCGACACGGGCGAGCGGCTGTCGAGGTGATACACGCGCGCGGCATCGCCCCCCGGGCGGATCACGAACATCTGAGCCGTGTCGGCCGTGGCCGAGTTGATGCTGCCGACCTGCGAGAGCGCATCCGCGAGCGTGAGCCGACCGTCGCGGCGCGGCGCCGCCGAACCCGGCTTGTTCACTTCGCCCATCACGTAGACGCCGTTGTCGTCGCGCGACGTGACGCGCAGCAGGTCGCCCTCTTTCAGATACAGCTTCGACGGATTCAGCCCCTGCGCGAGCAGTTGCGGCACGTCGATCCGATACGAATCGCCGCCGCGCACCAGCACGACATCGCTCTGGTCGGCGTTGTCGTTGAAGCCGCCGGCGCGCGCGATCGCGTCGTAGAAACCGAGGGGCACGTCCGTCAGCGAAAGCGCGCCCGGGTTATGCACCTGACCGTCGACATACACCTGACGCGCGCGATACGACGCCATCCGCACGGTGACTTGCGGCTTGACGAGATACGTCGAGAGCGCGGTGGCGAGCTTTTGCTGAATCTCATCGGTGCGCAATCCGGCGACCGCCAGCGTGCCGGCGTAAGGAAAGCGCAGATTGCCCTTCTGATCGACGACGAAACCGGCCGCCGGATCGCTCGACTTCACGGGCGCCTGACTCTGACCGGCGCCTTGCGCCGCCGCGAGTTCCGGGTGATCCCAGACGACGATCTGCAGCACGTCGCCCGCGCCGACGGTGTAGGCTTTCGGCGCGCCGAACAGCTGCTTCGCCTGCTGGTCCTGATTCGCCTTGCGCTGATCGGCGTAGCGCTTGACGAGCGCGAGATCGAGCTCCGTAACGGGAATCGCGGGCGTCGCCGCGGTGGCTTCGATGTGCGGACCGGCATCGTCGCCGCTGACCGGCATGCGGAAACCAGGCGCGAACGCGCACGCACTCAACATCGCCGCCAGCGCGACGGCCACTGCGGTCCGCGAAAAGGAGTGCTTCATGGATGGGTCCTGCGAGTCAGTACGCATTGCGGTGAACGAAGCCCCGCACGATGGTCGCGAGCACGATGCGCATGTCGAGCGCGAATGACCAGTTGCTGAGGTAATAGAGATCGTGTTCGACGCGCCGCTGCATCTTGTGGACGGAATCGGTCTCGCCGCGCAGTCCGTTGATCTGCGCCCAGCCGGTGATGCCCGGTTTGATGCGATAGCGGTGGATATAGCCGTCGACGATGTGCTGATAGAGCGCGTCGTGCTCCATCGCATGCGGACGCGGACCGACGACCGACATCTCGCCGCGCAGCACGTTGAAGAACTGCGGCAGCTCGTCGAGGCTCGTGCGGCGCAGGAACGCCCCGACGCGCGTGACGCGCGGATCGTCGCGCGTGGCCTGCACGAGCTGGCCGTCGTCCGTCGCGTGCGTGTGCATCGTGCGGAACTTGTAGATGTCGAAAGGCGTGCCGTTCGCGCCCTGGCGCCGCTGTCTGAACAGCACGGGACCGGGCGACGACAACTTGACCGCAAGCGCGATCACGAGGAGCACGGGCGACATGCCGACGACCGCGCAAACGGAGAAGAGCCGGTCGAATATCGCCTTGCTCGCGAGCGCGCGAGCCGTGAGCGGCGCCGCGACGAGATTGATCGCGAAGGTGGAGTCGAGGCCGGCGGCTTCGCCGCGAAAACGAGTGAACTGGTCGATCTCCGGCACGAAGCGAATGTTCAGCAGGTCGTCGCGGAAGACGTCGAGGAAATGCAGCAGTGTTTCTTCGTCCGTGAGCGGCAGCGCGAGCCACAACTCGTCGATGCGTTGCGCGCGCACGTGCGCGGCGAAGCTGTCGATGTCCGTCGCGCCGGAATCGGCGTCCATGTCGAAGAGGGCATCGACGCGGCACGCCGAATCGGGCATGGCGCCGATGCGTCGCACGAAGGCCGCGCAACGCGCGCCGCGCCCGACCACGGCCACCGACACGCGACGGATACGGCGCGCACCCGCAAACCGGTCGACCAAGCGGCAGAGCATCACGCCGATGGCCGTTGGCAGGAAAAGACCGGCGAGCCATGCGCGCGAAGGCTGATATTCGCCATGCATCCACTTGACCAGACACACCGCGCCGGCCTCGCAGAGCACCCAGCCGAGCGCCGGAAGGAGCATGGCGCGCGGCAGCGAAGCGCGGCGCGTCGGGCTTTTCACATAGAACCCGGACAACGCGCTCCACGCGAAGACGATGGCGAAAGCGGCAACGGCGCTGTCATAGCCGGCGGTGACGCCCTGGCCGAAATTTCGTTGGGCCGCGAGCGCGCTGGCCGCGACGACGATCGTCTCGAGCAGGCGAAGCAGCAGGTCAGGCCCTGCGGGTAAAGCGAGCAGATGGGAATAACTCGGCAAACGCATGACGGAATCGGTGGCGGAAGACCGGTTCGTCGACGTCCGCGCGACAGGGCGCGAACGGCGAACCGATACCCTCACTCAGCTCCGGAAGCACGCGATGCTTCCCAAGAGCAGTGAGGGCGCCGAAGTCTCCGTCACGCTGCCTGCAAGCAGATATAGGCACGTTCCGAATTGCCGTCGATCATCTGCGGCATGCGGACGTACGTCCACAAAGTTGGAGAAATGTATGCCACGAAGAAAAAATGTGGCCGAGAGGCGAGGGAGGGGAGGGCGTTGCCAGGATGCGCGCGGATTGCGGCGTCATCCGCGATCCGCGCGCACAGGTGAAGCGCTGTCGTTCAGATGAACATCAGCCAGTTGAGCAGAAAAATATTGGCGACCAAAAGCGTGAGCGCGGTCGGCACCTGCACCTTGATCACCGCGTTCTTGTCCGGCAACTCCAGCAACGCCGCCGGAACGATGTTGAAGTTCGCAGCCATCGGCGTCATCAGCGTGCCGCAGTAGCCGGAGAACATGCCGATCGCGGCCATTGTCGCGGGATTGCCGTGAAACACGCCGACGAGAATCGGCACGCCGACGCCGCCCGTCATCACCGGAAATGCGGCGAAGCCGTTGCCCATGACCATCGTGAAGAGCGCCATGCCGACGACATACACCGTCACCGCGACGAGCCGGTAGTCCATGTTCACGTAAGCCGTCGTGACGTGCGCAACCGCCTTGCCGACGCCCGCATCCGAGAACACGAGGCCGAGCATGCCGAGCATCTGCGGCAGCACGGCGGCCCACGAAAGCGCGTCGATCAGACGGCGCGTCTCGCGCATCGACTGGCCGACGGTGTCGCGCGTCATCACACACGCAATCGCAAGTGCGATCACGCATCCGACGCCGAAACCGATCAGCGTCACGTTCTTCAGTTCGATCAGCGGCACGCCGCCGAACACGAGATACTTCGCGCCGAGCGTGAGGATCACGGTGACGACGGGAATCGTCAGCGCGGGCACGAAGAGCTT
This sequence comes from Caballeronia sp. NK8, assembly GCF_018408855.1. Classification (GTDB taxonomy): domain Bacteria; phylum Pseudomonadota; class Gammaproteobacteria; order Burkholderiales; family Burkholderiaceae; genus Caballeronia. Next base: position 2,799,280 of record NZ_AP024322.1, on the reverse strand, counting down.
GTTGCCGAGCCGCACGGCGCTCTGGCGGCGCGTGTCCTCGGAGAGCATCTTCGGCTTCGCGCCGGTGACGCCGTGAAAGCCCGCGATCAGCGCCATCGCCACGACGAGCACGCCGACCACCGTCACCGGGATCCAGTCGCCGACGAGAAAGATCAGCGCGTAGATCAGCCAGAAGCCGCCCGTGGTCAGACGCCGCGGATGCGACTTGTCCGTGAGGATCATGCCCGCGACGACCACGAGCACGATGCCGACCAGATAGAACAGATAGTTGATCGTGAGCATCATGCTTTTTCTCCCGCGACGTTGCGCGTGAGCGCGTCGAGTTCGCGCGCGAGCCTGCGGTCGAGCAGCCACAGCCGGAAGCCGTGGATCAGGAACGCGCAGATCGCGGTGGGAATGCCCCACACGGCGACGTGCATCGGCTCGACGACGATGCCCGCTTCCTTCAGGAACGTGACCATCAGCACGATCGCGCCGAACGCGACGAAGATGTCCTCGCCGAAGAACAGGCCGACGTTGTCGGTGGCAGCGGAATACGCGCGCAGCTTGAAGCGCGTCGCGTCGGAGAGCTTGCCGTAGCGCGCTTCGGTGGCGCCTTCGGCCATCGGCGCGAGCAGCGGGCGCACCATCTGCGGATGGCCGCCGAGACCCGTCAGGCCGACCGCCGCCGTGATTTCGCGCACGAACAGATAGACGATCAACAGACGCCCGGCCGTCGCCGCCTTGATGCTCGAAATCCACATCTGCGCGCGCTCGCGCAGGCCGTGCCGTTCGAGCAGGCCGATCACCGCGAGCGGCAGCAGGATGATGAGCGGAATGTTGCGCGTCTTAAGAAAGCCACTGCCGATCGCCGTCAGAATGCGCTCGACGGGAAAATGCGCCGCGAAACCGGTGATGATCGCCGCAGCGGCGACGATCAGCATCGGATTGAAGCGCAGCACGAAACCTATGATGATGACGGCCACGCCAATGAGCGGCCATAGATTGACTGGGGTTGCCATGAGTTCTCCAAACGATATGAACATCACGCCTCGTACCGGGCGCGTGGTTTCACCACATGCGGCTCTTTTATGTTTCGTGGCCGCTTTGTTGAAACGCCCCGGCTGAATGAACTGTGCGGGGCGTTGAATCTTCTACGGAAAGCGCGCTATGCGGCGGCGTGCGCGGCGCGGACCTCGATACCCGCATCGGCGAGCGCGCCGCGAATGCGCCGCGCGAATTCCAGCGCGTGCGCGCCGTCGCCGTGCAGACAGATCGTCTGCGCGTTGAGCGGCACCCATTCGCCGGACACGGCCTGCACACGCTGCTCGCGCACCATCGCGAGCGTGCGGTCGAGCACGAGGTTTTCGTCGTCGAGCAAGGCGCCCGGCTCCTTGCGCGGCACGAGCGAGCCGTCCGCGCGATAACCGCGATCCGCGAACACTTCCTCGATCGCGATGAGCCCCGCGCGCCGCGCCGCTTCGACCAGCCCGCTGTTCGCCAGCCCGAACACGAGCAGCGACGGATCGAAATCATGGACGGCGGAGACGATCGCATCGGCGATTTCCGTGCTCTTCGCGGCCTGGTTGTAGAGCGCGCCGTGCGGCTTCACGTGCGCGATGCGCCCGCCCTCCGCCTGCGCGATCGCAGACAGCGCGCCAAGTTGATACAGCACGCCCGCATAGATTTCCTCGGGCGGCAGATCCATTTCCCTGCGGCCGAAGTTCTCGGGGTCGTTGAAGCTCGGATGCGCGCCGATGGCCACGCCCTTTTCGACGGCCCAGCGCACGCAATCGCGCATCGCGGTTGCGCCGCCGGCGTGCCAGCCGCACGCGATGTTCGCGGAACTCACGAGATCGAGCAGCGCTTCGTCGGAGCCGCAGCCTTCGCCGAGATCGGCATTGAGATCGATTTCCATGATGTTTTTGCAGTCGTTCCGTTGAATGTTGGGTGTGATGCGCCGCGTCTCGTGCACGGCTTGCGATTCAGGAGCCAGCGCGCGCGATGCGTTCCTCGTGCATCGCGATGGCCGTTTCCACCTGGCTCACGTATTGCCGCTCGTCGGCGAGCGCGTGACGCGCCTCTTCCACCGACGTTTCGATGAAGCGCACGCCGCCATTCAACTTCACTTGCGCGAGCTTCCACAAATCCGCCTTGATCACCGCGCCCATCTTCGGATAGCCGCCGGTGGTCTGGGCGTCGCCCATCAGGACGATCGGCTGGCCGTTCGGCGGCACCTGGATCGTGCCGGGCAACACCGCGTGCGACAGCAGCTCGATCTTCTCCCTGCGTTCGAGCGCCGTGCCAGCGAGGCGAAAACCCATGCGGTTGCTGTTCGGCGTGATCGTCCATTCCTCGTTCCAGAAGCTGTCGTGCGCCGCGTCGCTGAAACTCTCGTATTCCGCGCCGCGCAGCACGCGGATCGGCACCGCCCACGCGAGGCCCGGCGCATGACGGCCGCGCCGCACGGGTTCGTCGACGAGCACGAACTTGCACCACGCCGGCGCCTTCACGCCGAACGCGGGCTCGTCCGGCGAAAACGCGATGCCCTTGTGCGGCTGCGGCACGCCCACCGGCAGGCGGTCGCCGTCGCGTAGCGCGCGCCCGCCGAGGCCGCCGAAGCACGCGGCGAGATCGGTGCTGCGCGAGCCGAGCATCGGCAGGACGTCGATGCCGCCCGCGATGCTCACGTAGGCGCGCATGCCGCGCTTCGCCACGCGCAGCGTCAGTTCCTGGCCCGCGCGCACCGGCAGGCTCCACCACGAATAAACGGGCTTGTCGTCGAGCGTCGCGCCGAAATCGGTGCCGGTAATGGCGATGCGCGTCGCGTGCTTGAAGCGCAGCACCGTCGGCCCGAAGGTCACCTCGATGCCCGCCGCATCCGGCCGGTTCCCGACGATGCGATTGCCGATTTCAAGCGACAGCGCGTCGAGCGCCCCGCCCGAACTCACGCCGAGATGCCGGTAGCCGCGTCGGCCAAGGTCCTGCACGGACGTGAGCACGCCCGCGCGAATCACGTCGATCATGCGCGCACCTCCAGCGCCGTGAAGCGCACGCGGTCGCCGGGCTGCATCAGCGTCGGCGGGTTTCTGGCCGGATCGAAGAGCTTCAGCTCCGTGCGCCCGAGCAATTGCCAGCCGCCCGGCGACACCGCCGGATAGATGCCCGTCTGCGCCCCGCCGATTCCCACCGATCCCGCCGGCACTTCGAGACGCGGCTCAGCCCGGCGCGGCATGGCGAGCGCCGGATCGAGCCCGCCGAGATACGCGAAGCCCGGTTGAAAGCCGAGAAAGAACACGACGTACTCGGCTTCCGTATGACGTTTCACCACTTCGTCGACGGACAGTCCCGTGTGCTTCGCGAGCGCGGCGAGATCCGGGCCGTCGGCGCCGCCGTAGCGCACCGGAATCTCGATTTGCGCGCTGTCCATGTCGGTCGTCCCGGCGGCGTCCCAGCCGGTTTCCAGTTGCGCGGCGAGCGTTTCGTAGTCCGCTTCGAGCGGGTCGAACACGATCGTCAGGTTGTTCATGCCCGGCACCACTTCGACGACGTGCGGCATGAGACGCGCGTGCTCCGCCAGCGCCCAGAAGCGGCGCTGGCAGTCGAGCGTGGCGGGCGGCGCGGCTTCGCACACGAGCGCGGTGTCGCCGAGCGGATGAATACGTGGTGTTGTCATGCCTCTGATTTGCCCTTGCAGGATGCGAATTTCGTCGATTCGATGAGCTTCGCGTCGTCGCAGAATGTTACATTGTCAATAAATTATCAAGAAATTATCAATTCACGTTTTCGCCGAGGCGTCTCGTTGCTCGCAAAAATGACGTTGCGCTACACTCCAACGCACTCCAAACCGGTCCTCGCCATGGCGCGCAATCCCACCAAGATCGTTTCGTCCGAGCATCTCGTCTCCGAAGCCAGCGCGGAACTCTCGGAATTCGAGTACGGCCTCATCATGGCGGGCAACGCGTTCAATCGCTGGATGGTGCGCTGCATGTCCGCGGCGGGCGCGAAGGACATGACGGCGGTGGAAGTGTCGCTGCTGCATCACGTGAGCCATCGCGACCGCAAGAAGAAGCTCGCCGACATCTGCTTCGTGCTGAACATCGAGGACACGCACGTTGCTACGTATGCACTGAAGAAACTCGTCGCTCGCGGCTATGTGCAAAGCGAGAAAATCGGCAAGGAAGTGTTCTTCGCCGCGACCCCGGCGGGGCGCGAACTGTGCGGCAAGTATCGCGACGTGCGCGAGGCGTGTCTCATCGAGACGCTGCGCGAAAGCGGCCTCACCAACGAGCAGATCGGCGAAGCCGCGCAATTGATGCGCAATGCGTCCGGTCTCTACGATACCGCCGCGCGCGCGGCGGCCTCGCTCTGACGCCCGATACGTCTAATAGATAGCCGATTCGGTGACGATCGTGTCGAGCGGCATATCGTGGACCTCGCGCGGCAGCGCGCCGCACTTGCCCGATTCATATGCGATGCCGATCGTCGCCGGGCGCGCGCCATTCGGCCACGCGGCCAGCGTGCGATCGTAATAGCCGCCACCGTAACCCAGCCGATATCGATCCGCATCGAAACCGACGCACGGAATCAACAGCAGTTCCGGCACCACGACCCTTTCCTCAGCGGGCACCGGGATCCGGTAACGGCCTTCCTTCATCGGCGCGTGCGCGTTCCACGCGTGGAAAACCATCGGCGCATGAGGTTTGACGACCACCGGCAGCGCGGCGCCGCGAGTTTCATCGGCGGCGAGCCAGTGCGTGAGGGCAGCGCGTGCGTCGAATTCGCCCGCGACCGGCCAGTAAAAGCCGACGCACCGCGCGTCGTGTCGCGCGAGCACCTCCTGAATGCGCGTTGCGAGCGCGTCATTCTTCGCAGCCTGGCCGGCTTGCTCGCTCTGCGCCTCGCGGGTCGCGAGAAGCGTCGCGCGCAAGGCGCTTTTGGGCTCGCTCTTGGGTTCGTCGCAAACGTTGCGTGCTATGCTTTCCTCCGATCTCAGGACTCGGTTCAAGACCATTCGCGCTCCAGAAATAACGATGTCAAAACGCCTCAAACGAGTATATCTCGCGGTCAGCGCGGCCCTCGTCGCAGCGACGCTCGTCGCGTGCGGCACGGCTTCCGCCGTCCGTCCCGACGCTGACCTGTCGCCCACGTCCGACGACCGCATCTTCATGCAGCTGCGCGATGCCGCGCGCGCGAACGATGCGGGCAAGGCCGCCGTGCTCGCATCGCAGATTCCGGATTACCCGGCGCCGAGCTATATCGAATACTTCACGATCAAGCCGCAGCTCTTCGATTTGCAAGGCCACGCGCGCATCGACGCGCCCGACGCGCCGGTGCTTTCGTTCCTGCAGCGCTATGACGGCCAGGCGATCGCCGACCGCATGCGCAACGACTATCTGGTCGTGCTCGGCAGCCGTCACGACTGGAAGAACTTCGAGCAGCAATACTCCCGTTTCGTTCTCAACGACGACACGCAGGTCAAGTGCTACGCGCTCGAAGCGCGTCTGTCGCGCGGCGAAAACGTCGCGGACGCGGCGCGCGCGCTGCTCGTCGAGCCGAAATGGTACGGCGACGGCTGCGTCGATCTGATCGGCGCGCTCGCGGAGTCGGGCCAGTTCACGAGCGACGACATCTGGCAGCAGATCCGTCTCGCCTACGAGCAGAACTACACTTCCACCGGCTCGAACATCGTCGAGGCGCTCGGTCAGGAAAAACCGAAAGACTCGCTGTTCGACGACGCCGTCAACAAGCCGCCGCTCTATCTCGCGCGCGGCGTGATGCCGAACACGCCGGCGCATCAGCTGACGCTACTTGCGGTCACGCGCATGGCCCGCAACGATCCGGCGATGGCCGCCGCCACGTTCAGCTCCGTCGCGCCGAGCCTGACGCCGACCGAGCGCGCGACCGGCTGGGGCACGATCGGCTATCAGGCGGCGCTCAAGCGCATGCCGGCGGCGGCGGACTGGTATCGGCTGTCGGCGAACGCGCAATTGTCGAACCCGGCGTACGAATGGCGCACGCGCAGCGCGCTGCTCGCCGGCGACTGGAACATGGTGCGCTGGTCGATCGAACAGATGCCGCCCGCGCTGCGCACGCAGCCGTCGTGGGTCTACTGGCACGGGCGCGCCGTGAAGCAGGCCGGCGACACGGCCACGGCGAATCAGGAATTCCAGACCATCGCGGATCAGTACAACTTCTACGGGCAACTCGCGCTCGAAGAACTCGGCCAGAAGATCACCGTGCCGCCGCGCACGACCGTGTCGGATGCCGAGATCGCGCAGATGCAGTCCGTGCCGGGCTTCGCGCTGTCGCAGCGTTTTTACGCGCTGAACATGCGTCTCGAAGGCAACCGCGAATGGAACTGGCCGCTGCGCACGATGACGGACCGGCAACTGATCGCCGCCGCGCAGTACGCGAAGCGCATCGAGATGTTCGACCGCACCGTCAACACCGCCGACAAGACCAAGGCCGAGCACGATTTCTCGCTGCGCTATCTGTCGCCGTTCCGCGATATCGTCGAGCGCGACGCGCAGAACACCGGTCTCGACATCGAATGGGCGTATGGTCTGATCCGCCAGGAATCGCGCTTCATCATCAACGCGCGTTCGGAAGTTGGCGCCGGTGGCCTCATGCAGTTGATGCCGGGCACGGCGCAACTCGTCGCGAAGAAGATCGGCCTCGGTCCGGTATCGCGCGCGCAGATGAACGATATCAACACCAATATCCTGCTCGGCACGAATTACCTGTCGATGATCTACAATCAATTCGACAACTCGGCCGTGCTCGCCACCGCCGGCTACAACGCCGGTCCGGGCCGTCCGAGCCAGTGGCGTCAGGCCTTGCGCGCTCCGGTCGAGGGCGCGGTTTTTGCTGAAACCATCCCATTCACCGAGACACGCGATTACGTGAAGAACGTGCTGTCGAACACCGTGTATTACGCTGCGCTGTTCGAAGGCCGTCCGCAGTCGTTGAAGGCGCGTCTGGGCTATATCGCTCCCTGACCGTCCCGAAGCGAACCTCACGCCCGCGCGTCGAACGAAAGGACGCGCGGGCGTTTTCATTTCCAGGCCGCCGTTCCAACTGAACCCGCATTCGTCAGGCCGCGACCCAAGAGGTGAACCATGCGACACCAACATGTAGCGCTGATCGGCGGTTCGGGTTTCATCGGCAGCCATCTCATCAATGCGCTCGTCGATCTCGGCAAGACCGTGCGCGTCGCGACACGCCGGCGCGCGACCGCCGCGCATCTCACGCTGTTGCCCATCGATGTCATCGAAACCGACGTGCATGATCCCGTGCAGCTCGCCGCGTTCATCGATCAGAGCGATGCGGTGATCAATCTCGTCGGCATTCTGCAAGGGCGGCGTGACGATCCCTACGGGCCGGATTTCGCGAAGGCGCATGTCGAACTGCCGCGCAAGATCGCCGCCGCGTGCGAGGCGAAGGGCGTGCGGCGTCTGCTGCACATGAGCGCGATCGGCGCGGATTCGCAAGGTCCCAGCATGTATCTGCGCTCGAAGGGCGATGGCGAGAAGATCGTCCGCGAATCAGGACTGGACTGGACCATCTTCCGCAGTTCCGTGGTGTTCGGGCCCGAGGACAATCTGCTCAACCAGTTTGCGTTTCTGGAGCGCATGTTCCCGGTCATCCCGCTCGCATGCGCCGATGCGCAGTTTCAGCCCGTGTTCGTCGGCGATGTGGCGAAAGGGATGGTCAACGTACTCGACCTCGACGCTGCCAACGGCCATGTCTACGAACTCGCGGGTCCCGGCGTCTACACGCTCGCGGAGCTGGTGCGTTTCGCGGGCGCGACCATCGGCAAGCATTCGCGCATCATCAAGCTGCCGGAGAGCCTCGGCCGCCTCCAGGCGATGACCATGGAATTGGCGCCCGGCCAGCCGCTCATCTCGCGCGACAATCTCGATTCGATGAAGACGCCGAACATCGCGAGCGGGCCGCTCGCGCCGGAACTGGGCATCGACGAGCCGGCGAGCATCGAGACCATCGCGCCGCTGTATCTCACCGGCAACTCGTCGCGCTCGCGCTTCAATGCTTACCGCGCAACCGCGCATCGTTAATTTTCTTTTTGTGATCGCATGAAACTCGTTATCGGTGACAAGTTCAATTCTTCCTGGTCGATGCGGCCGTGGGTGCTGCTCGAACATTTCGGCATCCCGTTCGACGAAGTGCTGATTCGCCTCGGCCAGCCCGACACGAAATCGAAGATTCTCGCGGTCTCGCCTTCGGGCAAGGTGCCGTGCCTCGTCACCGATTCCGGCGATGCCGTGTGGGAGTCGCTCGCGATCGTCGAGACGATTGCCGAGCTGCACCCCGAGCACGCGATGTGGCCGCGCGACGCCGCCGCCCGCGCGCACGCGCGCAGCATCAGCGCGGAGATGCACGCGGGCTTTGCCGACTTGCGCCAGAACATGCCGATGGAAATCACGACGCACGCGCCGGGCGCGGGCGCGACGCCGGGCGCGCTCGCGAACATCGCGCGCATCGAGGCGATCTGGGCGGAGTGTCTGGCGAAGTGGGGCGGACCGTTCCTGTTCGGCGATGAATTCGGCATCGCGGACGCGATGTTCGCGCCGGTCGTCATGCGCTTCAACACCTACGCGCCTGAACTGAGCGTGACGTCGCTCGATTATGCGAAGCGCATCACGGCGCTGCCGGCGGTCGCGGCGTGGATCGACGGCGCGCGCAAGGAAGCGCGATGAATATCTACGCAGTGGGCGGCGCGATACGGGACGAGTTGCTCGGCGTGCCGGTGGTGGATCGCGATTATGTCGTCGTGGGCGCGACGCCGGAGCAGATGGTCGCGCAGGGGTATCGGCCGGTGGGGAAGGACTTTCCGGTGTTTCTGCATCCCGACACGCACGAGGAATACGCGCTCGCGCGCACCGAGCGCAAGACGGCGGCAGGCTATCACGGCTTCCAGTTCTACTATTCGCCGGACGTCACGCTCGAGGAGGACCTCGCGCGGCGCGATCTCACGATCAACGCGATGGCGCGCGAGGTCACGCCGGCCGGCGAGTTGACCGGTCCGGTCATCGATCCGTTCAACGGGCAGAGCGACCTGAAGAACCGGCTATTCCGGCATGTGGGCGATGCGTTCATCGAAGATCCAGTGCGCATTCTGCGCCTCGCGCGCTTTGCGGCGCGTTTCGCGAATTTCGATATCGCGCCGGAAACCGCCGAGCTGATGAAGAAGATGGTCGCGGCGGGCGAAGTCGATGCGCTCGTGCCCGAACGCGTCTGGCAGGACGTATCGCGTGGTTTGATGGAGAAGAAACCGTCGCGCATGTTCGAGGTGTTGCGTGGCTGCGGCGCGCTGGTGCGGATTCTTCCCGAAGTCGATGCCCTGTGGGGCGTGCCGCAGCGCGCGGACTATCACCCGGAAGTGGATACCGGGGTGCATGTGATGATGGTGCTGGACTACGCCGCGTCGCAGGGATTTGCGTTGCCGGTGCGCTTCGCCGCGCTCACCCATGATCTCGGCAAGGCGACGACGCCGGAGGATATCTTGCCGCGTCACATCGGTCATGAGGGACGCAGCGTCGATCTGTTGCGGCCGTTGTGCGAGCGGCTGCGCGTGCCGAACGAATGCCGCGATCTGGCCGTGCTGGTCGCGCGTGAGCACGGCAATATTCATCGCGTGATGGAGATGGGCGCGGCGGCGCTCGTCAGGCTCTTCGAGCGGTCGGATGCGCTGCGCAAGCCGGCGCGGTTTGCCGAGGCGCTACAGGCCTGTCTCGCCGATGCGCGTGGCAGGCTGGGGCTGGAGCAGCAGCCTTATCCGCAGGCGGAGCGGTTGAGGGAAGCGTTGGTTGCGGCACGCGCGGTCGATGCTGGCGCGGTCGCGCAGGAGTACGCCGAGCAGCCCGCGAAGATCAAGGATGCCGTGCATGACGCGCGGGTGGCGGCGGTGAAGGAGGCGTTGGGGGGCTAGAAAACCTCAAAGCGCCCGAGCAATCAACGAAAGCAACACCGACAACAACAACGTCGACATAAACGGAAACGAATACTCACGCCCGAAGATCCGCAGCGTGAAATCCCCCGGCAGTCTGCCGATGCCGATCTTCTTCAACCACGGCATCGAGCCGGACAGAATCGCAAGCGCGATAAAAGTCGTGAGCAGCCAACGAATCATGATCGCGCACTCATAGCGTGTGAGAACGATCGCCCGCCGCGAATGCGTCGAGCGTCCCGGGAATACTCCGCGAGAACGCGATCACCTTGAACAACTCGCCCATCTCCGCTTCCGAAAGCAGCTTCTGCACCGCATTCGCCGCAGGCAGAAAACGCCTGACGTCCGCTGGATCGAGATGGCTGAGCACATCGGTGATACCGGCGTTCATCAGAAACCGCGCCTGCGACGTGAAGCCGAGCAAATCGGCCCCCGTCTCGACGCCCGCTTCCGCGATGCCCGTAAATTCCACATGCGCGGTGATGTCCTGCAAGCCGGGATACAGAAACGGATCGCCATGCGCGCGATGCCGGTAGTGGCACATCAGCGTACCGGCCGCGCGCTGCGCATGATAAAACTCGCGTCGCGGAAAGCCGTAGTCGACGAAAAACGCCGCACCACGCGTCAGCATCGTGCAAACGGTCTTCGTGAACGCGATCGCCGCTTCGTGCGTCTCGGTGACGTATTCGGCGAAGGGCTCATCGTTGGCTTCGTCGATGGCGGCATCGATCAATTCGACTTGCGCGTCGGGCGTGATCGGCCGGTCATCGAACGCAAAACGGTCGTCCAGCACGACGACGCCGCGCTCATGCCACGCGCCGAGCTTGCGCACCACGAGGCGCACGGGCATCGCGTCGAGCACTTCGTTGCCGATCACGACGCCTTCGAACCGGTCGGGCAGCGCGTCTAACCATTTCACCTTCGCGGCGAGCGCGGGCGCCTGCTTTTCGATGGTTTCGCGCTGGCGCGCGCGCAACTCGCCGGACAGATCGACGATCGCGTAACTGTCGAACGACACATCGAGATCGGCGAGCGCGGTCAGAAGGCCGGCGGCCAGCTTGCCGGTGCCCGCGCCGAATTCCATCAACTGCCGCGTGCCGCTTTGCCGCAAAGCCTGCGCAACGGGCCGCGCGAGTGTCGTCGCAAAAAGCGGGGACAGCTCGGGCGCGGTGACGAAGTCGCTGCCGTCCTCGGCGCGGCGGCCGAATTTCATCGCGCCGCCGCCGTAATAGCCGAGTCCCGGCGCGTACAGCGCGAGGTCCATATAGCGGTCGAACGGCAGCCAGCCGCCCGCTGCGGCGATGCGTCCCCGGATCAGGTCTGTAAGCGCTTCGGACTGCGCGAGCGCATCGGCGCCCGGAGCAGGTAAACTATCGGATTGTCTGGCATTCGGATTCATCCCAGTATTGTAAATGAGCGCTACCACGCCGTTTTCTTCCGTCAACTCGCCGTCTTCCGGTTCCGTCGCACGCGCCCGGACCGTGCTCGTCACGGGCGCGGCGAAGCGCATCGGGCGCGGCGTCGCACTGGAGTTCGCGCGACAGGGCTGGGACGTGGCCGTGCACTATGGCGGCTCGGAGCTCGATGCGCGTGAAACCGTCGCGGATATCGAGGCCCTCGGGCGGCGCGCGGTCGCGCTGCAGGCGGATCTCGGCGTCGAGGCCGAAGTCGAGCGACTCGTGCCCGCGTGCATGGAAACGTTCGGCGGCCTGAATTGCGTCGTGAACTGCGCGTCGCGCTTCGACGAAGATACGGCGATCGACTTCGGCTACGCCAGGCTGCTCGAAATGACGGCGGTCAATGTCGCCGCGCCGCTCACGCTCGCGCGAATGCTGCACGCGATCACGCCTGAAGCCGCAGCCGTTGACGATGCGCAACGCGGCGTCGTCATCAACGTGCTCGATCAGAAGCTGTACAACATGAATCCGGATTACCTGTCGTACACGCTGACGAAGGCGGCGCTCGACAACGCCACTGTCGCGCTGGCGCAGGCGCTGGGGCCGAAGCTGCGTGTCGTCGGCCTGGCGCCGGGTCTGACGCTGATTTCCGCCGGGCAGACGCCCGCGTCGTTCGAGGCGGCGCATCGCGTGACGCCGCTCAATCGCGCATCGACGGTGGAGGACGTGGCGCAGGCCGCCTGCTATCTGGCGAACGCGCACGGCGTGAACGGCACGACGCTCGTCGTCGATGGCGGCCAGCACCTGGTGCCGAGCCCGCGCGACGTCATGTACATGATCGGCACGCAAAAGCCCTGAAACGCGCTTACTGAATATTGGAACCCATATGCTTGCCGCACTTTCGCATCCCCGGCTGACCGATTGCCGGCGGCTTTTTCTGCGTGACTACGAAGTTCGCATCAACATCGGCGTGCATGACTTCGAGAAGCGCGGCGAGCAACGCGTCGTGATCAACGTCGAACTGTATGTGCCGCTCGCGCTGTCGACGCCCGTCGCGGACAAATTGTCCGAAGTCGTCGATTACGACTTCATGCGCTCGACCATCGCCGCGCGCGTGAAGCAGGGCCACATCCACTTGCAGGAAACGCTGTGCGACGACGTCGCCGCCGCGCTGCTCGCGCATCCGAATGTGCGCGCGGTGGCCGTATCGACGGAAAAGCCCGACGTCTACCCCGATTGCGACGCGGTGGGCGTCGAAGTCTTTCGTATCAAAGAGGAACGAGCATGAACGCGCGTGACACGATCGAAGCCGCCGAGGCACAGAAGCCCGCGCGCGAGGCGTTGACCAAGCGCCAGCAGAAGGAAGCGTACGAGAACAACAAGCTGTACAAGCGCATCGTGCGGCAGGTCGGCGAGGCGATCGGCGACTTCAACATGATCGAGCACGGCGACAAGGTCATGGTGTGCCTGTCGGGCGGCAAGGACAGCTACGCGATGCTCGACGTCCTGATGCGCCTGCGCGAGCGCGCGCCGATCGACTTCGAACTCGTCGCCGTCAATCTCGACCAGAAGCAGCCGGGCTTTCCGGAGCATGTCCTGCCGGATTACCTGAGCAAGCTCGATATCCCGTTTCACATCGAGAATCAGGACACGTACAGCATCGTCAAGCGCCTGGTGCCGGAAGGCAAGACCACGTGCTCGCTGTGCTCGCGCCTGCGTCGCGGCATCCTGTATCGCGTGGCGGGCGAGCTCGGCGCGACCAAGATCGCGCTCGGGCATCATCGCGACGACATCCTGCAGACACTGCTGCTCAACATGTTCTACGGCGGCAAGCTGAAGGGCATGCCGCCCAAGCTGCAATCCGACGACGGCAAGAACGTCGTGATCCGTCCGCTCGCGTATGTGAAGGAAACCGATCTCGAAAAGTACGCCGAACTGCGCGAATTCCCGATCATCCCGTGCAATCTGTGCGGCAGCCAACCAAACCTGAAGCGCGCGGAAATGAAGGCGCTGATCCGCGAATGGGACAAGCGTTTCCCGGGCCGCGTGGAGAATATGTTCAACGCGCTGTCGAACGTGGTGCCGTCGCATCTGATGGACAGCGCGCTGTTTCCGTTCGCCGGCCTGCGCGCGACGGGCGAGGCCGATCCGCAAGGCGATATCGCCTTCGACGAAGAACCGTGTGCAAGCGAACCGTCAGGATCGTCCGGCGCGGTTTCAATCGTGCAGTTCGACGATCTATAACCTTTATCCAATAAGGCGCAGCGTGGGTTTCGCCGCATTGCGCCAAAGAGCCGCGTGATAAATTGGCGGCTCGTCATACCAGCAAGGCTCCCAGCGATGAACATCGTGATTCTGGCTGCCGGCATGGGCAAGCGCATGCGCTCCGCCCTGCCGAAAGTACTCCATTCATTGGCGGGCAAGCCGTTGCTCGCCCACGTCATCGATACGGCGCGCACGCTCTCGCCGACGCGGCTCGTCGTCGTCGTCGGGCACGGCGCGGACAAGGTCCGCGAGGCCGTCGGCGCGCCGGACGTGCAATTCGCGTTGCAGGACAAGCAGCTCGGCACGGGACACGCCGTGCAGCAGGCGCTGCCGCTGCTCGATCCCTCGGTTCCCACGCTCGTGCTGTATGGCGACGTGCCGCTTACGCGCGCGAGCACGCTCGAACGCCTGATCGAGGCCGCGGGCGCCGAGCGTTACGGCGTGCTTACCGTGACCGTCGGCGATCCGACCGGCTACGGCCGCATCGTGCGCGACGCGGCGGGCAAGGTGAAGAGGATCGTCGAGCAGAAGGATGCGAGCGAGGAAGAGCGGCGCATCGCGGAAATCAACACCGGCATCGTGATCACGCCGACGCGCACGCTCGAAACATGGCTCGCGTCGCTGAAGAACAACAACGCGCAGGGCGAGTTCTATCTGACGGACGTGGTCGAGCGCGCCATCGACGCGGGCGTCGAAGTGGTCACCGCTCAGCCGGACGCCGAATGGGAAACGCTCGGCGTGAACAGCAAGATTCAGCTCGCGGAACTGGAGCGCATCCATCAGCACAACGTGGCGCATGCGCTGCTCGACGCCGGCGTGACGCTGATGGACCCGGCGCGCATCGACGTGCGCGGCACGCTGGAATGCGGCGCGGACGTGACGATCGACGTGAACTGCGTGTTCGAAGGGCGCGTGACGCTCGCCGACAACGTGACGATCGGCCCGAACTGCGTGATCCGCGACGCCACGATCGGCGCGGGCACGCGTGTCGATGCGTACACGCATATCGAAGGCGGCACGACCGGCGCGAATGTCGTGCTCGGCCCGTACGCGCGGCTGCGTCCGGGTGCGAAGCTCGGCGATGAAGCGCATATCGGCAACTTCGTCGAAGTGAAGAACGCGGTGCTCGGGCACGGCTCGAAGGCCAACCATCTCGCCTATATCGGCGATACGGATATCGGCGCGCGCGTGAACGTGGGCGCGGGCACGATCACCTGCAACTACGACGGCGCGAACAAGCATCGCACCGTGATCGAGGACGACGTGTTCATCGGCTCGGACACGCAACTGGTCGCGCCGGTGCGCGTGGGCCGCGGCGTGACGATCGCGGCGGGCACGACGGTGTGGAAGGATGTCGGCGAAGGCGAGCTGGTGCTCAACGAGAAGACGCAGGTGAGCAAGACGGGCTATGTACGCCCGGTGAAGAAGAAGTCGTAAGGCTGTCGAGAGATTCAGCCCAACGCGCGCGGCGCGCTTCGTGCCGCGCTTTCGAATGCAAGTTTCAAAGGATGAACGTCCATGTGCGGAATTGTCGGCGCGGTAGCGCAACGTAACATCGTCTCGGTGCTGGTCGAAGGTCTGCGCCGCCTCGAGTATCGCGGCTACGACTCGTGCGGCGTGGCCGTGCTGAGCCACGGCGAGCCGCGCCGCGCGCGCAGTGTCGCGCGTGTGTCCGATCTCGACGCGCAAGTGCGCGATACGAATCTCGGCGGCATGACCGGCATCGCCCACACGCGCTGGGCGACGCACGGCGCGCCCGTCACCGACAACGCGCACCCGATCTTCTCGCGCGATACCGTGGCGCTCGTGCACAACGGCATCATCGAGAATTACGAGTCGCTGCGCGAGATGCTCAAGGGCAAGGGCTACGAATTCGTCTCGCAGACGGATACTGAAGTCATCGCGCATCTGATTCACAGCATGTATCGCGGCGACCTGTTCCAGACCGTGCGCGATGCCGTCAAGCAACTGCATGGCGCGTATGCGATCGCCGTGATGCACAAGGATCAGCCGCATACGGTCGTCGGCGCGCGTCAGGGTTCGCCGCTTGTCGTCGGCGTGGGCGAGGGCGAGAACTTCCTCGCATCGGACGCGCTCGCGCTCGCCGGCAGCACCGATCGCTTCGCCTTCCTCGAAGAAGGCGACGTGGTTGAGATCCGGCTCGACGGCGTGAAGATCGTCGATCGCGAAGGCGTACCCGCCGAGCGCGAAGTGCGCGTGGTGACGGCGTATGGCGGCGCGGTGGAACTCGGGCCGTATCGCCACTTCATGCAGAAGGAAATCTTCGAGCAGCCGCGCGCCATCACCGACACGATCCCGCAAGCCGACGAGTTCAGCCCGAGCCTGTTCGGCGAAGGTGCGCGCGACGCGTTCGCGGGCGTCGACAGCCTGCTGATCCTCGCGTGCGGCACGAGCTACTACTCGGGTCTCACGGCGAAATACTGGCTCGAATCGATCGCGAAGATCCCGACGCAGGTCGAGATCGCGAGCGAGTATCGCTATCGCGAGTCGGTGCCGAATCCGAAGGCGCTGGTCGTCACGATCTCGCAATCGGGCGAAACCGCCGACACGCTCGCCGCGCTGAAGCACGCGCAGTCGCTCGGCCACAAGCACACGCTCGCCGTGTGCAACGTCGCGACCAGCGCGATGGTGCGTCAGACCGAGTTCGCGTTCCTGACGCATGCGGGCACGGAGATCGGCGTGGCATCGACGAAGGCATTCACGACGCAGCTCGTCGGCCTGTTCGTGCTGGCGGTGACGCTCGCGAAGATGCGCGGTCATGTGAATGCGAAGCAGGAAGCCGCGTACTTCACGCAACTGCGGCACTTGCCGGCGGCGTTGAACAGCGTGCTTGCGCTGGAGCCGCAGATCATCGCGTGGTCGGAGGAGTTCGCGCGCAAGGAGAATGCTCTGTTCCTCGGACGCGGCCTGCACTATCCGATCGCGCTCGAAGGCGCGCTGAAGCTGAAGGAAATTTCGTACATCCACGCGGAAGCGTATCCGGCGGGTGAACTGAAGCACGGGCCGCTCGCGCTCGTGACCGAAGCGATGCCGGTGGTGACCGTCGCGCCGAACGACACGCTGCTCGAGAAGCTGAAGTCGAACATGCAGGAAGTGCGCGCGCGTGGCGGCGAGCTGTATGTGTTCGCGGATGCGGATACGCGCATCGTCAGCGAGGACGGCATTCATGTGATCCGCATGCCGGAGCACTATGGAGCGCTGTCGCCGATTCTGCACGTCGTGCCGTTGCAGTTGCTCGCGTATCACACGGCGTGTGCGCGCGGGACGGATGTCGACAAGCCGCGGAATCTGGCGAAGTCGGTGACGGTGGAGTAAGCGTTGCGGGGTTTTCGCAGGGGTGGTATCTGGAGAAAAAAGCGCCTTCTCGGAGGCGCTTTTTTCTTTTTGGCTGGAGCATTTTTGCGGCGAAAGGCTCGGCATGTAACCGGCATGAATATGCCGGTTAAGCACCACTATGTTGTTTAACCGGCGGAAAAATGACGGTTAGCGATCTCGAAAAATGACGTTGCCGTGCGTCCGTCGCCTGTGGACAACCTTGTTGGCACCACACCGTGTTAACTGTTGGCGGTTTCTGGACAACTCGCCGTCCTTCGCCGGAACGCGAAAGTTGTCCTGCGCTCAAGCCAGAACCAGACGCGTCATACCGGACTTGTTTGCTCCGTAAACATCTGACGTAAAACGCGCTTCGGCAGTTATCCACTGTTTTGCCGCAAGCTTGTTAACTACTACCACGTATACATACGAACTCTTTTGTTTACTTAAGCGACGTGGCCGCACTGCTCAAAACCGCAGCGCACCTTCAGGCAGAAGCAGCGCCATGCACTTGCCTCAACCGCTCGCGGCTATTGCTCAGATGCATTCGCATCGCAGCGCGCGCGTCGTCGGGATCTTGCCGCACGATCGCCTGATAGATCGCCTTGTGCTCGCCAAGCACGTTGCGCAAGCGCTCGATCTGATCCAGTTCCGCAAGCTCTGCCTTGCCCAGGCGCGTGCGCGGACTCACGCCGCGTCCCATCTGGCTCAGCACGTCGTAGAAATATCGGTTGCCGCTCGCCCGTGCGATCTGCAAATGAAACTCGACGTCATGCTGCAGCACATCCGTGTTCCCGCTCGCCAGTTGCTCCTCGAAGCGTTTCAGCGCCGCCGCGATCTGCTTGAGATGCGCGTCCGTGCGCCGTACCGCCGCAAGCGCGGCCGCCGCGCCTTCCAGATCGATGCGAAACTCGATGACAGCCATGATGTCCAGCAGGCTCGACAGATCCGCGTCCGGCAGACGCACTGCCTCGCGATCCTCCGGCGCCCGGATGAACGTGCCGACGCCATGCCGTGTCTCGACCACATTCGCCGCCTGCAAGCGCGACACCGCCTCACGCACGACCGATCGGCTCACCGACAGTTGTTTCATCAGCGCGACTTCGGTCGGGATCTTGTCGCCTGGACGGAGAACACCGCGTTCGATGTTCTCGAACAGGGTGGCGACGACTTTTTCGGTGAGACTTGCCATATTGATTCGCTGCGGATGGAGTAGAGTAGTTTTGGCTGTTGTCGGACGTCGTCGGATCGGCTTGAGCCAGAATAGAACAAGGCGGAATGCGCCAAGATGAATAGATGTCCGACAACGCATCATCGTGCTGGACGGTGGATTCGTCAATTCGGCAAATCCTGCTTCAAAAATCGAGGAGATATAAGACATCGTATAAGTTAGACAGACGCTGCACCGGCAAAACTCATGCAAAATCAAGCAAATTAGGGTATACGCCCCTGTCATACAAGCGCGAATCAGCGGTACTCTGTGTTAAGACGTCTGATGACATAGCGCTCTCGGACGCGTCGCTTTCCATTCAGATCGCCGTCGTCACAGGGAGGCATCATGCCGTCTTCGTCACCGTACCAACCGCTGCCCAATACATTCCGAACGTCGCTGCGCGAGCGCAAGAAGCTGATCGGCTGCTGGCTGTCGCTTGCGAGTCCGATCGCCACCGAACTGATCGGCGTGGTCGGCTTCGACTGGATGCTGCTCGACGCCGAGCACGCGCCCAATGACGCCCTCACGCTCATCCCGCAATTGATGTCGCTGAAGGACAGCCCGAGCGCGCCGGTCGTGCGCCCGCAGGCGAACGATCCCGTCGCGATCAAGAAACTGCTCGACTCGGGCTTCGTCAATTTCCTGATTCCGTTCGTCGACAACGCCGCTCAAGCCGAGCGCGCAGTCGCCGCGACGCGTTATCCTCCTCAAGGCATCCGCGGCGTATCGGTCGGGCATCGCGGAAATCGCTACGGCACCGTGGCGAACTATTTCCAGGTCGCAAACGACAATATCAGCGTCGCGGTGCAGATCGAGAGCCGCGCGGCGGTCGAAGCGATCGATGAGATCATCGCGGTCGAAGGCGTCGATGCGCTGTTCGTCGGCCCGTCCGATCTCGCCGCCGCGTATGGTCATCTCGGCAACGCGAATCATCCGGATGTGCAGGCGGCCATCGCGCACGTGTTCGAGCGCGCGCACGCGGCGGGCAAGCCGAGCGGCATTCTCGCGCCCGTGCAGGAAGATGCCGAGCGCTATCTCGCGATGGGCTGCACGCTCGTCGCCGTGTGCGCGGATCTGGGCTTGCTCAGGAACGCCGCGCAGGCCGTGAAGAAACATTTCATCCCGGAGTGAGCGCGACGCGTCACGCTCGACCGGCCGACACCGAACATCGACATCAAGGAGCGATACATGCAAAAGGCAGGCTTCATCGGACTGGGCATCATGGGCAATCCCATGGCGGCCAATCTTCTCAAGAACGGCATCCCGCTCGCGGCATTCACGCGCAGCGGCGTAAGCGCGGATCTCACGGGCGCGGGCGCGACGGCATGCGATACGCCCGCCGCCGTCGCCGAGAAGGCTGATGTGATCTTCATCATGGTGCCGGACACGCCGGACGTCGAGAAAGTGCTGTTCGGCGAGAACGGCGTCGCGAGCAGGCTGAAGAGCGGGCAGATCGTCGTCGACATGAGCTCGATTTCGCCGATCGCCACGCGCGAGTTTGCCGCGAAGGTGCGCGAGAAGGGCGCCGATTATCTCGACGCGCCCGTGTCCGGCGGCGAAGTCGGCGCGAAGGCCGCGTCGCTCACGATCATGGTCGGCGGCGCGCAGGCGACCTTCGACAAGGTCAAGCCGCTCTTCGACATGATGGGCAAGAACATCTCGCTGATCGGCGAAGTCGGCGCGGGACAGGTGTGCAAGGTCGCGAATCAGGTGATCGTCGCGGCGACCATCGAGGCGGTCGGCGAGGCGCTTCTGCTCGCGTCGAAAGCAGGCGTCGATGCCGAAAAGGTTCGCACCGCGCTGATGGGCGGGTTCGCGTCGTCGCGCATTCTCGAAGTGCACGGCGAGCGCATGACCAAGCGCACGTTCAATCCGGGCTTTCGCATCGAGCTGCATCAGAAGGATTTGAATCTGGCGCTCGCGACCGCGCAGGCGCTCGGCGTCTCGCTGCCGAATACGTCGACGTGCATGCAGTTGTTCAACGCGTGCGCCGCGCATGGCGGCAAGGCGTGGGATCACTCGGGCATGGTGCGCGCGCTCGAAATCATGGCGAATCACGAAATCGGCCAGGAAGCGAAGTAAGCTTCGACGACCGAACCCGCCGGCCGCGCGCCGGCGGAATTACCTCAATGCTTCTTCAGCGCGCGCTCTCCGATTCGCGCGAAATGCCCGATCGCGAAGCGCCGCACGTTCTCCACGGCCGGATTCGTCTGCTCCTCGCTCCACGCGAGATCGATATCCGCGTACGCGTCCTGCGCCCATAGCGGCCTGAACACGACTTCCTCGAAGCACAACTCGCGCGCCGACGCCGGCACGATCGCGACGCCCACGCCGGCACGCACCAGCGCGACGATCGTATGCGTCTGGTCGATGTACTGCACGTAATCCGCCTGCACGCCGCTCGCCGCGAGCAATCCCGCGATGCGATCGTGGAAGTACTTGCCGCCATCGTGCGAATACATGACGAACGGCTGGCCATCGAGATCCCTCGCGGCGATGGCGCGGCGCTTCGCGAGCGGATGCCCGACCGGAATCGCGAGTTGCAATGGCTCGCGTGCGATCCGCTGATATTGGATGCCGTGCATGAAGAACTGCGCCCGCATGACGCCGAGATCGATCTCGCGCGATTCCAGCGCCTTCACCTGCTGCAACGACACCATCTCCTTGAGCACGACCCTGATGCCCGGCAACTCGTCGCGCACGGCGGCGATGAGGCTCGGCACGAGGTGATAGCCCGACACGGCCGTGAAGCCCATCGTCACCTGGCCGACGTCGCCGCGCGCCACGCGCCTTGCCGAATCCGCCGCCTGCGTCGACAGCCGCAGGATGCGCACCGCGTCCTCGTAATACGTCCGGCCCGCCGCCGTCAGCTTCACGCTGCGGCTGTTGCGCTCGAACAGAACCAGATCGAGCGCCTGTTCGAGCAACTGGATTTGCCGAGAGAGCGGCGGCTGCGTCATGAAAAGCCGCGTGGCGGCGCGCCCGAAGTGCAATTCCTCCGCGACGGCCACGAAACAGCGCAAATGATTCAGCTCGATGATCATGTCAATTTGGGTATTGATCGATGCGGAATATAGCTTAGACATCAATCGATCGCGTGAATATAGTGATTTCCGAGATAGGCCGATCTTCAAGGAACTCGAATGTTCGACGTGCTACTGATCAATCCCGTGCTTGCGTCGCTCGACCGCGAACTGAGCGCGCGCTACACCGTGCATCGCTACTACGAGCACGCCGACAAGGCCGGATTCCTGCGCGAAGTCGCGGACCGCATCGGCGGGGTCGTGACGGGTGGCGCGACCGGCATCAGCAACGCATTGATGGATGCGCTGCCCGCGCTGCGCATCGTCGCGATCAACGGCATCGGCACCGACGCGGTCGACCTGACGTACGCCCGCGCGCGCGGCATCCACGTTTCGACGACGCCCGGCGTACTCACCGACGACGTCGCCGATCTCGCCATCGGACTGCTGATTTCCGCGTGCCGTGGCTTGTGCGTCGGCGATGCGTACGTGCGTGACGGCGAATGGGGCAAAAGCGGCCTGCCGCTCGCGCGCAAGTTCAGCGGCATGAAGGTGGGCATCGTCGGGCTGGGGCGTGTCGGGCGCGCGATCGCGCAGCGCGCGGCGGCGTTCGGCTGCCCGATCGCGTACACCGATCTGCGCGAAATCGCCGATGTGCGTTATCGCTTCGTCGCCGATCTGCGCGATCTCGCGCGCGAAAGCGATGCGCTGATTCTCGCGGCATCGGCGGACGACGCGGAAGGCATCGTCGATGCCGCCGTGCTCGATGCGCTCGGCCCCGACGGTTATCTGATCAACGTCGCGCGCGGCAAACTCGTCGACGAAGCGGATCTCGTGCAGGCGCTCGAAGAGAAGCGCATCGCGGGCGCGGGGCTCGACGTGTTCGTCGATGAACCGAACGTGCCCGCCGCGCTGTACGCGCTGAAGAACGTCGTGCTCCAGCCGCATCGCGCGAGCGCGACCGTAGAGACGCGCACCGCGATGGGCGACATCGTCCTCGCGAGCCTCGCGTCCAGCTTCGCGGGCGAGCGGCCCGAGACGAGCGTCACGCCCTGACACACGGCATCGCCGAACCATAACCATCCCGACGACATCTGGGAGGAGACACGTGAAGAACCTCGATATCGCTTCGTCCGCAGTGGGAGCCAGCGCGGCCAAGGTCGGCCATTTCCGCTACTACATTCTCGCGCTGATTTTCTTCGTCACGGTGCTGAACTACGCGGACCGCGCGACGCTGTCCATCGCGGGAACCTTCGTTTCGAAGGATCTGGGTCTGTCGGCGTCGGCGCTCGGCATCGTGTTCTCGGCGTTCGGCTGGGCCTACGCGATCGGCCAGATTCCCGGCGGATGGCTGCTCGACCGATACGGCGCGAAACGCGTCTACGGCGCGAGCATCGCGCTATGGTCGATCTTCACGCTCAGTCAGGGCACGGTGTCAATCTTCGGCACCGCGGCCTCCGCGACAACCGCGCTCTTCGTGATGCGTTTCATGCTCGGCCTCGTGGAATCGCCCGCGTTTCCGGCGAACGCGCGCGTCGTCGCGACGTGGTTCCCGACCAACGAGCGCGGCACCGCGAGCGCGTTGTTCAACTCCGCGCAGTATCTGGCGGTCGTGCTCTTCACGCCGCTGATGGCGTGGTTTACGCATGCGTTCGGCTGGCATCACGTGTTCTTCTTCATGGGCGGGCTCGGGCTGATCGTCGCGGTCGTGTGGTTCGCGGTGATGGACGATCCGAAGTCGCACAAGCGCATGAGCCGCGCCGAGTTCGACCACATCGCGGGCAACGGCGCGCTCGTGAGCCTCGATACGACCATCGCGACGACGCGTCGCCGCTTCACGCGCCGCGAACTCTCGACGCTCTTCACGAGCCGCATGATGTGGGCGATCTACATCGGTCAATACTGCATCACGGCGCTGACGTACTTCTTCATCACCTGGTTCCCGATCTATCTGATCAAGGAACGCGGCATGAATGTGATGACCGTGGGCCTGGTCGCCGCGCTGCCCGCGATCTGCGGATTCTCCGGCGGCATTCTCGGCGGGCTGCTGTCCGATTTCCTGATCCGGCGCGGCGTGTCGGTGTCGCTCGCGCGCAAGACGCCGTTCATGATCGGCATGCTGCTCGCGACCGCGATCATGACCGCGCCGCTTGCATCGACCAATACGGCGATCGTCGTCATCATGTCGCTCGCGTTCTTCGGCAAGGGGCTTGCCGCGATCGGCTGGGCCGTGCTTTCGGACGTCGCGCCCCGCGAGATGACGGGGCTGTCGGGCGGCGTGTTCAACGGCATCGGCAATACGGCGGGCATCGTGACGCCGATCGTCATCGGCTATGTGGTCGCGAGCACCGGCTCGTTCGATCGCGCGCTGTGGTTCGTCGGCGCGCACGGCATCGCGGCGATGGTCGCATACGGGCTGCTCGCCGGGCCGTTCAAGCGGATTCAGCTGAAGACCTGATTTCCGAGGGCAGTGCGGGCAGGACCGAGAAAGCCGGCGCGAGCCGGCTTTGTCGTTTGCAGTGCTGGTGTGTTTGCGCTCAGTTGTCAGACGTCTTAGTTCGAACCTCTTTTGGTTTGATCGAAGCCAGGGTGACCGGCCATAAGCCATACAATGCAAGCCGCAGTGCGATAAAGGGTAAACACGCTTGGCACCGAAAGAAGGTCATTCTACAATGTCATCAGACAACGTATCACATGGCCGATCAATGCGACGCGCATTGAACCACTCGCTCAACTCACAGGATCACGCTCATGTCCACGAACGCAGTCGAACCGAACGCCACTCCGAAAGTCACCGAATTGCGCGTCGTGCCGGTCGCCGGTCGCGACAGCATGCTCATGAACCTGTCGGGCGCGCACGGCCCGTTCTTCACGCGCAACATCGTGATCCTGAAGGACAGCGCCGGTAACACGGGCGTCGGCGAAGTGCCGGGCGGCGAGAACATCCGCAAGACCATCGACGATGCGCGTTCGCTCGTCGTCGGCCAGTCGATCGGCAACATGCATGCGGTGCTCAACAAGGTGCGCACGGCGTTCGCCGATCGCGACGCGGGTGGCCGCGGCCTGCAGACCTTCGATCTGCGCACGACGATCCACGCCGTTACCGCGCTCGAAGCCGCGCTGCTCGATCTGCTCGGCAAGCATCTGGGCGTGCCGGTCGCGGCGCTGCTCGGCGAAGGGCAGCAGCGCGATGAAGTCGAAATGCTCGGCTATCTGTTCTACATCGGCGATCGCAACAAGACGGACCTGCAATACGCATCCGGCGCGGATGGCCGCGACGACTGGGAGCGCCTGCGCACCGAAGTTGCATTGACGCCCGAAGCGGTCGTGCGTCTCGCGGAAGCGGCGAAGGCGCGTTACGGCTTCAACGACTTCAAGCTGAAGGGCGGCGTGCTGGCGGGCGATGCGGAAATGGAAGCCGCCACCGCGCTCGCGGAACGCTTCCCCGAAGCGCGCGTGACGCTCGATCCGAACGGCGCGTGGTCGCTCGCCGAAGCGATCCGTCTGTGCCGCGACAAGCACGACGTGCTCGCGTACGCGGAAGATCCGTGCGGCGCGGAAAACGGCTACTCGGGCCGCGAAGTGATGGCCGAATTCCGCCGCGCGACCGGCCTGCCGACGGCGACCAACATGATCGCGACGGACTGGCGTCAGATGGGCCACGCGATCCAGTTGCAATCCGTCGACATCCCGCTCGCCGATCCGCACTTCTGGACGATGCAGGGTTCGGTGCGCGTCGCGCAGATGTGCAACGACTGGGGCCTCACGTGGGGCTCGCATTCGAACAATCACTTCGACGTGTCGCTCGCGATGTTCACACACGTCGCCGCCGCCGCGCCGGGCAAGATCACGGCGATCGACACACACTGGATCTGGCAGGACGGCCAGCGTCTCACGCGCGATCCGCTGCAGATCGTCGGCGGGAAGGTGAAGGTGCCCGAAGTGCCGGGTCTTGGCGTCGAACTGGATATGGACGAAGTCGAGAAGGCGCACGCGCTGTATCAGCAGCACGGCCTCGGCGCGCGCGATGACGGCGTCGCGATGCAGTATCTGATTCCGAACTGGAAGTTCGACAACAAGAAGCCTTGCCTCGTGCGTTGAGGCCGATGCGCGTCTAGTCCTTCAGACGTTCGATGAGCGCAATCGCCGCAGCCGGATTGCGCTCCTTGAAGCCGCTGATGACGTAGACGAACACATCGCGCGATGCGGCTTTCGGGGCCGGCTTGCCGAAGGTCTGCAAGTCGGCCGGCGAGCCGCCCGCGGCCCACGTTTGCGCGCGCCCGGTCCATTGATCGAGGGCCGCTTTCGCATAACCCTTCGCCTGCTTTTCGGTCGTGCCCATGATGCGCGCGTAGACGAAAGGCGCGGTCATATCCGCGATCTGCGGATACTTCGAATCACCCGCGATCACCACCGCGACGCGATACTTTCGCGCGAGCGCGATGAACGCCGGATCGCAGAAACTCTCGTGTCGGACTTCGACCGCGTGACGGATCGCGCGGCCTTCGATATTCGCGGGCAGCAGTTCGAGAAAGCGCTCGAAATCCTCGGCGTCGAACTTCTTGGTCGCCGCGAATTGCCAGTTGATCGGACCGAGCTTGTCTCCGAGTTCGAGCACGCCGCTGCCGAAAAAACGTTCGATCGTATCGCCGGCTTCGGCCAGCACACGGCGATTCGTCGCGTAGCGCGGCGCCTTGAGCGAGAACACGAAATCGTCCGGCGTCTCGTCGCGCCACTTGATGAAGGTCGCGGGCTTTTGCGAGCCGTAGAACGTGCCGTTCACTTCGATGCTGGTGAGCGCGCGGCTCGCGTATTCGAGCTCGCGCTTCTGCGCGAGACCCTCGGGATAGAACGTGCCGCGCCACGGCTCGAACGTCCATCCGCCGATGCCGATGCGGATGCGCGCGGCGTTGCGTTTAGAGGCGGCCATCGCTATTTGCGGCCGACGAGATAGCTCACGCCCTCGGGCCCGTACTGCTCCGAATGCTCGATGTTCGGCGCGAGATGGAAGATATCGCCCGCGCGATACGTCCGCGCGTGAGCGGCGATGCGAATCGTGAGATCGCCTTCGAGAATCAGCGCCTTGGCTTCGAACGGATGCGCGTGAAGGTCGAGCGAACCGTTCGGCTCGCGCGTGACCGTGACGACCTCGTCGAAGCTTTCGCTGGAAAGAAGCGCAAGAAATTCATCACGGCGCATGATCGGTGTCCCAGAAAAAAGAATGGCGCGTCCGTTCGTCTGGAACGGACGCGCCGTCTCATGCGCTCATGCTAACGCAGATGCTTTGTCGACTGCTCAGTTGCCGAAGAAGATGTTGCACTGCGGACCGCGCGTGCAGGGCTTCGACGCCGAGCTGTCCATGGTGTTCATCGTCGTGCCGGCTGCACCGCGCGTCATGGGCGCGCCGCCATATGACGTGTCGGACATGTCACCGGGCTGGGCCTGCATGGCGCTTTGCTGCGGCGCGCTCGGGTCGGTCCAGGTGTCGGCGGTGGCCTGCCCGGGCACCTGCGCGGTTCGATAATAGGTCTGCTGGGCCGAGGCGAGGCCCGCAGTGGCGAGTAATGCGGCGGCGAGCGCCGCCATGGCGATACGTGATTTCATGTCGACTCCTTGATCGTACGGTCGGAAGGCGCGCTCGCGTGTGTCCGCGTAACGCTGTTCGCTGATTCGGATCGGAAATCCGCACGGAACGTGCCACGTGTCCCGCATATGCCATGCGTGGCGCGCCGCGAGGACGGAACATAGATGCCGGTTGCCGGCGTGGTATGCGTGTTCCGCCGCCGGTATGCCGAACTTGTTCGAATGCGTTTCACGCACGGCATCTCGCCGTTGCGATGCAGACGGAGCGCCGGTGCGCTTTCCGGCGAATGGGACCCGCGGGTCCGCAGAAGACGCATGCCGCACTGCACCTTCTTTATAGGCTGCGGATGCGCGAATGAACAGGACAATTGAACGCACGGCACGCTTACGGTCGCGCGCGTGGCGCGCGGCTGTCGGTCGCGTCATCGTTGTATCGGTTCTAGAATGCGAGGCGTGCCATCTCGCCAACTTTCGAATGCAGGGACAACGCGACCATGACCGTCACCATCTACCACAATCCGAAGTGCGGAACCTCGCGCAATACGCTCGCACTGATTCGCAATGCGGGCATCGAACCGAACGTGATCGAATATCTGACGCACCCGCCAGGCCGCGAAGCGCTCGTCGCGCTGATCGCGCGCGCGGGTCTGTCCGTGCGCGAAGCGCTGCGCGAAAAGGGCACGCCGTATGCCGAACTCGGTCTCGACGATCCGGGTCTTACCGATGAACAACTCATTGACGCGATGCTCGCGCATCCGATCCTCATCAACCGGCCGTTCGTCGATACGCCCAAGGGCGCGCGTCTGTGCCGCCCGTCGGAACTCGTGCTCGATCTCCTGCCCGAGGCGCAGAAGGGGCCGTTCGTGAAGGAAGACGGCGAAGTCGTCATCGACGAAACCGGCAAGCGCGTCCGCTAGGCGAAACGCAAACAATCTGACCGTTACCTGACGTTACCTTTCTGGCAAACCCGTTGCACCTGTATCCGGCATCGCTTTTTAGACTGCACCTGACTCACAAGGCACTTGGTGCAGGGAGAAAGCGACATGAAAAAGAAACTGCTTGGAATGGCTGTCGGGCTGGCGGGGATCGCAGCGCTCGCGATGTCGGCCTCGGCGAACGCGCATGTCGATGTGGCGGTGGGCGTCGGCGTGCCGGTGTATGCGCAGCCCGCGGTGCCGGTCGGCTATTACGGATATGGCGATCGCGATGGCTACGGCTATCACCGCGACCGCTGGCGCGAGCGCGAATGGCGACGCCACGAATGGCGCGAGCGTCAATGGCGTCACGAGATGCGCCGGGAGGATCGCTGGCGCGACCGGCACGAATGGTAAGGTCTGAACGACGATGCGCGGTTCGTCTGGACTGCGCATTGCTTCGTCGAACGCGGCGGGCCGGGAGGCTGCGCCGCGTTTCTGTTTGTTTTCCTGCGACCGCGTGCCGCATGCTGCGCCCCTCAAGGTGCGGCCGTTCGTGCCGTAAACACGTTGGCGACGCGCTGCGATCTCTTCGGCGCGAGCGAATTCCACCTCACTTTCAGCGATGTTCAGCCCCGTCAGCATTCTCGTCGTCACCGCGCTATCGAGCATTCTCTCGATACTGGTGCTGATCTCGCTGCTCTCACACGAGATCGACGGCGTGCCGCGCTGGCTCTGGGCGAACGTGCTGGCCATCGTGTCGCTCGTGCTGTTCGCCATGCAGAACGTGGCGCCCGCGTGGCTCGGCGTCGTGGTCGCGAATCAGTTGCTGGCCGCGACCGTTCTGCTGATCTACGAAGGCTGCAACGAATTCTTCGATGTGCATCTGCGACCCGCGCAACGCTGGGCGGGCTGGATCATGTGGCTCGCCGTGATGGCGGGCATCGTGTACTTCACCTACGTCGTGCCCGATGTGCACGTGCGCGTGGTGATCGTGTCGGCGTTTCATGCCGCCTGCGATCTCGCGATTGCCGGCCGCGTGCTGCTCGGGCGTCCGAAGGAGCGGCCGCGCTACAACTATCTGTTCGTCGCCGGCGCGGCGGCGCTCGGCACGCTCGGCCATACGATCCGCGGCGCGATCTACGCTGTGCAGCCGCCCGCGCAGGCGGCGCTGCTGCAACCCGGGCCGATGCAGATCACGTTTCTCGCGCTGGGAATTCTCGTGCTGCCGTCGTTGTGCATCGGGCTCGTGATGATGGCGCACGACCGGCTGGCGCAGCGGCTCGAACGGCTCGCGCGCTTCGACGATCTCACGGGCGCGTTGTCGCGAAAGGCGTTTCTGGCTGCGGCGGTTGAGCGGCTCGCGCGCGCCGGAAATACCGGCCGGCGCGAATATGTGGCGGTGGTCGACGTCGATCATTTCAAGAGCGTGAACGACCGCTACGGTCACGCGGCGGGCGACGACGTGCTGCGCCACTTCGCGGCCATCGTGCGGGCGCGCATCCGCGATGGCGATGCGTTCGGCCGCATCGGCGGCGAGGAGTTCTGTCTGTTCTGCACGGCGGACCGCAGCGAGGATGTCACCGCGCTCGTCGAGCGGCTGCGCAGGACCGTCGAAGCGACGCCGTGCGCCGTGCCCGGCGGCGTGCTGAATTACACCTTCAGCGCGGGTATCGCGAGGTGGGACGGGCGCGAGCCGCTCGCCTCGTTGATGGCGCGGGCCGATAGCCTGCTGTATGCCGCGAAGGTCGCGGGCCGTAATCGTGTGAAGGCGTCTGGCGCGGAGGAACTCGTTCAAGCCTCTTCGATATCGCCATACTTCTGACGCTCGTCCTCCGGCTTGTTCATCCAGCGCCGCAGCAAACGCTTCTCGACCACGCGCCCGATGACCATGAGCGCGATCATCATGAGCATCGCGATGAACGCAACGCTCCAGACGCCCAGCCCACACACGATGCCGACAGCCGCCGTCACCCAGATCGACGCCGCCGTGGTAAGCCCACGCACGCGGTTTTCGCGCGGATTCTGCAGGATCACGCCTGCGCCGAGAAAGCCGACGCCCGTCACGATGCCCTGCACGGCGCGGGATACGTCGGCATCGGCGGAGAGCGTCATCGAGAAGCCTTGCGCGCACATCGTCGCGATGCACGCGCCGAGCGACACGAGCCCGAGCGTCTTCATGCCGGTCGGCTTGCCATGCAGATCGCGGTCGATGCCGATGATGCAGCCGATCAGCATCGCGGTCAGCATGCGCAGGACGGCGTCGGCGAGAAGAGGGTAAGGAAGCATCGCGCGTGAGAAGGGAACCGTAAGCCGCATCATCTTCGCACGGGGCGCCAGCACACGCGCAATTTTGGCGCGCTAACGTTCCGGTTCTCTGCGATCCATACGCATATTAAAAGGAGACGAAGTGAGCCAACTGCCCAAATTCACGATGGTCGATGCCGCGCCGACGCCTGTCGGACCGTTCTCGCACGCGGCCGAGGCCGACGGCTGGGTGTTCCTGACGGGCCAGATGCCGACCGATCCCGTCGACGACGGCGCACCGCTGCCCGAAGGCGTCGCGGCGCAGACCCGGCGAGTGATGGACAACCTGATTCTCGTGCTGAACGGCGTCGGCCTCACGCTCGACAACGTGGTCAGCGCGCGCATCTTCCTCACCGAGTTCAAGCGCGATTACGACGCGATGAACGCAGTGTATCGCTCGTACTTTCTGCCGAAGCCGCTGCCGGCGCGCACGTGCATCGGCGTGACGGGACTCGCGCGCGATGCGCTCGTGGAGATCGATTTCGTCGCGAAGCGTCCCTAAGCGCGCTTGTTTACGCGCTTCGACGCATCGACACTGCGGAACGTGAGATTGATGCGCTCGCCGCGCGCGCCCGGCTCTTTCGGCACGCGATGCACCCATTCGAGCTGCGTGCGCCCGCGCATCACGAGCAGGCTGCCGTGCGTCAGCGCGAGCGTGTGCGTCGTGTGCGTGCGCGCGTGGCGGAACTCGAAGGTGCGCGTTGCGCCGAGACTCACCGATGCGATCACCGGTTCCGGGCCGAGTTCGCGTTCCTTGTCGGCGTGCCAGCCCATGCTGTCGAGGCCGCTGCGATAGCGGTTCAGCAGCACGCTGTTGAAGCGCGCGCCGCAGGCGGCTTCGGCGCGCTCTCGCAGTTGCGCGACGGCCGGCGTCCACGGCTGCGGCACGTTGCGGATGCCCGAATACACATAGACCGCATCCGGTTCGCCCTGCCATGCCGTCAGGCGCGGCAACGGCACGCGGCCGCCGGGCGTGGTCATCGTGTCCTGCTGCCAGCCGACTTCCGCGATCAGCGCGCCCATCAGGTCGGAGGCTTCGTCGGCATCGATCCAGTCCGGATGCCAGACGATGTCGGGTTTGGGAATGTCGTCGAATAGATCGAACATGGCGGCGATGCGGGAACGGCGCGGCAAATGAAGCATTCACGATAGCAGAGCCGCGGCGCAGCGTGCTTGCGGCCTCATTTCAGACGCGCAGACCCGCTGTGCTACATTTCCCGCATCATCTCAATAAAGTCGCCGCGCGGCGACGATGCACGGGGATTCGCATGAACACTACCGCCGAAGCAAGCGGCGGCGCGGCGCAAGGCCGCCGCATTCTGCTCGTCGACGACAGCGCCGATGCGGCGTTCGCCCTGTCGATGCTGCTCGAAGCGCTCGGTCACGTCGTGCGCAGCGAGCACGACGGGCCGCGCGCGCTCGCATCGATCGATGATTTCAAACCCGATGTGGTCGTGCTCGATATCGGTTTGCCGGGCATGAGCGGCTTCGACGTGGCGCGCGAAATGAGAAAGCGCGAAGCCACGCAGCACGCGCTGCTGCTCGCGCTGACCGGCTGGGGCAGTGACGCCGATCGCCGCAGCGCGCTCGATGCGGGCTTCGATCATCATCTGACCAAGCCCGTCGACGTCGCCTGTCTGGAAGTGCTGCTCGCGAAGCCGCGAGCGTAAGCGCTTCGTCATTCCACCCGCAGCCGCGCCATGTACGGCAGGTGATCGGACAGCCACGCGGTGTCCTGCGTCGGCACGAGCCATTCCACCGGTTTCAGGCCGCGCACGAACATCTTGTCGAGCGCGAGCGCGGGCGAGAACGCCGGAAACGTGCGGCCCGAAGCGCCCAACATCGTCGCGACTTCGTTCATGCCGAGTTCGGCGAATAGCGGCACGGAATCGTTGCGCCAGTCATTGAAGTCGCCCGCCAGCACGAGCGGGCCCTCGGGCGCTTCCTTCGCGATCCAGTGCGCGATCCAGTTCATCTGACGCAGACGCGCCTGACGCGTCAGCGCGAGATGCGCGCACAGCAGCGTGACCGACTGACCGGCGAAGGTGGCGCGCGCGACCAGCAAGCCACGCTTTTCGAACCGATGCGCCGAGATGTCCCAGCGCCCGGAGAGATCGAGCGGATGCGGCGAAAGAATCGCGTTGCCGTGCCGCCACGACGGTTTGAAGACGTTCGGCCCGAGCGCGATCTGCAACTCGAGCGCAGTGGCGATCTCGGTGGCCTGGCAATGCCAGACATCGTCGAGCGGTGCGTTCAGCGGCTTGCCGAAGCCGCTGGCGAGCACCGGCTGCGGCATGCGCCGCGCCATCGCTTCCTGAAGGAAATAGACGTCCGCGTTGGTGGTCTGAACCCACCGCTGCATCGCGTTCCAGGCGCGCAAGCCGAGCGGCGAGCGACCCTTGTGCAGGTTCCAGCTGACCGCCGTGAAATCCGGCGTGGCCGTGTGAGCGGATGGGCCCGGCGGAAGATGTTCTGGGTTTCGCATGCGTTCTTTGTCTTGAGCGGCGGCTTTTTGAGTCTATGTCACCGCGGTTATCATTGCGCCGCCGTCGCTGCGCCCAGGCTCGCGCGCACCCGATAGGCGAGCGACGGGTTGCTGTCGATGATCTGCCATTGCGCCCATTCGCCCGGCTTGATCACGAGCCCCGGATGCGAACCGCTCACCTGACGCGGCACCGGCGGCAGCTTGCAGCCGGACTGCGACACGCGCGTGCTGTCGTCCTGCAGGGTTTCCTGCGCGTCGATGGCGATCGTGATGTCGTCGGCGCTCGCGTGGGTCGGCGAAATGGTGACGGTGCGTTGCAAGTCGATGTCGCCCGCGGGTTGATCCGCGCAGCCGACGCGGTTCTGCATTTTGTTGTGATGCGTGTCCGTGCGTGCCTGTCCGACGTTGGTCGTGCCGGAGAATGAGTCGATCTGTTGCCCGTCGCGCACAACCTGCAATTCCCAGTTCACCGGCTGCGGCGGCGTGGTTTGCGCGTGCGCGGCGAACGCGGCAAGACAGGCGCTCATCATGAGCGCGGCATTCAGAAAGGCAGTGGGTATCGTTTTTCGCATTGAAAGCAACTCCTGCGCGCGAACTGTTCGGATGGCGGCACGCCCGGCGGCGGCCACGGGATCGGCGTTCCTCGGCGACTTCGGTGTGACACGGCGGCGCGAAGCCGGTTCAGCGCGCCCGTCGAAATACATGATTGCAGACGGAGCAGATATCGAACCCGCTCGCCGTTTCGATCCCGACGATGATACTAGGCCGCGCCGATCGCGGCTTTATCGGCGAAAAGGGGCATCCCAATTAGCAGCACACGCGTGCGACTGCTCGCTTGCGTGGGGTTTTGGCGTCGATACACTGGACTCGTCGACCATAAAAAATGACGGGGTGTGACATGACGACAGCCGTGGTCAAACAGGAACTCGCGGTGGCATCGTTCAGCAAGGTCTACAGTCTCGACGACGTGGAAGCCGCGCTCAACGACCTCACCGAAGGCGCAAGCGACGCCTTGCGCGCCACCTACGAAAAGATGCTCAAGGTGGGCAATCTGCGCTTTTGCGTGAAGCCCAACCGCATGCCGTCGATCGACGATCTAGCCGCCGACCTCCCCAACTTCGAGGAACCGCTTGCCGATATCCGCAAGCAGATCGCGCTGTGTCTCGAAACCGACGACCGCCTCGAACTCATGCCCATGTTGCTGCTCGGCGAGCCGGGCATCGGCAAGACGCACTTCGCGAAACAGCTCGCGCGGCTGCTCGGCACATCCTGCCATTACGTCGCGATGAGCTCGCTCACGGCGGGCTGGATTCTGTCGGGGGCGTCGTCGCAATGGCGCAACGCGAAGCCAGGCAAGGTCTTCGACGCGCTCGTGAACGGCAGCTACGCGAACCCCGTCATCACCGTCGATGAAATCGACAAGGCTACTGGCGACGCGCAGTACGATCCGCTCGGCGCGCTCTACGCGCTGCTGGAGCACGACACGGCGCAGACTTTCATCGACGAATTCGCCGAGGTGCCGATCAACGCAGGCAACGTGGTGTGGATCGCCACGGCCAACGACGCGCGCGCGATCCCCGAGCCGCTTTTGAACCGCATGAACGTCTACGAGATTCCGGCGCCCGATCGCGACGGCGCGCGGCGCATCGCGCAGTCGATTTACGCCGAAATCCGCAATGCTCACACATGGGGCGCGCGCTTTCCCGAAACGCTCGGCGATGCGCCGCTCGACGCGCTCACGCAGGCGTCGCCGCGCGGCATGCGGCGTGCGGTACTGAATGCGTTCGGCAACGCACGTATCGACAGCCGGCACCACATCGAGGCGCGCGATATCCAGCTCGACCGGAATTCGCGCAGGAAAGCTATCGGGTTCTGAAAAGGCGTAATTTGCGGAATTGCGAAAAAGGCCGCCAAAACCTGTCATTTTTGACATCTGGCGGCCAGATTCTTGCCTTTTTCTGAATTGCACCGGAAAACGATGCAATCCATGTGCGTTTGTTGTGTATCGCGCAATAGTCCCGAACGTAAAATAGTTGGGATAAATCTGCGGCGGAAGAAAACATGGATCGGATCGAGTGCGTGGTAATCGGAGCGGGCGCGGTCGGGCTGGCGATCGCCCGGGCGCTGGCGATGCGCGGGCGCGAAGTCATCGTGCTGGAATCGGGCGAGGGCATCGGCATCGGCACGAGCTCGCGCAACAGCGAGGTGATTCACGCGGGCATCTACTATCCGCGCGGATCGCTGAAGGCAGAGCTGTGCGTGCGCGGGCGCGACATGCTCTACGAGTTCTGTCAGGCGCACGGCGTGCCGCACCGGCAATGCGGCAAACTGCTCGTCGCCACGGCGCGCAATCAGGTGCCGCAACTGGCAGCGCTGGAGCAGAAGGGCATCGAGAACCGCGTCAAGGGGCTCACGCGCATCAGCGGCGCGCAGGCGGCCGAGATGGAGCCGCAACTGCAATGCGTCGAGGCGGTGTGGTCGCCGCTGACGGGCATCGTCGACAGTCATCAGTACATGCTCGCGCTGCAGGGCGAAGCGGAGAACCGCGGCGCGAACATCGTGTTCCATACGCCCGTCGCGTCGATCGACGCGCGCGAGGGCTGCTTCATCGTCGAGACGGGCGGCGAGTCGCCCACGCGCTTTCGGGCGTCGTATCTGATTAACAGCGCGGGACTGTGGGCGAACGCGATCGCGCGCAATATTCGCGGCCTCGACGATCGCCACGTGCCGCCGCTCTACTTCGCGAAGGGCAATTACTTCAGCGTGAGCGGACGCGCGCCGTTCGAACGGCTCATCTATCCGATGCCGAATGAAGCCGGCCTCGGCGTGCATCTGACGATCGATCTCGGCGGCCAGGCGAAGTTCGGGCCGGACGTCGAATGGGTGCAGGCGCTCAACTACGACGTCGATCTGCGCCGCGCCGAATCGTTCTACGCGGCGATCCGCGCGTACTGGCCAGGCCTCCCCGACGACGCGTTGCAGCCCGCGTATGCGGGCATCCGGCCCAAGCTGTCCGGCCCGGGCCAGGCGGCGGCGGACTTCATGATTCAGGGCAAGTCGGCGCACGGCGTGCCGGGGCTGGTGAATCTGTACGGCATCGAGTCGCCAGGACTGACGGCGTCGCTTGCGATCGCGGAGCGCGTCGCCGACATGGCGCGCTGACTTACATGCGACTTTCGACCGTCTCTTATCTCCAGGATTTGACGTCGTCGACTCGCTTCCAGGTTGTTATGCTCGGGAATCGCCGTCGCGAAGAACGGCGCTTATCCCCCAATACAACATGGAGCGAGTCACCATGAAGACATCACGTCGCACGTTTCTAATCACCAGCGTGGGCGTCGCCTCGACGTTCGCGCTCGGCTCGAAAGCAGCATTCGCCGATGCGCCGAAAGTCCCCGAAAGCGATCCCACCGCGCAGGCGCTCGGCTACAAGGAAGACGCGAGCAAGGTCGACAAGGCCAAGTTCGCGAAATACGCCGCTGGTCAGGATTGCGGCAACTGTCAGTTCTATCAGGGCAAGCCGACCGACGCCTACGCGCCGTGTCCGATGTTCGCCGGCAAACAGGTCGCTTCGAAGGGCTGGTGCAGCGCGTATGTGAAGAAGGCATAAGCCGTCCGAAGAGCGTCAACGCGCAGGCGCGCCCGGCCGAAAGGCCCGGCGCGTTTTTGTTTGTTCGCTTTTAGCTTGATCGGGAGAAAAACCGTCTTTACACTCGCCAAGGCAAAAAGAGCCGCGCGTGCGCATCTTTAGAACGACGCGAACGAAACGCGGACACGCCCACGCCGATCGATGCACACACAGGGGATCGCATGCCAGGAAGACGATTGAACGCGCGCGCCGTGACGGCGGCGGTCATCGGCAACGCGCTGGA
This sequence comes from Caballeronia sp. NK8, assembly GCF_018408855.1. Taxonomy (GTDB): domain Bacteria; phylum Pseudomonadota; class Gammaproteobacteria; order Burkholderiales; family Burkholderiaceae; genus Caballeronia. The sequence continues at coordinate 2,762,939 of NZ_AP024322.1, read as the reverse complement.
GTGGTACGACTTCACCGTGTTCGGTTTCATGACGGTCGTCATCGCGCGCCTGTTCTTCCCGACCGACAGCGACTATTCGTCGATTCTTCTGACCACCGCGACCTTCGGCGTCGCGTTCGTGATGCGGCCGGTCGGCGGCATCGTGCTCGGTCTCTATGCTGATCGCGCGGGGCGCAAGGCGGCGCTGACGCTTGTCATCGGTTTGATGACGCTCGGCATTTTTCTGCTGGCGATCGCCCCGCCGTACTCGGCGATCGGCATCGGCGCGCCGCTCGTCATCGTGTTCGCGCGACTGTTGCAGGGCTTTTCCGCGGGCGGCGAGTTCGGCAGTTCCACGGCGCTCCTGATCGAAGCGGCGCCTTTCTCGAAGCGCGGCTTCTACGGCAGTTTTCAGATGGCGAGCCAGGCGGCGTCGCTGTTGCTCGGCGCGATCGTCGGCGCGGCGATCTCGCGCGGTCTGTCGCCCGAAGCGCTCGATTCCTGGGGCTGGCGCGTGCCGTTCATTCTCGGGCTCGTGATCGGGCCGGTCGGTCTGTATATCCGCCGCAACATGGCCGACACCGAAGCGTTCCTGCACGCGAAGAAGACCGCGCGCCGCGCGACGCTCGGCGAAGTGTTCAGCACGCATAGCCGCGAAGTGCTGTGCGGGCTCGGTGCGGTGATCGCGTTGACGGTGAGCGTGTACGTGCTGATCGCCTATCTGCCGACATTTGCCGTC